>CAZZCH010000026.1:0-40392 GCA_964652895.1 uncultured Eubacteriales bacterium
ACGACATGATGTGCCATTCGGTCGAGGAAGCCCGGTTCATGCTGACCCCGCCCGGCGCCCCCCGCGACGTCCTGACCCCGGTGAGCGTCACCGCCTACACCAACTGCCTGAAGTGGCAGGAGCCCAAATACGCCGCCATCCTCGCCAAAAACAGCGGCGGCAAGACCGATTATCTCAAGCGCCCCGCCGAGGACTTCGCCCGGTCGCTCGTCGAATTCAAGAACAAGGCCGGCAAGATCCTCGTCGTCGAGACGACGACGAGCTGGTGCTACGTCGGGGCGGGCCTCCGGCTGAGCATGGAGCTTCTCGGCCCCGAGTACGCCCTCCAGATCAACACGCTCGACTCCGGACTCAAGGTCTTCTTCAGCCGCGAGGTCAAAGGCAAGGCCGGAGAGGACCTCGTCGAGAAGCAGAACGCCGAGATCGGGCTGATGCCCATCGTCGCCGACGAAGCCGGCGAATACGGTTACATCGCCGAGAACCGGCACATGGTCCAGTCATTCCTCCGCGGCGTCCGGCCGGAGGAGAATTTTTCCGACGGCGTGGCCGTCGCCGAGCTCCTCATGGCCGCCTACCGGAGCGCCGAACTGGGCCGGACCCTCGCCTTCCCGATCAAAGGCCTGGACGAGTACGTCCCTCCCGTGGCCAGGGGGAAGTGGAACCCAATATCGAAATGAACACGAACGAAGGAGATCCCATGAAACGCACGATCGCCATTCTCGCTTTGATCGTCATTGCCGCCGCGGCCACCGGTCCGGCCTGCACGGCCGCTCCACAGATCCGGCACATCTCGCCCGAGCTCCAGAAGGCCGTCGCCGCGACGGACTACGCGGGCGTTCGTATCAAACAATTCCCCTTCGCCTCGGAGGCCTGGACGTTCCGCAAGTTCACCTTCGTCGAGACGCTCCGGATGCTCAAGGAACTGGGTGTCGCCGCGGTCGAAGCTTTTCCCGGCCAAGCCCTCGCGGCCGAGTTCCCCGGCGCCCGCTTCGATGAAAAAATGACCGCCGAACAGGTGGTCTTCGCCAAGGACGCCCTCAAGGCGGCCGGCGTCACGCTCTACGGCTACGGCGTCGTCGAGATCGGCAAGACCGAAGACAGCATGCGCAAGGTCTTCGATTTCGCCCGCAAGATGGGCATCCGCGTCGTCGTCTGCGAACCGGCCGACGACGACTTCACCCTGCTCGAGAAGCTGGTCAAGGAATACAACATCAAGATCGCCATCCACAACCACCCGGCGCCCTCGAAGTACAACCTGCCCGAGACGGTTTTCAGCCACGTCGACGGCAAGGACCCGCGCATCGGCTCCTGCGCCGACACCGGCCACTGGATGCGGGGCCTGACCGACCCGCGCGAGGCCCTCAAGCTTCTTCAGGGCCGTATCCTCGACGTCCACCTCAAGGACCGCAGCGATTTCGGCACGGCCAAGGGCGTCGACGACGTTCCCTGGGGCGCCGGCAAAGGGATGATCCGCGACCTCCTGGCCGAGCTGACCCTCCAGGACTATGACGGCTACCTGACGATGGAGTACGAGAACGAGTCCGAGGTCGGCGACCCCATGCCCGCCTTCCGCAAGAGCATCGCCTACGTCAAGAGCGTGACCTATTACGAGGGCTACGATCAGATCCTCGGGCGCTCCGGCGGCCGCTACGAGAAGCACGGCTGGAACCACTACGGACCGGGCTACTTCGAATGCGATCCGAAGACGGGGGTCCTCAAGGGCCAGGGCGGCATGGGTCTCCTCTGGTACTCGAAAAAGGTCAAGGACTTCGTCCTCGAGTGCGATTTCAAATGCTCGACCGAGACGACGAACTCGGGCATCTTCCTACGCGTACCCTCCGTCCCGGTGAGCGACGACTATATCTATCACTCGATCGAGATCCAGATCGACGATCAATCGACGGGCATCCATCACACCGGGGCCGCTTACGACATCGAAGCTCCCAAGGCCCTGGCTTCCCTGCCCACGGGCGAATGGAACCACTTCAAGATCGAATTCAAGGGCATGCGCCTCAAGATCGAGCTGAACGGCAAGCCGGTCATGGATTGGGAAGCCCATCCGGGCGGCAAGGTCAAGGACATCTCTTCCGAGGGGTATATCGGCCTCCAAAACCACGACAGTCAGTCCCCTCCCTTTTTCCGGAACGTTTATCTCAAGGAACTCTGAGCCCCCGAAGTGATATAATAGTCGAGGATCGTGAAGAGCCGCGTCGCCATGAAGATCCGCTACCTCGACGGCAACAGACTCTACTACGCCTTCCTCGCCGGCGGACAGGCGGTCATTCGCGACCAGGTTTACCTCAACAAGATCAACGTCTTTCCCGTGCCCGATTCCGACACCGGGACCAACCTGGCCTCGACGATGCGGTCCATCGCCGAAGGGGCCCGGGCCTCGAGGTCGGCCAACGTCACCCTGGGATCGATCGCCGACGCCGCCCTGCTCGGGGCCCGCGGCAACTCGGGCCTGATCTTCGCCCAGTTCCTCTACGGCCTGAGCCAGGAGATCCGCGACGAACGTCTTCTGACGTCCCATCGCTTCGCCGAGGGCGTCCGCAGGGCCGTCCAGTACGCCCGCCGGGCCATCCTGACGCCCGTCGAAGGTACGATGATCACCCTGATAAACGACTGGGCCGAAGCCCTCTACGAGCAGCGTTTGAAGATGAGCGATTTCGTCGAGCTGCTCTCCTACTCCCTCCATATCGCCGAGAGATCCTTGAAAGACACGCCCAAGAAATTGGCCGTGCTGGCCGAGGCCGGTGTCGTCGACGCCGGGGCCAGGGGGTTCTTCGACTTCCTCGAGGGCGTCGTCGCCTTCATCAAGAGGGGCGACATCAAGGCCGTCCTGCGAGAGGACGCCGCGAGCCTTCCACAACCCCGCGACGTCCCCGTCACCCGGTCGACGTTGACGAAAAGATATTGTTCGGAAGCCCTGCTCGTCGGCGAGGATCTCGATATCGAGGCCGTCCATGACCTGGTCCGGCGGTCGGGCGAGTCGGCCATCGTCGCCGGCTCCCCCTCCAAGCTCCGTATCCACGTCCACACCGACGCGCCTGCGGACTTATTCCACGAACTCCAGCGGCATGGGACGATCCAGGACATCAAGGCCGATGACATGCTCCGTCAGTACGAAGCCGCCCACGAGCGCAAGGCCCCGATCGCCGTGCTGACCGATTCGTCCTGCGACCTGCCGCAGAGCGTCCTCGACGGCCATCAGATTCATCTCCTCCCCTTCAACTTGTTCTTCGGCGAGAGCCTCTTTCTTGACAAGGTGACCATTACCCCCGGCCAGTTCTACGACCTCCTGAAATCCCGCCGCGAGATGCCGACGAGCGCCCAGCCGCCCCAAGCCAACGTTCAGCGGGCCCTCGAATTTTTGGCCGGGCATTACGATTCCGTCATCGCCGTGACCATCTCCGGCGGCCTGACCGGGGTCTATGCGCAGTTCCTCAAGGCCCGGGAGGCCCTCGGGCTCGAGCCGGCCCGGATCGCGATCGTCGATTCCCGGCACCTGTCCGTCTCCGAGGCGCTGATCGTCCTCCGGGTTGCCGAGGCCGTCCGGGCCGGCCGGACGTTCGAGGAGATCTCTTCCGAGGCCGAACGCTGGGTCGAGAAAACAAAGCTCTGGGTCGACATCCGTACCCTGAAATACATGGTCCGCGGCGGACGGGTCAGCCCGCTCACGGGGCTCATGGCCGCGGCCCTCAACATCAAGCCCATCGTCACCCTCGACGCGGACGGTAAGGCGGCCATCCTGGGCAAATCGTTCAGCCGGCGTCGGAACATGAAGAAGATCCTCGGCCTCATCGCCAAGGCGGCGGAAGGACGGCGCATCTGGAACTACGGCCTCGTCCATGCCCAGAACCCATTCCGGGCCCTGCGCTACGCAGACGCTTTGGAGGAGATGCTCGGCAAAAAGGCCGCATTCATCTCGGAGGTTTCCCCCGTCGTCGGCGTCCACAACGGGATTGGCGTCGTCGGGATCGCCTTGACCTTCGAATAGTCCTCGCCCGCGGGAACGGGAGAGGGCCGGGAGGCCCGGGAGGCCGAACATGGCCGATTTCCTTAACGAACTCGCGAGATGCGGGGCGGTTATCGCCATCTATATGACGGCCTCGTTCGTCGTTGCCCTGATCAAAAAGGACAACTCCGTCGCCGACATCGCCTGGGGCCTCGGGTTCGTCCTGGTCGCGATCGTCACCTTCCCCAGGAGAGGGGTCCCCTTCACGCCACTCCTCGTCTCGGTGCTCGTCGTCGTCTGGGGCGCGCGGCTGGCCGTCCATATCCTCGTCCGGAACAGGAAGCGCGGCGAAGACCCCCGCTACGCCGAATGGCGTCGGAAGTGGGGCCGTTCGTTCCTCTGGCGGAGCTACCTCCAGGTCTTCCTGCTCCAGGGTCTGTTCCTGCTCGTCATCTCCTCCCCCGTCATTCTCGTCAACTCCGAACCGTATAATCCGGCCGTGATCGTGGATGGCGGCGCTTGGTTCATCGGCTTCCTCGTCTGGGGCGCCGGATTCTTCTTCGAGGCCGTCGGGGATGCCCAATTGGCCCGCTTCAAGCGCAACGCGACGAACCGCGGCAAGATCATGGATCGGGGCCTTTGGAGATTCAGCCGTCATCCGAATTATTTCGGCGAGTCGCTGATGTGGTGGGGAATCTTCCTCGTAGCCATCGAGGTGCCTTACGGCTGGCTGACGGTCGTGAGCCCGGTCCTGATCACGTTCCTGCTCGTGCGGGTCTCCGGTATCCCCCTGCTCGAGAAAAAGTACGCCGGGAACCCGGAGTTCAAAGCCTACGCCCGCAGAACGAGCGCCTTCGTCCCCTGGATCCCGAAAAGACCTTAGAATCCCGGGCTGATGCTCAGCTGGAGATGCCAGCCGCGGGCCGGCCGGTCGATCGGATAGACGTAGTTCAACCCAAGGATGAGATAGCCGAAGAGGTTCGTCCTCACGCCGATACCGGCGCTGCTGAGGGGCTTCCGGTTGCCTCCTAAGAACGTGGGCTTGACGTCCTCCGGGGTCGCCCCGCCCCACCAATAACCCGGGTTCTGGGCGTAGGCGACGCCCCAGTCGAAGAAACCGAAGAATTCGAGGGGCCAGGCGCCGAAATAGCCCTTGCCGATGCCCAGGAGACCGAGCAGGGGAAAGCGCAATTCCACGTTCCCCATGAGCATCTTACTGCCATAGAGCCGGTTGGGATCGAAGGCCTTGTCCGGATTCGATTGGTAATAGCTCAGCTCCGCGTTGGAGAACGATTCGTAGCCGCGGACAAGGTCCCAGTAGGCGATATAAAGGGGATAGAAACGGTCGTCCTCGGCGTCCTTCCCATAGCGCCCCAGGTGAAGGGCACGGAAGGCCAAGGTGAACGGCCTCAGCGGCATGAAATACTTGCGGAAATCCGCCGAGACCGTCATAAAGTTGATGCTTCCGATGGCCGGCGATAAGGCCAGGCCGATATTCTGGCCGAGGATCGGGCTCGTCGCCCCGAATATCCCGGTGTCATAATAATAACCCGCCGTCAGGTAGCCGAAGGACAGCGCCGGGGGCGTCGGCACCTTTGTTTTTTCGTAGGCGATCAGGCCGCCGCTGGCCAAGGAGTAGATCCGTGTGTAGAGTGTCCGCCTGAAATCCTGGACGCGGTAGCCCGCGCTCAGCGAAACCCGGCTGACCTGGCTGAAAGGATAGGACCCAAAGACGGAGAAGTCGTAGTTGATGAGCCGGTAGATATCCCGCACCTCATAGACCGCGGGCTCTCCCGCGAAGTCGTCCTCGTACAGATAGTAATAAGGATAAGGGTAGACGATCCGCTGGGCCGCCGAGCCCCAGTTGAAGCGTCCCTTGTTGTTGAGGTAGGCCAGGACGCCGGACGTGTCGACGATCTGCGACCCGGTGTACGCGCTCGTGACGATCGTCTGGGTGCCGAGCATGTCGCTCCAGAACGCTGAGACGCCGCCCGCGGCGTAGGTCCCGTAACGATCGGCCCCAACGCCGATGGACGCCGGCGAAACATAGTCCAGGGCCAGTTTGGGCTTATAGGGGGAGATGGCGAAGTTCGTGTCCTTGGGCAGGCCGAAGAGCGGGTTTTTGAGGAGACCGAGGAGCGCGCCCTCGGATTCCGCGCGCGGCGGCAGGAGGGCCGGGTTGCGCTCGAACTGGGCCAGGAAGGACTGCCCCTCGAGGGTCTTCGCGTCGTCGATCGAATAGACCGTGTAGTAACCGTCCTGGTAGCCGGAAAAGACGACCCGGCCGGTGTTCAGGGCGACCGATATGGCCGGGCTGAGATCGGTGATGCCGCTGATCCCCGTGTTCATGTTCGTGACCTCGAAAAGCTTGCCCGTAGCGATATCGATCCGGTAGAGGTCGGTCTTGCCGTTCTGGTCCGAAAGGAAATAGAGCCCCTTCGAGTCCGCGGTCCATTGGGGGTTGATGTTCTTGCCGTTGGGGAAGCCCAGGAGCTTCTGGATCCGGCCCGATTCGACGTCGAGCAGGGCCAGCTCGTAGTTCCCGATATCGACCCAGTCGAGGTTGCCCGAGAACCGCTCGGTGACGAAGGCGATGGTCTTGCCGTCGGGCGACCAGACCGGCTGGAGGTCGCCGAAAACGTCCCGGGTCATCTGCTTGAGGACGTTTTCCTTGAGGTCGTAGATGAAGAGGTCCGAGACCCCGCCGGTCAGGGCGGTGAACGTGACGTAGCGGCCATCCGGCGACCAGGCCGGGCTGATGATCTCGGCCAGCTCGTGGAAGGGGATCTCCCGCTCGATCTTATCCTTCTTCATGTCCAGGATGATCAGGAGCGGGTGGCCCTGGGCCACGCCGCCGAAGACGAATTTCTCGCCCCGGGCGTCCCAGGAGCCGGAGGACTTGATGAACTGGATGCTCTCGAAATGGGGATCCACAGCCGTCGAAATGATCTTCCGCCTGATCTTGCCGGTGTCGGCATCCGCTAGGTAAAGGTCGATCGAGAACATGTCCCGGGTCGAAAGGAAAACGAGGTCTTTGCCGTCGGGGCTGATGGACGGCGCGATGTTATAGGGATTGGACTCCACGCCCTTGAACAACGCCTTGGCGAACGTGTCGGGCGCCATGGTCTTTTCGAGGATCGGATTGTAGGCGTCCTGCATCGATTTATGCCAGTCGGCCGAGAGCTGCTTGAGCTTGATGCCGAGCATGCCCTCCAGGATGACCTCGTAGTCCCCGGTGCGGCCGACCGATTTCATCATCTTGCCGATGACTTCGTCCCCCCAGCGTCCGGCGATGTAAGCCCACACGGCCTGGCCCCAGCGGTAGGGGAAATACTTGTAGGAGTTTTCGAGCTTGTTGATCTGCGGCAACTGCTTGCGGCGGACGGCATCCCGCATCCACATCGAGGTGTTCGGATCGACCGGGCCGATGGAGAGATACTCGGCCATGCCTTCGATGAACCAGAGCGGAATGCGGAGGCCCATCTCGTTCCCCCGAGCCTGGTCGGAGTGGCCCTGGGCCATGATGTCGTACTGGAAGGCGTGAACAAGCTCGTGCCCGATGACATGGTCGGTTTCGGCGAGCGAGGCCCCGTAGGGCAGGACGATCCGGCGCTTGAACGACTCGGTGACGCCGCCCGTGCCTTCGCCCAGGACCTCATTGATGACGGTCGTCTGCTGGAATTCCGGACCGCTCCCGTAGAGGATGAGCGCCTGGCGGCCCTTGATCTCATGGTTGAATATCCGGGCGTAGCGCGCATACCAGCGTTCGGCCATGAGGGCCGCGAGTTTGACCGTCTGTTCGTCCTGGAGGTAGAAATAAATGTCGTAGTGCCGCGTCTTCATGATCTTGAAGTCGAACTTCCGATATTGAACCTTGTTCCGGCCATACCACTGGGCCCTGAGGCCCGGCGCGCCCGCGCCGGCGATGAACCCGGCCAGGCTCAACACGACCAGGAGTTTGGTGAAAGCGGAATGCCGCATGGATGTCCTCCTCTGAATAGGAACGTATTGTACCGGAAAGAGACAGTGGTGGGAAATTTCCTCCCGAACGGGAGGCCTTGATGCGCGCATAGGTCGAAACTCCTTTCGACCCCTTTCCAAAAAATATCTTAGCCGAATCGCCGGAGTTTGTCTATAAGTTGACCGAACTGCTCGAATTCGGGTAAGATGCTGGACGATCCTCATGACGACACAGATCTTGATAATACTCGCGGTCATGATCGCCGCCTACGTCGCGGCCAAGGCCGCCGCCAAGCTATCCGTCGAGCTGAGCATCTTCGCCTCGGCCCTGGCCGGGGGCCTCGCCGGCGCCTTCCTCAAAACGCCTCCCATCGGCGATCTCGGGCGCCACCTCGTCGAGGGATCTTTCACCTACCTCGATGTCATCCTCGTCTTCTTCACGGCGACGCTCTTCATGACCATCGTCGACGAATCGGGCGGCGTCGTCTACGTCGTCCGGGCGACTCTCCGCGTCTTCGGCAGGAACAGGGCCCTCGTCCTGCTCGTCTTGATGGTCATCGTCCTCATCCCCGGCGCGTTGACCGGCGCGGGGAGCGTTTCGCTTCTCGTCGTCGGAGCCCCGGTGGCCATGGCTCTCGGCCGCCTGGGCGTCCCCCGCAAGAAGGTGGCCGCCATCCTTTTTATCGTGGCCGGCCTGAGCGCGGCCGCGCCGCCCGTCAACATCTGGGCTATGATCCTCTGCGCGGGAACGGCCATTCCCTATGTCGGCTTCGAGTTCACCCTGGGCATCCCCGTCCTCATCCTGGGCACGTTCACCGTCCTCGTCCTTGGCTGGAAGAAGGTCCCGGGGGCCGCGGCCGGACCCCTTGAACTGCCCGAGCCGCCGAAGGGCATGACCTGGTGGCGGGTCCTCCTGCCTTTCGCCGTCTTTTTCGGTCTGGTCGTCGCCTATCGGGCCTGGCCCTTCGCCGCGCCGATCTTCGGCCTGTCCCTCGAGTTCGCCGTCGCCGGCACGGTGGCGTTTTTCCTCAGCCCGAAAAAGATCGCTTTCCTGACGCTGGCAAGCGACACGCTGAAAAGGCTCTTGCCTCTTCTCGCGACCATGGTCGTCGTCGGCATGCTCCAACAGATCATGACCGTGACCGGCGTCCGCGGCCTTTTGTCCTTCGCCGTCATCTCGACGCCTCTCGTCCTCCTCTTCTTCCTCCTGCCGGTCATCATCCCCTTCTCCGAGGGCATCTTGACCTACGGCGGGGCGGCGATCATCGGCATTCCGCTGATCTGGTTCCTGGACTCGATCGGCTTCCATGCGACGGTCGTCATCGCCGGGTTGAGCTTTCTCTGGCCCCTCGGCGACGGCCTGCCGCCGACCGCCCTCATCGGCCGCCTGAGCAACATGGTCTCCGGCTATGACGGCTCGTAC
Organism: uncultured Eubacteriales bacterium; assembly: GCA_964652895.1. Lineage (GTDB taxonomy): Bacteria > Acidobacteriota > Aminicenantia > Aminicenantales > Saccharicenantaceae > RBG-16-66-30. Next base: position 9,342 of record CAZZCH010000026.1, read on the forward strand.
AAGGAGTTCCTCAAAGCGACCTGGATCCCCTGGCTGGTCATCACCGCCGCGGGCATGGCCATGGTCATCTTCAGCTCGAAGCTGACCTTCCTGGTCAAATGGAGCATGTAGCGAGGCGAAAGGCACACCGATGATCATGATCGCCTATTACGTCATCACGGCCTTCGTGCTCGTCCTCTTGGGCTGGAACTTCGTCCGGGAGAAGAAGAGCCGGGACGACCTCGTCCTCTACCTCCTGGTCATGATCCCGCTCCTCCTGCGGCTCATGAGGATGAAATGACGAACGACGGCATGAAGAGGGAATTCCTTCTCAAGGCCATTCTGGCGGGAGCTTTCCTCGGCCTCGTTTTCTGGGGCGGCCTGCCGCTTTACCATCATCGGCATCACGACGTCCCGATCATCAAGGGCCCGGGCGTGACCGCGGTCCTCCGGCTGAGCGATTTCTCTCCGCGGCTCAAGGGCACGGCCGGCGACACGTCCATTTTCGTCCTTCAGGGGAAAGAGCCCGGCGGCAAGGCTTTGATCATAGCCAACACCCACTCGAACGAACCCGAGGGCATGCTCGCCGCCCTCGTCTTTATCGAGAACGCCGTCGTCGATAAGGGGACCCTCTACATCATCCCGTTCTTCAACAACAGCGGCAGCCGCAACACGCGCCCGGGCGACGGCTACCCGCTCTATTTCGATGTCCCGACCGACTGGGGCTCGCGCCGGTTCCGCTTCGGCAACCGGGACGCCTCCCCGCTCGACCAGTGGCCCGACCCGGACGTCTACATCCATTACCCGGACCGCCAGCTCCTCTCCTTCATCGACGTTCGCAACACCAACCGGACATGGCCGGGACGGGCGGACGGCCCGCTCATGGAGCGCGTGACCTTCGGGGCCATGGAGCTCATTCGCCGGGAGAGGATCGACGTGGCCATCGACATCCACGGCGCGGAGACGATGTTCCCGGTGACGAATTGTATCGTCGCCCCGGAAAAGTCGGTCAAGATCGCCACCCTGGCCTCGCTTACGGTCAAGGCCATGGAGGGATTCGAAAACCACGTCGAGCCGTCGCCGGCCGGTTTCCGCGGCCTGTCCCACCGGGAGATCGGGGACTACTCGGACGCCATGCCTTTCCTTCTCGAGGCGCCCCTCCCCTTCCTCGACCAGCCCACCGGACCGAAGACGACGAGGCTCTTCCTCGACGGCAAGGACCCGTTCCTGCTCAGCCTGTCCAAGAAGAAAAAGCTCTTTGTCCCCTACGACGAGACCGGCTGGCCGCTCGAGAAGAGGGTCGGGCAACACATGTCCGTGTCTCTCGAGATATTCCGTCAGTTTTCCAAAAAAACCGCGGCCCGGCCCATCGTCGTCAGGGGTGTCCCCCGCTACGCGGACGTCGTCAAGAACGGCGTCGGCCGCTATCTCGGCGACCCGGCCAAGGCCGCGGCGGGCGCCGTCGTCATGAATTAACGGGGACCGGCCCGCCAAGCCGCCCCGGGAGGTGTTCAAGATGTTCGAGAAGAAAAGGGCCCTTGGCATTCTGGCCGTCGCCGCCGTCCTCCTTTTCGCGGGTGGGCTGAGCCTGGACCTCGGGCCTAGCCCGACCGCGCCCGCCGCCCTGGACGAGGCGTCGGAGGCCTGCACGGTCATCATGGTCGGCCGCGGAGCCTCGACCGACGGCTCGGTCATGAGCACCCACGCCGCCGACTGCGGCGTTTGCGACTTCACCTGGAGGCACGTCCCGGCCGCCGACCATAGGCCTGCGGAAAAAAGAGTGCTTTACAACATCGATCAGATCCGGACCTGGCCGCCTTCCGAGGGAGGCAAGTGGGCCATGGTCCTCAAGGACCCGACAGGCGTCGAGATCCCCCAGGTGTCCCATACTTTCGGCTATCACCACGCCGTCTTCGGCTACATGAACGATCAGCAATTGGCCATCGCCGAATCGACGATTGGCAACGTCCGCAAGCTCTCCAACCCGACGCCGACCCCGGCGCTCAATATCTCCATGCTGACCCTCCTGGCCATGGAGCGGTGCCGGACGGCCCGCGAGGCCATCAAACTCATGGGCACGCTGGCCGAGGAATACGGCTATGGCTACCACGACGGCGGCGAGATGCTGGCCGTCTCCGACCCGAAGGAGGTCTGGGTCTTCGAGATCATACCCGTCGGCCCGCTCTGGACGCCGAAGTCCGGAAAACCCGGGGCCGTCTGGGCCGCGGAGCGCGTCCCGGACGACCACGTTGCGGTCTGCCCCAACGAATCGAGGATCGGCGAGATCGACCTCTCTAACCCGGATTATTTCATGGCCTCGGCCCACGCCGTGTCCTTCGCCGTCGAGACGGGGCTCTACGACCCGAAAAGCGGTAAGCCCTTCAGCTGGAAACGAGCCTACTCGCCGTCCGACGGCAGCGCCGTGAGCACGGCAGGACGCCGCTCCCGGATGTGGCGCTTCTTCGACCTCGTCGCGCCGTCCCAAAAGTTCAAGCCCGAGACTCCCAATATGGACTTCCCCTTCTCGGTCAAACCCGACGCCAAGCTTTCCGTCCGGGACGTCATGGCCCTGACCCGCGACAAATCCCAGGGGACTCCGTTCGACCCCGTCCGGGGCCTCCGCGGCGGCCCGTTCCGCAATCCGAACTATTACAAGGGCACGCGCCTCATCAGCGTCCCCAACGTCGAGTATACGACCCTGACCCAGTGCCGCTCGTGGCTTCCCGACCCGATCGGCGGCATCGTCTGGGTCGCCCTCGGCGCCCAAGACACATCCTGCTACGTCCCGTTCTATGCCGGGGCGAGCGAGATCCCCAAGTCCTTCGGCATCGGCGACCACTTCGTTCTCAACCGGGACTCCGCGCGTTGGGCCTTCGACTATGTCGACTTCCACGTCCAGGTCGCCTACAACGCCACCATCGAAGACGTCAAGGCGGCCCGGAAAACCTGGGAGGACGGCGCCCTAGACCGCGTCCCCGAGATCGACGCCCGGGCGGCTGAGATCTATAAGAAAAGCCCCAAAGAGGGCGTCCGCATTATCACCGACTTCAGCCTGAGCAACGCGACGAGCGTCGTCGGCGCCTGGTGGAAGCTCGGCGACGACCTCTGGCTCAAATACAACCACCTGGGCCTCTATGACGCCGGGAAAAGGAGGGGCGGCCGCATCCCGACGGCCAACCCGGAGTGGTGGAACAAGGCCGTCAGGGCCTTCGACGTCCTGATGGAACCGGAAAAGAGATAGCGGAATTCCCATTACTGAGGAGGGCATCATGAACAGAAAACGACTCCTGGCCGCCGGTGGGACGCTCGTCCTGGTCGTCGTCCTGGCCGGCCTCATCACGACGGCTCGAAGCCAGGCCCAAGCCGGCTTCGAAGACCTCGCCCTCGCCAACGAAGGCTGCACGTCCATCCTCGTCGGCAAGGACGCCTCGACGGACGGCTCCGTCATGACCACGCACACCTGCGACTGCGGCACGTGCGACTGGACCTGGCGTCACGTCCCGGCAGCCGACCACAAGCCCGGCTCGACCCGGAAGATCTACCACATCTCGCAGTATAAGACCTGGCCGCCGTCGGAAGGCCTGAAGTGGGACATCTACAAGAAGGACACCGCCGGGCTCGACATCCCCGAAGTCCCCCACACCTACGCCTACCACCACGGCATGTTCGGCTACATGAACGAGAAGCAGGTCGCGATCGGCGAATCGACCATCGGCTGCCAGCGGAAGATGGGAAACTCGACGCCCGCGGCCAAGCTCGACCTGACCATGCTCACCCTGCTGGGCATGGAGAGGTCCGCGACCGCCCGCGAGGCCATCCAGGTCATGGGAACCCTGGCCGAGAAGTACGGCTACGGCTTCCACGACGGCGGCGAGATGCTGGCCGTCTCCGACCCGAAAGAAGTCTGGATGTTCGAGATCATGCCCGTAGGGCCGCTGTGGACGCCGGAAAGCGGCAAGCCCGGGGCCGTCTGGTGCGCGGAGCGCATCCCCGACGATCACGTCAGCGTCTGCCCCAACGAATCACGCATCGGCGAGATCGACCTCGACAACAAGGACTTTTTCATGGCCTCGCCGAATGTCGTGTCGCTCGCTGTCGACATGGGCTACTACGATCCGAAGGGCGGCAAGCCGTTCAACTGGAAGCGGGCCTTCTCTCCCCACGAGGGCAGCGCGGCCAGCACCAACGGCCGTATCCAGAGGTTGTGGCGCTTCTTTGACATCGTTGCCCCGTCCAAGAAGCTCAAGCCCGAGACCCCGAACATGGACCTGCCCTTCTCGATCAAACCCGACGCCAAGATCTCCGTCCAGGACGTCATGAATATGACCCGGGACCGGAGCTACGGGACGCCCTTCGACCCGGTCATGGGTATCCGCGGCGGTCCGTTCAAGAACCCCAACTACTACCGGGGAACGCGGGTGATCGACCATGGCCTAGCCGAGTACTCGACGGTCACGCAGAGTCGGGCCGGCCTGCCCGACGCGATCGGCGGCATCGTCTGGATCGCCTTCGGCTCCCAAGATACGTCCTGCTACATGCCTCTCTACGCCGGAATGACCGAGCTCCCCAAGTCCTTCATGGTCGGCGACCACTGGACCTTCAGCCGGGATTCGGTCCGCTGGGCCTTCGACTACACCGATTTCCACGTCCAGGTCGCCTATTCCGAGGCCATCAAGGACGTCGCGGCGGCCCAGACAAAGTATGAAAGCGAACTCATCACCCGCATCCCGGAGATCGACCAGCAGGCCCTGGCCCTCTACAAAAAGAAGCCGGTCGAGGCGACGAAGTTCCTGAACGGGTTCGGGCTCAACAACGTCACCACGGTCGTCAACGCCTGGTGGAAGCTCGGCGACGACCTTCTCGTCAAGTACAACCGGCTCTACCTCTACAACGCCGAGAAACGGGGCTTCTCCCGAGGCCAGCCGGCGACTCCCGACTGGTGGAAGAAGGCCGTCCGGATGTTCGACATCCTCGCGGAGCCCGAGAAGAAGTAGCGGAAGTCGGCCGAAAGGAGACCGAAGATGAAAACAAAAATCATTTGGGGCCTGGCCGCCGGCGCGGTCCTCGGCTTGTCTCTGCTCATTGCCGGACAGACGATCCCCAAAGCCGGCCTGCCCGTGCTGACGACCTCGGCCGGCCAGAGCACGGACGTTACGACCCTCAACATCGTCCTCGAAGAGGCGGCCATCGCCTACGACTACTGCGATGTCCCGACCGCCGAGATGGTGGCTGGTGGCGTCGGCCTGGGCGGGCGCGAGTCGGGCCCCGGCTTCCACATCGAGGTCACGACCGACCTGGCCAAGTTCCCGGCCGGGACCCCCTACAAGGCGGTCATCTTCGCCATCGGCGCGAGCCTGAAGGGCATGGGGGCGTCGGGCCTGACCCTCGACAGCGAGGAGGCCCGCCTCCGGAAGGTCATCGAATTCTGCAAGCAGAAGAAGATCTTCGTCATGGCGGTCCACATCGGCGGCGAATCGAAGCGCGGCCCGGCCGGGAGCGATAACGAGCGGATGATCGACGCGGTGGCCCCGTTCGCCGACTACCTCGTCGTCACCAAGGACAGCAACAAGGACGGCCGGTTCACCAAGATCGCCCAGGCCAAGATGATCCCCCTCACCGAGATCGAGTACGCCCTGGGGCTCGTCGACATCGTCAAGCAGGTGCTGCAGTAAGAAAGAGGCTTACTCGGGCGGTGCCGTCATGTGGATCGCCCGGCGGACGATATCGAGCGCGGCATCCTTGACGGCACTTATCCCGATGCAGAGGCGAGTCCCGGATTCCCCGAAGGCGACGGACTGCCCCTTCCCGTCCTGGACAAGGAAGATCCCCGCGCCACCAATGCCGCCCGGCTTGAATCTGTCCGATCCTTCGAGATAAGTCTTAAGGTCGAGCCAGGCCTGGGCCCGGGCCTCGGCCGTCCCGTAATCCAGGATGAGCAGGGTCGCGCCGTTTTCGTAAACGCCCCTGACCGCCTCCGTGAAGGACAATCCGCGAGCCGTGGCGAAGGAGGTGATATTGCTGAGCCCGAGCAGGCCCTTGAGATATTTAACGCTCCCTGGCTTGAGGCCTTTTTCCGGCAGGGCGCCGACGAGGCCGGGGGTTTCCCCGGTGTCGGGAATCTTCGAATCCACGATCCCGGCGACGGCCGTGAGCGCGGCGATCGTCTCCGGGGCCTCGTCGAAACCCGTCAGCGTCACCAAGAACCGGCCCTTCCAGAAGTTCAGGTAATAGGCCTCGAGTTCAGCGCCGGCGCCAAGAGTGACCGTCTTTCCGCTCCCTGATCTCTTGAAGCTGAACATGCCGAAAGCCGCGGCCGGAGTTTCCATTTCGAAGATCTCGAGGGAGACGGACCTGCCCTTGGCGTTCTTGTAGTCCTGGATGATGACCCGGCGGAAGCCGTATTCCTGGTAGATCTCGGCCCCCCCATCGATGTAGGTATAGAGTTCCTCTCCCTCGTATTCTTGCGGCTCGCCGTCCTTAACCCAGCCCTCTACGGCGTTGCCAGCCGGGAGGTAGACATGGAGTGGGCCTTCTTCGAAGAGTCCCGATGCCCCCCACGAGCCGGCGATGAACAGGCCGGCTAGGAGCAAAGCGGCGCGAAATCCCCTGGTACCAGCCATTTTACCGACCTTCCCGCCCGGCCTCAGGAGTCCGTTAAACGTTCTCTTCCCTGACGTCGACCTTGTCGAGATTCATCTCGCCGAGCCCCTGCTCGGAGGCTCTTTTGATCTGGACGATGTCCTTGGGCTCGAGGCCCCAGAGGCCGGCACAGTAGGCGTCGACGGCGACCCGGTCGATGCCGGCGACAACCTTCTCCGGCCTTATGAGCTGGCCCGGCCCGAAGGGACCGTTCGAGACGATGAACTCGGTGGCGTCGACGACGTTGAGGACGGGTTTAACGGCCTTGTTCAGGTCGACGATCGACTGATCGAGGTGGGCCACGTCGTTCGGGTCGGTCTTCCAGTTCGGACGGTGGAAGGTCCGGTTGCTCACCGGCGAGTTCAAGCCCATCAGGTTCTTCATCGTTCCGGTGAACTTGTTCCCGGCGTGGTCCTTGGTGATGGGCATGTTGATAAGGAGGTCGTGTTCGTAGAGATCGGCCAGGATCCGGGCTTCGATCAGGGCCTTCCCATCGGGGACCGGCACGGCCTTGAAAAGCGCCTCGTCCTTTTCGAAGATCTTGAGGCCCACGCCCTCGGCGTCGATAACGGCCTTGAGGCCCGTATCTTCCCACTGCTTCACCACTTGCCAGCTCAGGCAGTCGATCTCCTTCGCCCCGGCCTTCTTGCAGAGCTTGATGACGGCCCGCAGGACCTCGGGCTTGGTGAAGGAGCCGGGATGGCGGCTCTGGACGTTCGGGAGGAGGGCGACCCGCGCTCCCTTGGGGACGAACTTCTTGATCCCGCCCAAGAGGCCCACGGCTAACGTCGTGGCCTTTTCGTAGTCAGATCCTATGCCTACGCCCAAGACACTGGCCCTGGCGGCAAGAGCCGCTCCGGCGGGTTTCCCCGCCCCTGAAAGCTCCCTTCCCACGGCCAGCGCCAGCCCGGCTTGGGCGCTCTTTCTAAAGAATTCCCGTCTTCCGATCTTCATAGACATGCTGCCTCCTTCCGGATGATCCACGGGTATTTTCTCATAGCTGCGCCAACGCTCGCAACAGAAAACTCCCGGACGAGCCGATTTTGCGTCGCCCGGAGAATTGTGATAGAAAAAAGCTGAATCCGTAAGGAGCAAGATTATGAGAAAAATGCCGTCGGGTCTGAGCCGTTCTCTGGCGCTCGTCATCGCCATCGCCTCCATCTTTCCTCTCCTGGCGCCCCCGCTCCAGGCCGTCCCGCGCGACCGCTACCTGGCCTACGCCCGGGCTTCGGCCGACTGGACCTACGATCACACCGGCGAGCTCCTCGATCAGTGGAAAAAGACCTTCGACCCCCTCAACGTCTTCGGCTACCGCCCGCCCGGGGGGCTGCTGGAGATGGCCGTGATCTATTCCTATCTCTACGAAAAGGAAAAGAAGCCCGAATATGCCGCCCGGGCCAAGGACGTCCTCCTGACCTACGGCGACTACCGCTCCGCCTACCCCGAATCGTCGATCAAGCTCCGGCCGGACTATAATGACGGCGTTCCCGCCCTGCCCGATTTCTTCACGGCCATGCGCTACATCCGGACCTATGACACGTTGCGCCGCCTCGGTCGCCTCTTCCCCCCCGAAGAAAAGAAAGCGGCGGGCCTCATCGCCGGCAGCATGCGCTACCTTCTCCGGACACAGGAGTGGGGGCCGATGAACCGCTCCGCCCTGCGCGCCGAAACCCTGGCCTGGGCCGTGCGCGCCCTACCCAATCACCCGGACACGCCCCAATGGGAGATGCAGAGGCGGGCCCTCGGCGACGACAACTGGGGCAATTGGGAGATCGAGGACGCCACGATCTACAACGGCGTTTGGCTCTATTCCCTGCTGGGCTACGCCGACGCCTTGGACAAGATCAAAGAGATGTTCAAGACGCCCGAGATGTTCTATTACGCCCAGTACTATTTGAACCTCATGTGCCCGGCCGGCGTCGTCCCCGACTTCGGCGATGCCCATTGGACCTCGAATTGGACCCACTTCCTGGTCTTCTTCGAAGCTTCGGCGGCGGCCCTCAAGGACCCCGGCCTGAAGTGGGCGGCCGAAACGATCGCGGCCAAGTTCGTCGACTTCGGGAGGCCCACGAGCTCCGGCCTCGGGTATATGCTCCTCGACTGCTATCGCTTCGGAACGGACGACGTCAAAGCCGCGGTGCCGACCGCCCCGTCCATGGAAGTCATGGAGGACGTCCAGGGAAAAAAGATCGTTTTCCGGAACGGCTGGTCGCCTACCTCGAGCTACCTTCTTCTGAACTACCGGGATGAGGGCGACGGGGGCCTGAACTTCCGCGATTACCTGCGGGACACGATCCCCGTCGAGGAAGAGAAGATGACCCACGGCCACGCCGACGAGAACAGCCTCGTCCTCTTGATGTCGGGCGGCTCGGTCCTTCTCCACGACGGCGGCTACCGCGATTACATGCCGTCCGGCCCCTACGGCGCTTACCGGCAGGACTACTTCCATAATCGCCTCTGCGTCCGGCCGGAGAAGATCTTCTGGGGCCAGGAGGCCGGCGAGTCGCGCTACAGCGTCCGCGACGCCGTCCCCGGCCAGACCCTGCTCGAGTTCATGCGCAACGCCGGCTCGTACCGGCCGGTCCGGACGCGGAAAGTCGACTTCCTGTCATTCGACGACTTCGACTACAGCCGGACGCGCGTCATCGACGACGGCTGGGGCTACCAGGCGGACCGTGTCGTGGTCTATATCAAAGACCCGGAATGCTATGTCGTCTTCGACATCTTCAAGGCCCTCCGCGAGGACTACTTCACGATGGGCGCCCTCTGGCACACGCGGAAGATCTTCGCCCAAGGCGACCACTGGTATGACACGGGCTACGACCAGATCCAGACGGCCCTTCTTCCCCAGGACAAGCGCCTGCTCATCCTGTTCCCTTCGACGGATTTCCGGATGGAGGGCGTCGAAGCCGAGAAACGCCACTATCAGGACGAATGGCTCATCCACCAATCCTGGGCCCAGCATTTCGAGCTCGGGGAGACGTGCGCCTTCGTAACGGTCCTTATCCCCCACGGGGCACAGGATGATCCCAAGGACTGGCTCGACCGCGTCTCCGTGCTCCCCTCTCAACCCGAGCGCGGCGCGATCGGCGTCGTCATCAAGGCCGGCGAGAGGGATCTCATCGTCGGCGTCAAGAACGACCTGCGGATGGATATGAGCCGCGATACCCGCCGGCCCCGGTATACGTTCGACGCCGGACGGATCAAACTCGGCGACATTGAGACCGACGGTGACTTCGTCTTCGCCGCGGAGCAGGCGGGGTCCCTCGATTACACCATCGTCAACATGACCCGGGCCCTGTTCAAGGGACGGGTGCTTCACGAGAGTGGAGAAGCCCTTTTCGGCCTTGGGTACGACGCCAAGCCGGACCGGGGAGGACTTGGAAAACTCAGGTATTGGCGCGATAGGGCGGTCGTCCGCTAGGACGATGATCCCGGCTAGACCGGAAGGCCCTGCTGTTTGCGCTGGGCCGTTTTCTGGAGTTCCTGGCCCTCTAATAGGAGCGAATCCAGCTTGTCGAGGACCATCCGGATCTTGATGTTGGCCAGTCTTCTCTTGCCGGATTTCTGCTTATCGTAGCAGGCCTTGAGGTAGACCTCGACTTCCTCGGGGCTCATCATGGTTTTAACGAAATCATCGACCGCCAGCTCGGCCTGGAGTTCCTCGAACGTCTGGCCCGTGACGACGATCTTGTTCTCGGACAGGATCTGGGAACGCCACCCTGCGAAATCCTTGGCGGCGTAAATCGGTATCGGTCCCAGGAGCTTCTTGGCGTCCTGGAGGGACTGCTCGTAAAACGCCTTCCCTTCCTTGAGGAAATTCCGGGCCCGGTAGTATTCGGGGTCGGTGGCGGAGATGGTGTTCTGGAGGTAGCTCCGGAATCCCTGGATGGCCTCGCTGAGCAGGGCGAAGGACCTTGACAACCGGATGAAAATTTCGCGCTCGATTTGGACCTGCATTCTCCACGAACCTCGCCCGGACGATAGCACAGGGACGGGGCCATGTCAACCTCAGGGCTTCCCAGGACTTCCCCCAAAAAATTATGGATCGAAGAGCGATGGTTGGACCGGCAACGTGCTCTGCAGCTCCAAGAGCTTGGTCAGTCCCTGGGTCTGGCTATAGAGAAACTGTCTGATCCCGTCGGCCAGAGCGTAGAGGCGGAAGTCGGGAATGCCGAAGACGCGCTTCGAGGCCCGAAGGACATGTCCGGCCAAGATCCGGAGCTTCATGCGAAGTCCTAAGTACACGGCGGCAAAATAGGCGGCAGCCGTCACCAGCACCATCAGGGCTTGGAGCCGGTGATAGGTCAGACAGCGGATGTCTTCCAGATGATAACTCTGCTTGACGAACCGGATGACGTCCTCGATCCTCCAGCGGGTGATGTAGGAGAGGACCACATGCCAGACGGACTTCCGGCTGCGGCGTACGGCGAGGTTGGTCAGGATCATCAGCGGCTCTTTCCCGAACCCCTTGACCACGACCAACGTCAGCTCTTCCCTCCGGCCGGGCAAGCGGACCTTGCGCATGCCGCACGAGAGATGCACCAGGCGTTCCTGCCCGGCCTCTTCTCTCACGATCGTCTCACTAAACAGCATCGGGCAGCTTCGGGCTAGATCGACCGCCGGCTCGATCCCCTGGGCCGTCCTCAGCCCCCGGTCCCCGCGAACGCGGATCATGAACCTGAGCTTGTTAGGTAGCAGATAATTAAAGATATAGCGGCGGTCTCCGCCCCGGTCCATGACCCAGATGCCCCGCTTCCCCAAAACCTCCGCGACCTCCCCGACCGCCTCCCGGATCTCCTCGTTCTCGCTCTGGTGGCCCACGACCGCATGCGAATACAACCGCCCGTAGAGAGGAACGAGCTTGGTCCCTTTCGTATTGGCCCCGACGATGTTTAACGTCCAGTACCCCCAGCCCAGCTCCTTCTCGCTGCCGTCCCTGACCTGGGCCAGGTTTTCCATCTTCTCCGCATACTTCTTAGTCACGTCCGACAGGTCCAGGACGAGAAGCGTGTCGTCTTCGATGCGCGGCGCGGCGTGCTCGATCAGCCGGTGCTGGATCTCACGGTCCAGGCGCTTTCGCCCCAACTGACGGGAGAGCCGTCCCTCGGTCTTCTTCAGCGAGATCCGCTCGCCCAGAGCTCGCCCCACCTCCGTCAACCGAACAGAGCCCCGAGCCTGGATCCCGAAGACCATCTCGGCCACGAACCGACGTGCTACCTTCGGGAGTCCGGCGGAAAGTTCCCCCGAAAATCTGACCATCTGCTCTCGCAATTTTTGGGCGGTTCTGGCAAAATACATATGGGGTCTCCTCCGACATACGAAAGTATGCAAGCGGCTAGGCTTGGCATCGAGAGAGGCCCCATTTTACTTGAAAGTTCCCCCATTTTTGCGATTCCACATGGAATCGCATACATCTGATAGAAAAAGCAGAAGTTAAACTAAATCAGCCCTGTTTATTGGGGGAAGTCCTGCAGGGCTTCCTGGTCTTAGCAAGACCGGGGCCAGGCTTTCTCGTCCCGGCCTGGCAAAGCCGGGGCCTGTTCGAGGTCAACTCTGAGCCTCGGCGAACGGGCCAAAGGCTTTATTTCGCGCGTATGGCCGCGGCGACGACATTGGCCACCTTGCTGCGCAGGGCGATGATGTCCCCCTTGTCATCGGGGTGGACGCGGTTGGTCAGGAAGACGACGCTCGTCTGGGTTTCGGGGTCGATCCAGACCGAAGTGCCCGTATAGCCCGAGTGCCCATAGGAGGCCGGGCCGAAGAGGTCGCCCCGGACCGTGGCGTAGTCCGAATCGAGGTCCCAGCCCAGTCCACGGCCGGACGCGCCGACCCTGGGGTAGATCTCGGTCATGCGCTCGACCGTGAGCGGGCTGAGGATGCGCACGCCCTTCCCTTCGCCCTTGTTGAGGAGCATCTGGGCGAAAACGGCCAGGTCGTCGGCCGTCGAAAAGAGGCCGGCGTTGCCCGAGACGCCGCCCTGCAGACGGGCCAGCGGGTCGTGGACGACACCGTGCAGGGGCACGCCGTTGACGACCTCGGTGGGCACGCAAAATTCACGTAGGGATTCGGGCGGGAGATAGAACGTCCTTTTCATGCCCAGGGGCTTGAAGATCATCTCTTCGGCGAATTCGGCGATGGTCTTTCCCGTGACCTGCCGGACGATATGGGCCAGAGTGATATAGTTGAGACAGCTATAGACGGACTTCGTTCCGACCGGGCATTCCTTGGGGATCTCGGCGATGAGGCGTACGAGGTCGGCGGTCGGGCAGGGGTCGCCAAGTTTCTTCCCGGCTTCCTTGGCGTCGGTATAGGGGGGCAAGCCCGACGTATGGGTCAGCAAGTGCCAGAGGCGCGCCTCCTCCCCGGCGATCCCCTTCTCCCCGTACCAAGTCGAGAACTCGGGGACGTATTCCGTGACCTTGTCCCAGAGCCGGATCTTGCCCTGCTCGACGAGGATCATGATCGAGGTCGCCGTGGCCACGGGCTTGGTGACCGAGGCCAGGTCGAAGATCATGTCCGCGGTCATTGGACGGCCCTCCGGGATGCGCTGGGACTCGCCGAAGGCCTTCCGGAAAACGACCTTGCCCTTATGGGCGACGACGAGGACGGCCCCCGGAAAGTCCTTTCTGATGATCGCGGCGGCGATGATCTCGTCGAGATAGGCCAGATGCTTCGAGGACATGCCCACATCCTCCGGCTTGGCGGCAGGAAGCGACTGGCCCGACGCTGCGCTCAGGGCGCCGATGACCAAGAGCGCCAGGACCACCGGACTCATGTTTCTGCGCATGGCCTCTCCCCCTTACTTGCCGCCGGACTTTTCCGGAGATTCCTTCCAGACCAGGCCGTCCTGCCGGATGTGCCAGCTCTCCCCGGATTTCGACGCATAGACCGCCTCGAAAAGACTCTCTGTCGTCTGGATGACCGGCGGGTAGGACCAGCCCTTGACCCGCAGGGCATTCTCTCCCTTGAGCCCCAAAGCCTCGATGTCGGTGCTGAAGGTCCCGCCGATCGCCTGGTGCGCCCGCTCGGCATAGTAGATCTTGCGGAGGGCCCATTTCACCTTCTCCTCGGGCCGCCGTTCGAACTTCTCTCTCCCCTTGCCGGGGTTCTTGGCCGAGAACTGGACGTAGCCCCACATCTCGGGATAGTGGATGTTGATGACGCCCTGGGGGGTCCAGGTCCAGTTGTCCTCGGGCAAGGGCCGGCCCGTGCCGGTGTCCTTCGCCTTGGTGTATTTCCCCTTCTCGGCGTCGAGATGATATTCGACCCTCGAGAAATTGACCCGCCACTGGTCGCCCGGCGCCGGGCGCTCGGGCTTGCCGGGGATACATTCCTTGAGAACCGCGAACGGCAGGGCGATCTCCAGGGTCCAGGCCTTATCCCTGTCCGAGGGGTCGTTGAGCGTGCCCAAGACGTGGACCGCCGTTCGCAGGCCCTGGATGTCCCAGGAGTGGACGGCCGGGCCGCCGTCCCGATAGGGCCGGATGAGCAAAAGGTCCCAGACGGTGTTCAGGGCGTTCATCTCCAGCTCGTAATAATCGTGAGTGTCGCCGTCGGGATCGATGAACACCTCGAAGTCGTTGTCCTCGAAGATGATAGAATCCCTTTCGGTCAGGGTGGCCCAGACATGCGGCTCCTCGAGGTAGGCCCCGATATAAAGATATCGCTCGTCCCAGAGCATCTGGACCCGTGTCCGCAGGCGGGGGTCCGGTTTGAGCTTGCCTTCGATGTCGCCAAAGACCTCGGTCCAGTCCGCGTACCGCCAGGCGGGCTCGTCGAGGCGGCCGTCTATCCGGACCGGGCTTCCGGCTCGCCGGCAGACATACTCGAACGGAGCGAAAGCGACCTTGGGTTCGGGGACCTTGGCCGGAGGCAGGGCCGAAGCCGCCAGCGTTCCGATGAGGAAGGCGGCCGCAAGGGCGATTCGGGATGGCATCGGTGTCACCTCCGGACCGGGTCACTCCAGCCGCTTGATGATATGCCAGCCGAACTGGCTCGTCGCCGGGTCGTAAACGGCCAGGCCGATGCCGCCGACCTCGAGGCCGAAGCCGACGTTGCCGAAGGCCGGGACCATCCCCGTGCGCGCAAATTCCTGCTTGGATCTGTCGGGCGCGACGCCCCTGTTCGTTATCTTGTAGATCCCGGGATAGGAATCGTTGGTGTACATTTTGACCATGGCGGCGAAATCCTCGCCCGCCTTCGCCCGCTCGAAAACCTGCAAGGCGAGTTTTTCCGCGTCCTCCTTGCTCCGCGTGACCTTCTGGTCATTAGGGATCGATCCCTTGAAGGCGATGAGGATATGCTGGACCGTGACCCGCTCGGGCTCGTCGTAGGCGAGTGTCACGGACAGGGCGGGCAGGGTCAGGACCCCGACAAGGGCGGCAACGGCGATCTTTTTCATGATGTCCTCCTTGGACTCTAAAGCTCCAGCCAGCGGACGGTGTTTCCGCAGGAAGCCAGGAACTTTTCGAAATCGGCGAGAGCGATCTCCAGGGTGGCCGTGTTGACGTTCGGATGGAAGCCCAGGCCGGCGCTCGACTTCAGGGCTTCGTCGCAGATGATGTCGACTTGATGGGCCGCGTCGTTGATCAGGCCGAAGGGCGAGACCGACCCCGGCTCGAGTCCGAGACAGCGCTTGAGCCTTTCCGGCGAGGCGAAACTCAGTCTGTCTTCCCCGAGCAGGGCGTTGAGCCGCTTGAGGTCGACGGCCTTGTCGACGGCGGCGACGACCAGGTAATGGCGGTTGCCGCGTTTGTTCCGGAGGAAAAGGTTCTTGCAGTGGGTCCCCTTGATCGAACCCCAATATTTTTCGGCTTCCTCGACCGTGGCGACAGGAGGATGCTCGTGGCGGCCATAGGCGATCCCGAGCTTGTCCAGCGTCTCCTGGACCTTTCGTTCGACCTCGGCTACGGGCATGGCGCGCTCAGTCCGTTCGTTTCCGGCGATTCAACAGACACAATAGACGAAAGGGCTGACGCGCGCAAGCGTATTCGGTTAGAATGGACCCATGAGCATCCTCTTCACACCCGTCCGGGTAGGTTCCGTCGCCGTCCCCAACCGCTTCGTCCGTTCGGCCACCCACGACTACATGGCCGATGTCGAGGGGTTCGTCACGGACGCCCACATCGAACTCTATTCCCGGCTGGCCGAGGGCGAGGTCGGGCTGATCATCAGCGGACACGCCCACGTCCAGCGGTCTGGCCAGGCCAGCCCCCGTCAGATGGCGGTCTTCGACGACCGTTTCGTCGCGGGCCTGGCGCGCATCCCGGCGGCCGTTCATCGTTTTCCGTCCCGGGTCTTCCTTCAGATCGCACACGCCGGGCGGCAGACGAAAGAGAAGCTCTGCGGTTGTGTCCCCGTCTCCCCTTCCGTCGTTTACGACCCGGTGTCCAAGGTCATGCCGCGCGAGCTATCGGCCGATGAGATCCGGGTCCTCATCGCCGACTTCGTATCGGCCGGGGTTCGCGCCAAGCGCGCCGGGTTCGACGGCGTCCAGCTCCACGCCGCCCACGGCTACCTGCTCTCGAGCTTCCTCTCCCCCCATACCAACCGCCGCACCGACGAATGGGGCGGCCCGGTCGAAAACAGGTCTCGCGTCCTCGTCGAGGTCCTCCGAGGCATCAAGGCGGCGTGCGGCTGGGACTTCCCGGTCATCGTCAAGCTCAATTCGACGGATTTTCTCGAAGGCGGACTCGTCCTCGAGGACGCCGTCCGCGTCGCCCGGTTGATCGAGGCCGAGGGCATCGACGGCATTGAGGTGAGCGGCGGCATGGCCGAGGCCGGCCGGGGTTCGATCTGGGCCGGGATCCGGAGCGAGGATGACGAGGGTTATTTCGTGGCCAGCGCCGCCCGGATCAAGCAGGCGGTCCATGTCCCCATCTTCGGACTCGGCGGCATCCGCACGCTGGCGGTGGCCGAGAGGATCGTCCGCGAAAGCCGGGCCGACCTTGTTTCGCTCAGCCGGCCCCTCATCCGCGACCCTTTCCTCGTCAAGCGTTTCCGCGAAGGCCTCGCGGCCAAGTCCGAGTGCATTTCCTGCGGCAAGTGTCTCAACCCGCGCGGCATTCGCTGCGCCGAGCTTGCGAAGAAGCTCGGTTGATAAATGGCCCGGGTTCGTGATAATGTCCCGCTCGAGGGAGGCGCTGATGTCGAAAAAAACGTTTATCGCCATCGCCCTGGGCGGCATATTCGCTCTGGTTCTTGCCGGATGCGCGAAACCTGCCCCGCGGACCCCGGCCTCTGACGGGGTCTTCAACATCAGGGATTTCGGCGCGACGGGGGTCAAGGAAGACCTGGCCCAGGAGGCCATTCAGACGGCCGTCAACGCCTGCGCCGCGGCCGGCGGCGGCACGGTCCTCGTCCCGCCGGGCGACTACACGTCGGGGACGATCCATCTGCGCAGTCATGTCCGGCTCTATGTCGAAGCCGGCGCCACCGTCTTTTCCCTCCACGACAAGTCGCGCTTCGACAAGGATGCCCTCCTCTTCGGCGAGGACCTCGTCGGCGTGTCCATCGAGGGCCGCGGCGTCTTCGACGGCGAAGCGGGTTACGACAGGCGCCTCAAGGGCGACCACGAGGACGATTTCATCCGGTCGAACCAAATCGAGATGGATGCGCTCGGACTGCCCCTCCTCCGCTCCTTTCCAAAGCCCGACCAAACGGGCAAGATGGTTCTCCTCGTCCGCTGCACCGACGTCAGGATCTCGGGCGTCTCGTTCTTCGACTCGCCGTCCTGGACGATCCACCCCGTCGCCTGCGAGCGGCTGGTCATCGACGGCGTCACTATCCGCTCGAGTCTCAAGGACGGCGTCTGGGCCGACGGCATCGATCCCGACGGCTGTACGGACGTCCGCATCTCGAACTGCACGATCGAGACGGGCGACGACGCCCTCGTCTTTTATTCCATGGACTGGTTCGGCCCGGCCCTGCCGTGCGAGAACATCACGGTGACGAACTGCCGGCTGAGTTCGGCTTCGAGCGCCGTCAAGTTCTGTGACGGCAACATCGGCGGCATCCGCAACGTCACCATCGACAACTGCGTCATCACCGGGTCCAACCGCGGCATCGCCTTCATGACCTTCGACGGCGGGGCGGTCGAGAACGTCGTCCTGTCCAACCTGATCATCGAAACCGTCCGCCACGAATGGTTCTGGTGGGGCGATGGCGAGCCGTTCCACTTCAATATCAAGACGCGGAGCGAGGTCCACGCCTCCTGGCCGAAAGACAAGGACAGGCCGGCCGGGGCCATCCGCAACGTCAAGATCCAGAACGTCATCGCCCGCGGCTACGGCTCGAGCGTCTGCAACGGCCACCCCGACTCGTGGCTCGACGGGATCTCCTTCGAGAACGTCAAGTTCACCATCGCCCACGACCCGGACGCGGCCTACGACAAGGCCGTCCACGGCCTCGTCTTCAAGCGGGCCCGGAACCTGCGGCTGAGGGACGTCGAGGTCGTCTGGGAGGAGCCCGGCTCGGCGAAATGGGAGAGCGGCCTGGCCTTCGAGGAAGTCCGGGGTTTGACGCTCGACGGCGTTACGACCGTCCAGGCGCCGGGAGCGGCTTCGGCGCCGGCCATCCTCATGTCTCAGGTCGAGGACGTCCTTATCCGCGACTGCCGGGCGGCGGAAGGGACGGGGACTTTCTTCCTTTTCTCGGGTGAAGGCACGAAAAACATCCTCCTCGAGAGGAACGACTATCGAAAAGCCCGCCTCCCCTACGCCTTCGCCGCGGGGGCTTCGGCGCAGGCTCTCAAAATGGGGTACTGAGGCCGTCAAGGGACACTCGCCCGTGGCTTATATCCTCGGGCGAGTACGGCCGGAAGTGGACTCCCGATCCCGGCCCCTAGTGGCGCCCCAGGAAGAACAGCACGGCGGCCACGGCCAGCACGAGCAGGAGCAGATAGAACGCCCTTCGCCGTCTCGCCTCGATGAACTCCTCGGCGGCGTTCGGGTCTAGATAATAGGTTCCGGGGGCCCGGCCTGGAAGAAAAATAGCCTTGTCCTCCAACTTCTGGAAGATCCGGCCGGGCTTGATACCGAGGTCGGCGAGGGACTTGGCCCGCAGCGGGTCCGTCGCCCCGGCGTTCCGGAACTTCCGCATGTATTCGTTCTGCTTGATGATGACGTAAGCGGCGCCATTGCTCATCTGTTTTTCTCCTCCGGTTCCGTTGGCATATCGTTCGCTCGTTCGGCCGGCCGTTCGAAGACCCGGTCAGCGGCCGAAAACGCTTGACGGCATCGGTTCCTTCGCCAAGTTTGGACCGCGCCATAGGAGCTCCAGCCCAAACTCCCCCGTGCCCTGAAAATAATCGAGCTCAAAGGCGTGCCAGCCCGCTTCAAGGGCCATCTCGGCCTTTTCCCCGGTCAGGCCGTGGACGCCGTCGTTGACGATCATCTCCTGGCCCGCGATGGACAGCCTCGACCCATCGTCCGAGCGGAGATAGAAGACATAGACGCCGGTCCGGGGGATCCGGATGAATCCCTTGAATCTCAAGGCAAACCCTTCTTTGCGCCTGGATACGGCGGGGTCGGGCCGCCCGACATCTCCGGTCCTCGACGCTTTCAGGGCCGGAAAGTCCGGGAGCTTTTCGAAACGGCCTTCGAAACATTCATAGGCGAGACCCTTCCTCGCCGGAGCCGTTGACAACGCGGGCAGGGGCACGGCGGGCTTGAATGTCCGCTCTTCGACGAAGCTCGAAGTCCCGTCGGGCCAGAAGGCGCGGGCCTTGACGGCCGTTTCTCCCCGTATGACAACCGGCTTTTCGTAGACCGGCGATTCCGGGCCCGGTTCGGAGCCGTCGAGAGTGTAACGGATCGTCGCTCCCTCACGGGCGGCAAGTTCGACGCCGAACTCGGTCCCGGTGAATTGCGTCTGGTCGGCGACGAAACGGGGCGGCACATAACCCCGGTTGATCGCGGCGAACCGGGCCGGGTCGAGCTTGGTCACCTCGCGGTCGTAAGTCATCATGCCGTTGACCTCGACCTCGCAGTCCGAGGTCTGGGTATAGACCGCCGCGGCCAGGCCCATGTCCACGAGCGGATAGAGGTTCCTGATGAGTTCCGCGTAACGCGCCTCATAAGCCCGCGTGTCGTCGAAATTCCGGTAACCCCAATTGCCTTCGGCCTGCCAGAGATGTCCGGTCAAGGGCAATCCGAGCCCGCCGAATTCTCCCAGCACGGAAGCCCGTTTCTCCTCGATAGGCGGCATGTCCGGCCCGGGATAGCTGTGGATGTCGCTGACGTCGCCGGCGCCCTTATCGGCCCAGCCGCTGGCGTTGTTGACTAGGCGGGTCGGGTCGTACTGCTTGGTCCAGGCGGCAATGCGCTCGGTATCGTATTGGCCCCAGCCCTCGTTGAACGGTACCCACATGACGATCGATGGGTGGTTGATGAGGGCGTCGATGACGGCCTTCCATTCGCCTTCGAACTGGGCATCTCTCCGGACCAGCACTTCCGCCGTATGGGCCTCCCGCTTATACAGGGCGCTGGGCATGTCCTGCCAGACGAGAACGCCCAGCTTATCGCACCAATAGTAGAGACGGTCGGGCTCAACCTTGACGTGCTTGCGGAGCATGTTCATCCCGAGGGCCTTTATTGTCTCAAGGTCGTAGCGGAGAGCCGCGTCCGTCGGCGCCGTATAGAGGCCGTCGGGCCACCAACCCTGATCGAGGGGCCCGAACTCGAAGAGCGGCTTGTCGTTCAAGAACAGCCGGGGAAAGCCCTGGCCGTCCTTGCCCAGAACGATCTTCCGCATCCCGGCGTAGCTCATAACCTTGTCCACCACGTTGCCGCCCCGTTTGAGAACGGCCATTACATCGTAGAGGACGGGGCTCGCGGGCGACCAGAGCTCCGGCCGGGGGATCTCCACGATAACGGGAGCGTTGGCCGGACCTTCGGAGGAGGTCACGGGGCTACCGCTCCGCATGATCGTAACTTCCAGCGCCGTCCCTTCGATTTTCCCCCCGATCATGGGCTCAAAGCACAGCGTTTCTTGATCCACGTCCGGGGTCGTCTTCAATTTCGCGATATAGGTCTCGGGCACGGGTTCCAGCCAGACCGTCTGCCAGATGCCGGTCACGGCCGTGTAGAAAATGCCATGGGGCTTCATGACCTGTTTCCCACGGGCGATCGGGCTATTATCCTCGTCCGTCGGATCGAGGACGCGCAGGACGATCTCCTGTTTCGCCCCGGCCTCGAGGGCCCCCGTGATGTCATAAGTGAAGGGATCGTAGCCGCCGCGATGTGTCCCGGCTTCGCGGCCGTTGACCCAGACCGTGCTCTCCCAATCCACGGCCCCGAAATGCAAGAGGACCTTGCCGCCTCGCCACGTCTTGGGTACCTTGACCGTCCTCCGGTACCAGATCTCGTTGGCCGCCCCGACCGGCTTGCCGACCCCCGAGAGCGCCGACTCGACGGCGAACGGCACGAGGATCTTCCCGTCCCAAACCACCGGCCGGCCCGCGCCTTTGGCCACGATCGCGTAGTCCCATAATCCATTGACGTTGAGCCACTCTTCGCGGACCATCTGCGGCCGCGGGTAATCGGGAAGGACCAGGTCGGGCTTGACCTCGGCCGCCCACCGGGTCATGATCCGGCCTCCGACGGGCTTCCATTCCGTTGCAGGCTCCGTCTTGCACGCGGCGATAGTGCTCAGAAGAGCGATCGTCCCCACGATCATTGCCGAGGATTTCTTCATGGCGGTACTCCTGTCAAGGGATTAGTAATTCATCCGGGCCGGACATGTCAATAACACAGCCCAAGTTCCCCGATACTTTTAGGGATCCGATTTTTGCCGGCGATGTCCGGAGGCGGCCACCGACATGGGGGCCGAGGGGATCATCGGAGGGAGCATAAGCGGTGATTTAGTCGATCAGCGTGCCGGACGAGGGCAGTTTCAGGGGAAACCGCCAAAACGTGTTTGAGCTCGGCGTAGCGTACGCCGAGCGAGTTGTTTTGGCGCCGAGTCCGGTGCGATGATCGGCGTGAAAAATCACCGCAGCGAACGAAGATGATCGCCGAAGCCCCGTCGTGGCCGACATAGTTGAATTTCCGGGCCGTTTTTTATAAAGTGTTCTGTCCGATGAGGAGACAACCCATGAGCAACCAGGGCCAGGCCCACCCCCTCGAAACACTGAACCCGAAGATCCGTGCCCGTTTCCCCATGATCGACCGCGATTCCCAGGGAAATCCGCGCATCTACCTCAACACCGGGGCGGGGAGTCTGACCGTCGATACGGCCTCCGAAGCGGCCTTAGACGCCCAGCGCCGGCTCAACCCGATGCCCGGCGTCGTCGCGGCGGGCGAAACCGAGACCGCCGGGCTTCACGAGCGTGTCCGCGGCTTGGCCGCCGATTTCCTCCACGCCTCAAGCGGCGGCGAGATCAGCTTTCATCAGTCGGCCACGGCCGCCCTGTTCAATCTGGCATTCGCCCTGCGCGGCGTCCTCGGGCCGGAGAGTAACCTCGTTGTCACGAACCTTGACCACATGGCCAACGTTTCTCCGTGGGAGACCGTCTGGGGAGACGGCTATGGCTGCGAGATCAGGCGGGCCCGGGTCACGCCCGATGGGCGGCTCGACGTCGGCCATCTCCTTTCGCTCGTCGACGGCCGGACCGGACTTCTCGCCTTGACTTCGGCCTCCAATGGGACGGGCTCGATCGTTCCGCTGAGTCCGACGATCGCCGCCGTCCGCGAAAGGGCTCCGCATTGCCTCGTCGCCGTCGATGCCGTCCACCTCGCCCCCCACGGCGTCTTGGACGTCCAAAATGCCGACTGCGACTTCCTCGTTTTCTCCGGATACAAGGTCTTCGGTCCCATGCAGGGCGTTCTTTGGGGCAAAGCGAGGCTGCTCGAAAAGCTTCGTCCCTACCGCGTCGAAACGAACAAGAACGATTCCCCCTGGAAATTCGAGATGGGCATGTTGAACAACACGGCGCTGGCAGCCCTCGGGGCCGCGCTGGAATACCTTCTTTGGCTGAGCGACCTCGTCGACCAAAAGAGGGACGACAGTCCCTCGAAATTCCGTTCGGCCATGACCGCGGTCGCCGAATACGAAACGGGACTCACGCGCCGCGTCCTCGAAGGCTTCGGAAAGCTCGATCCGGCGCGGTTCCGCTTGTTCGGCATCTCAGACCCGTCCCGCGCCGGCTATCGTGTTCCGACCTTCGCCTTCGATATCGCCGGGCTGGGCCCCACGGAGACGAAGAAGAGGCTTTGGGATGACTCCGGGATCCAGATCGCCGACGGCAACCACTACTCGGCCGCCGTCGTCCGCCACCTCGGCCGGCCGCAGGGTATCTGCCGGGCGAGCTTCGCCCACTACGACAATCCCGGCACCGTCGACCGCTTTCTCGACGCTCTCGCCCGCCTAACTCATAAATAATAAGGACAGCCCCATGAAGAAAACTCTCCCGATCGTCCTCGCGATTCTCCTCATGTCTCCCCTCTTCGTCCTGGCCCAGCCGCCCGAGCTCATGCGCCGGCCCCAGAACTTCGAGCGCAGCCGCGACTACGACGCTCTCCATTACAAGTTGAAGTTCGTCTTCGACGATGCGGCCAAATCCTATCTCGGCGAAAATACCCTCACGTTGTCCTCGCTCAAGGATGACCTCCTCGTCTGCGTCCTCGATGCCGATGATTTCACGGTGACGTCGGTCGTCGACTCCCAGGGCGGGCCCCTCGCCTACTCCGCCGCCGCCGGAAAACTCGACGTGACCCTGGCCCGGCCGGCGAAGTACGGCGAGAAGATATCCTTCACGGTCCGGTTCTCGCACCGCAACCCGAAAACCGGATTGAAGTTCATCGACGGCACACCGGACTTTCCGTCCCAGATCGACACCTACTCCTGGCCGGAGGCCGCCCACCGCTGGTTCCCCTGCTTCGACTCGCCGAACGACAAGGCTTCGAGCGAGGTCACGGCCACGGTGCGCGCCGGATGGAAGGTTCTTTCGAACGGAAAGCTCGTTGACGTCTCCGAGGACAACGCCGCCGGAACCACGACCTGGCATTGGCTCCAAGCCGAACCCCATCCGACATACTGCATCATGCTGGCCGCCGGCCCGTTCGAAGTCATCGAGGATTCCCTGGGCCCGCTCCCCGTGGACTACTGGGTCTACAAGAAGGATGTCGCCGACGCCCCGCGCTCGTTCCGCAAGACGCCGCGCATGATCGAGTTCTACGGCCGGACGTTCGGCTTCGCCTATCCCTGGGCGAAATACGACCAGGTTTGCGTCGCCGGATCGGGCGGCGGCATGGAAGCCACGACCGCGACCATCCTCGGCCACTCGACGATCCACGACGAGAGGGCCGACCAGGATTTCTCGAGCGACGGCCTCGTCGCCCACGAGCTGGCCCACATGTGGTGGGGGGACCTCGTCACGGAGAGATCTTGGACCGACGTTTGGCTGAGCGAGAGCTTCGCCACGTATTCGGAGGTCCTCTGGACGCGCTACGACAAGGGCGAGGACGAAGGAGCCCTCAACCTCGAGGACAAGAAGTCGAGCTACCTCCAGGAGGCCCGGACGGACTATATCCGGCCGATCGTCTTCGACCGGTTCAACCAGCCCTGGGAGGTCATGGACGGCCACTCCTATCCCAAGGGCGCCACGGTCCTTCACGTGCTACGATTCATCATGGGAGACTCGGCCTTTTTCCGGACCCTGTCGAAATTCCTGGAACGCTTCGCCTTCTCCTCGGCCGACACGCACGACTTCATGACCGCGGTCAAGGACGTGACCGGCGAAAACCTCGATTGGTTCTTCGACCAGTGGCTGATGAAACCGGGCCACCCGGTCTTCGACGTGTCCTGGAGCTGGGACGATGCCGCGAAGAAGGTCCGGCTGAAAGTCCGCCAGGTCCAGGATTTCTCCAAGAATATTCCCGTCTTCAGGACTCCCGTCCTCATCGGCCTCACCGACGGTGAGCAGAGCGTCACCGAAAAGGTCTGGATCGACGAAAAAGAGGAAGTTTTCGAATTCGCCGCCACGCGCAAACCCGTCTCGGTCGAGTTCGACCGGGGCCACAACCTCCTCAAAGAACTCGTCTTTGAAAAACCGGCCGAAGAACTCGTCTTCGACCTCGGCCGGGGCGACGCCGTCACCCGGATCTGGGCGGCCCGGGAGCTCACGAAACACCTCGACTCCCCGGCTGTTCTCCCGGCCCTGGGGGATTCGGCCCGGAAAGACGCCTTCTGGGCCGTGCGACGGGCGGCCATCGAAAGCTTGGCCGCGTCGGCCTGGAGCGGCCTCCCGGCCTTGCTCAAGGGCCGCACGACGGATGAGAACTCCCGGGTCAGGGCTGCGGCCGTCCGGGCCCTGGGGAACACGGGCAACCGAGACCTGGCCCCCTTCTATAAATCTCTATTCCCCCGGGAGACGAGCTATATCGTTCAGGGTGAGATCCTGTCGGCGATAGGAAAATGCGGTCGAACCGGCGATCTGTCCTTCCTCAAACAAGCCTCCGCGCTTAAGTCGCCTCGAAATGTGCTCAAGAGGAACGCCGACGCGGCCATTAAAAAGATTGAAGAGGCGGCCAAGAAAAAATAGAATGGGACTTCCGAGAGGATTTCATCGAAGCAGAATAGACAGATAAAATACCAAAGGAGAACATCCATGCGCAAGAACTCCAAAACAGCCGCCTTCCTCGGCCTCCTGCTCGTCGTCCTCATCGCCGGGCAGGCTTTCGCCCAGGACAAGATCGTCGGGAAAGCCCTCTACGACAAGCTCCGCCGCGAAGGGCGGACCCTGGTCAAGATGGAGGGCCAGCCCGGACTCGCCTGGACGCCCGACGGCAAGGCTTCTTACATCAATGAAGGCGGGACGTTCAAAAGGGTCGATATCCTGACCGGGGAGAAAACGCCCCTCTTCGACGACGCCAAGCTCCTGGCCGCTGTCAACGCCACGACGGGACGGCAGGAAGCCAAGCTCTTCTTCAACCGCTTCCAGTACCTCGACGAGGGCAAAAAGATCCAGTTCCAGGCTTTCAACAAGGTCTTCATCTACGACCTCGGCTCTTCGAAGCTCGTCGTTTACGAGCCGGAGAGAACCACAACCGGCGTCCGCGGCCGGGCCTACGGCGACGTCCTCTCCCCGGACCTCAAGTATCGGTCCTTCGCCCGCGATTACAACCTCTACATCAAGGATATGGACGGCAAAGAGACGGCCCTGACGACAGACGGGACGGAGGACCTCCGTAACGCCTTTCCGGACTGGGTCTATCCCGAGGAACTCGGCCAATACCAGGCCTACTGGTGGTCTCCCGACTCGAAGAAGATCGCCTTCATGCAGTTCGACGAGAGCCCCGTGGCCAAGTACCCGATCGTGCATGCCGTGGAACCCATGCCCCGCTATGAGCTGCAAGGCTATCCAGTGCCCGGGGCCAACAATCCTATCGTCCGTTTGTCCGTCGCCGACATCGCTTCGAAGAAACTCGTCCGCCTGGAGACGGGCGACGACCTCGACGTCTATCTCTACCGCGGCCAATGGACGAACGACGGCAAGGAATTCACCTACCATCGCCTCAACCGCCTCCAGAACAAGGTCGAGGTCTTCGCCGCCGACCCGGCCACGGGGAAAACGCGTCTCCTTCTGACCGACACCGATCCCTGCTACATCGACGAGTCGACCGATCTCATCTTCCTCAAGGACAACCTCCGGTTCCTGTGGACCTCGGAGCGGAGCGGCTGGCGCGAGATCTATCTCTATGACTTGACCGGCAAGCTTCTCAAGCAACTGACGAATGCCAGGCTTCCGGTCCGTTCCATCCACGGCGTCGACGAGACGCGAGGCTGGGTCTACTTCAGCGGCTTCGAAGCGAACGGCACCGAAAGCCACGCCTACAAGGTAAAGCTCGACGGCACGGGTTTCGCCAAGCTAACCAAGGAGCCCGGCTCCCACAACGTCGGCTTCTCCCCCAATTTCGATTACTACACGGATGCCTTCTCGAGCTTCGACCAGCCCATGAAATCGACGCTTTACCAGGCCGACGGGAAGGAGATCAAGGGGCTCGCCTCCTCTGTTCTGACCAAGGAATTCCTCGACCTCAAGCTCATCAAGCCGGAGCGCTTCACCTTCAAGTCCGCCGACGGCAAGTACGATCTCGACGGTCTGATCTATTTCCCGGCCCACTTCGACCCCCAGGACAAGTATCCACTCCTTCTCTCGGTCTACGGCGGGCCGGGCTCAAAGGGCGTCAACAACTCCTACAAGATGACCGACGGCAACCAGGCCCTGGCCCAACTCG
The DNA here is from genome assembly GCA_964652895.1 of uncultured Eubacteriales bacterium. Classification (GTDB taxonomy): domain Bacteria; phylum Acidobacteriota; class Aminicenantia; order Aminicenantales; family Saccharicenantaceae; genus RBG-16-66-30. Next base: position 36,200 of record CAZZCH010000026.1, read on the forward strand.
GCTTCCTCGTCGCGGTCTGCGACTACCGGGGTGTTTCCGGACGGGGCAAGGCCTTCCAGAACCTCCATTACATGAAGCTCGGCCAGGTCGAGCTCGAGGACCACGTCGCTTTCGTCAAGGCCATCGGCCAGCGGCCCTACGCGGACACGACACGGGTCGGCGTCACCGGCCATTCCTACGGCGGCTATTTCACCTGCCTGGCCCTGCTCAAGGAACCTGACGTCTTCCACGTCGGCGTCGCCGGCGCGCCCGTCACCGACTGGCGCAACTACGACTCGATCTACACCGAGCGATACATGCGACGGCCCCAGGACAACCCCGACGGCTATGAGAAAGGCTCCTGCCTGACCTACGCCAAGAACCTCAAAGGCAAGCTCTTCATCCACCACGGCGCCTTCGACGACAATGTCCATCCCAGCAACACCATCCAGCTCGTTCAGGCCCTGCTCAAGGAGAACAAGAAGTTCGACCTGATGATCTACCCCGAGCAGCGGCACGGCATCGCCTTCCCGCGCTACGGCGAGAGCCGGGTGGAGTATTTGATCGAGCACCTCAAGCCCGTCGTCAAGTAAATCGAACATCAACAAAGGAGCATTCTCATGGCCAAATTCGAAGGCGTGAAATGGGCCCCCCGGCAGATGCGCTATCTTCTCCCCGAGAAGCAATTCGACATCCTCGAGTCCGACTCCAAGGTCTACGCCGTGTCCCGCTCGACCTTCTATTCCACATTTCTCTGCTTCGAGGGTATCCGGTTCTTCTGCAAAAAAAATCCGGCCGGGCGGCTCGAGGTCAACTTCCTCAATTGGCACAAGAACCTGGAGAGGCTCCGGCGCGGCATGGCCTTCAACTTGAGCCGGGCCCAGGCGGCCATCATCCCCTCTGTCGAGGAGATGGAGAACATCATCATCCACCAGTATTTCAAGGATCCGGCCATCCGGGCCTTCCTTGAGGAGATGGCCGACGCGGGTGTCCAGGGCTACCTGAGGCCGTTCACGGTCGACGAAGAGCAATCCATGGGGGTCACCTTCCCCGGCCAGCCGGTCCTCCGGGCCCTTTTCTGCCGATACGACCGCTACCTCGGCGAGCCGTTCACCGGCGTTGTCATCCCCCACTTGGTCCGGGCCACGGCCGCCAATAAGACCGGCTGGCTCAAGCTGGGCATAAACTACCTGATCAGCCTGAAAGCCATCGACGCGGCCAGGGACGTCGACCCGCAGGCCGCGGCCGCCCTTTTCCTCGACGACAAGACGCACCTCCCGCTCGAGGAACGGTGCGTCACCGAGTGGGATTCCTCGTGCTGCCTCTTCGGCTTCCGCGACGGGACGGTGGTCAAGATCCCCGAGAGCGAACTCATCCTGCCCTCGATCACGATCCAGGGCATGGTGACCATCCTGAAGGAACTGGACGTCAAGGTCGAGGAGCGGCACATCACGTACGGCGAGCTTGTCCGGAGGGTCCGGTCCCAGGAGCTCGTCGTGGCCGCGAGCATTGGCACGGCGGGGATCATGGGCCGCTGCCAGAAGCTCCTTTTCGTGGACGAGAATAACGCCGTCACGGCCACGCATCTCCCCGACACGGGGCACCCCCTCTACGCGAAACTGGCCGAAGCCAAGGCCTATTACTGGGACATTTACCAGGAGAAAGCCAAGCTCCCGGCCGGGATGAACCTGTTCAAGTACGCGCTGTAGCCAAAATAAGGAATTTTTCGGATCAAGCCCTATATGCTCATGGAGATGAGCATCCAGAACGTGTCGCCAAGCTCCAGATACTTCTGGATGGCGGCCCGGGCCGTGTCGTTCGTGTACTTCGTCAGGTATTGCTCGACCGTGAAGGGCTCCTTGTCCGGTGTCTTGCTGGCCAGGATCTCCTGAACCTTCTTCTCGAGCAGGGGCAGGTCGGCGAAGGCCCTGTTCTCGAATTCGGCGATGGTGCCCTCGATCGTCTCCCTAGTCGCGCCCCACTTCAGGGTCGCCAGGCGGTTGGCCCGGCGGAAAGCCCAGGCCGCGGAATCCAGGCGGAACCGGTATTGCCCGCAGATCTCGAAACTCGGCGGCAGCTCGGTCGTTCCCGCGAAAACCGGGATGCGGGCGCTCATGGCCGGGTTGTCGAAGGAAAGCCAGCAGATGGCCCCGATCGAGGGCGGCAGCCAGCCCCGAACTTGGATAACGGTGGCGTAGGCGCAGCCCGAGATCGGGATCGTCCGCGAGGGCGTGACCGTCCCCGGCTTGAGGGCGTTGACGAGGTTTATCACGTCCCGGGACATCCAGGCGCTGGCCAGGGGGCTCGGCATCATTTCGGGCGCGGCCGTCTGGGCGGATGCAGTTTCTCCGGCTTTCTGTCTCGGCCGCCCCCTCGGCACGAGCAGGTTCTTGGTTAGGTCGAGGTCGGTCCCCGCGTACGGATCACGGTAGATGGCCAGGACGTCGCGGACCGAGAGCTTCTTCTCGGGCTTCACTGAGAAAGGCAGTTCGGCCATGTCCATGGTCAGCTTGAGGGAAGGGGCCAGGCTGCTGAGGACGAAAAATTCGCGGGTCGAAAAGGGCTTGCGTCCGTTGTAGGCCTCCCAGAACTTGAACGGTTTGCCGCTTTTGGGGTCCCACCAACTCATGTCCTGGGCCAGCTGGAAGACGTTGTCCGAAGCCATGTAATGGTCGGGGTCCTTGAGATTGATCTCGGCGATCCGGGGGATGTTGGCCGAGATGCCGACGTGGTCGTCGGGGATGCGGACGGCCGCCCAGACGGCGCCCTTCTCCAGCGGCCCGGCGCCCATGATCTCGAAGTGCCAGACTTCCTTGCCGTCGGCGATGGTGATGCATTCCCCAAAATCGCCATAGCCGTACTGCTTGACGAGCTCCCCGGCGAGCTTGATGGCCTCGCGGGCCGTTTTGCATCGCTCGAGGACGACACGTTCGATCTCCTCGATCATGAACATGCCTTCATTGTTGACCAGCTCCCGCCGGCCGCCGATCGTCGTCTCGCCAATGACCAGGCCGCACTCGTTGAGGCAGGGGTAGGCCGTGTTCATGAAGCGGTAGGTCTCCGCGACCTGCGGGATCTCGCCGGTCTGAATGATGCCGCGAAGATCCGTCGACGTCTCCGTATGCATCTTGCCGGAATAGATCTTGTTCATGGACTTCTCCGGCCATTTCTGGTGCGGAACGATGTTCAGCCACTGACGGTAGCGCCCGTCGCAGGTGTGGCAGGTGATCACCGATCCGTCAACCGTGGCCAGGCGGCCGACCTGGATCGATGTACAACTTTCGGGATCATCGACCCAGGCCTCCGCAGCCGCTCCGAGCGACGTGCCGGGCTTCTGCGCCGCAACGAAATGAAAGACCGCCAGCATGACGGCCAAAAGGACGAGTCCGCGGCCGACGAGCTTTTTAAATCGGGGTTTGTTCAAGATAGTCTCCTCTTTGAATGGTCTCAGGAGTATGAATGTATGCAATCCGTGGCATTCCTGTCAACAGGATTATCTCGGATCAGGGATCGAGAGCCAGGCGTTGGATGAGAGCTTGATAGGCCTCTGCCGCGGTCATGGAGGGCGCTACGGGGACCTCGACGAAAAGAGCCCCCCGCTCGTGATAGTAGGAAACTAGAGGGACCGTCCGCTCCCGGAAAAAGGCCAGCCGTCGCTCGAGCTCTTCGAGCCCGTCGTCGGCCCTCGTTGCCCTGTCCCCGCCCGGGTCGAGCCGGATCCTCTCCCGGATCACGGCAGCGGACGCCTCAAGCCGGACGACTCGCTCGACGGCGACGACCCCGGCCAAACACTCGGCCTGTCTCCGGTGCCGCGGCAGGCCGTTGAGGACGAGCAGAGAATCGGGCGTCAGGGACCTGGCCTCGGTAAATCCTTCCACGATCTTGATGATCATGGGCATGTCCTTGTCCTCGAAAAGGGCGCCCGTTGCCAGGGATATCCTGACGGTCTCGAATTCCGCTGCCGTGAGGAAGCTGGCTTTTTCCGGGGCCGCGGCGATCGTCCGGAGGTTCGAGCCGAAATCGAAATGGACGCACCGCCGGCCGAAAAATCCCCGCCACTCGAGCTCATCGCCGAGCGGGGTCTTTCCCGAGCCCGTCGGGCCTACGAGGAGGAGCGATGGCCACGGCCGGATATTCAAGCTCCGGCGCCTCCCCCGGGATGGCCCGGCCCATCCAGCTCTCCAACCGTCAGATAGAGAAAGGCGCGGTCGATG
>CAZZCH010000026.1:40492-42428 GCA_964652895.1 uncultured Eubacteriales bacterium
TGGGCTCCCCCTCCGCCATCGCGGACCTGACCGTAACCGGATTGAGCTCGAGGATGCTGTAGCCAATGACGAGTTCTTCGAGAACGAAAAGGTCCATGCTAGTTCTTCAGGTCGAGCTTGATGAACCGGCGGGCCAGGGCGTCGGAATCCCGGTAGAAGGCCTGGAGGCGCGAAAGCTCCGCCCCAAGCGATCGCTGGACGGAGGAGTAGGCCGGATCGCCATAGACGTTCCGGAGCTCGCTCGGGTCCTTCTCCAGGTCATAGAGTTCCCAAGCGTCGATGTCATAGTAGAAATGGATGAGCTTATACCGTCTCGTCCGGACACCGGTGTGGCGTTTGGCCATGTGGACGGCCGGGAACTCGTAATAGTGGTAATAGACGGACTCGGGCCAGCCCGCGACGCGGCGGCCCAGGAGGAGGGGCCGGAACGACCGGCCTTGCATCGGGGCGGGTTTGCCCAGCCCGGCGCAATCGAGAAAGGTCGGCGCGAAGTCGAGGTTCGAGACCATGTCGCCGTTCACGGACCCGGGAAGGATACGCCCGGGGAAGCGCATGACGAGCGGCATGCGCAGGGCCTCTTCGTACATGAAGCGCTTGTCGAACCAACCGTGCTCACCCAGAAAGAAGCCCTGGTCCGAGGTGTAGACGACCAGGGTGTTTTCGGCCAGGCCCGTCCGGTCGAGCACGTCGAGCACGCGGCCGACGCTCTCGTCCACGGCGGCGACGCAACCGAGATAATCCTGGAGGTAGCGGCGGTACTTCCAGCGGACGAGGGCGTCGCCGGTCAGTCCGGCCTTCCGGAACGCTTCGCGCTTGGGACCGAAGGCCTTTTCCCAAGCGGCTTTCTGGGGCCCGTCGAGCCGCTCCGGCGGCGGGCCGAGCTTGAGGTCGGAGTCGAGGGTCATGGCCTCGCGGATGGTCATCTCTTGCTCGAAGGCCGCCCGGGAACGCGTCGCGTAGTCGTCAAAGAGCGTCGGCGGCTCGGGGAATTCCGTGTCGTCGTAGAGCGTCATGTGCCTTTCGGCCGGCTGCCAATTGCGGTGGGGCGCCTTGTGGTGGAGCATGAGAAGGAAAGGCTTGTTCGCGTCCCGCCGGGAGGTCAGGAATTCATCGGCGAGGCCTGTCAGGATGTCGGTCACGTACCCGGGGACGCGCTTCCGTTCGCCCATCTCGATCAGGTCGGGGTTGTAGTACTCACCCTGGCCGGGCAGGATGGCCCAGTGATCGAACCCGGTCGGGTCGCTTTTGAGGTGCCACTTCCCGAGGAAGGCCGTCTCGTAGCCGGCGGCCCGGAGGAGCTTGGGAAAGGTCATCTGGCTTCCGTCGAAGGCCACGGCGTTGTCGCGGACGCCGTTGAGATGGCTGTGTTTCCCGGTCAGGATGACCGCCCGGCTGGGGGCGCAGATGCCGTTCGTGCAGAAGCAGTTTTCGAACCGGACGCCTTCGCGGGCGATCCGGTCGATCCCCGGGGTCCGGTTGAGGCGGCTTCCGTAGCATCCCATCGCCTGGGAGGCGTGGTCGTCGGCCATGATGAAGAGGATATTGGGCCTCTTGAACGGGCGCCGGACCGGAAGGCCGCACCCGGCGAGCGGGAGGGCGAGGGAGGCCAAGCCAGCGGACTTGACGAATTCGCGTCTCTTCATTGTCTCGGGTTTCCTTCCAGGCTTATAGCACGGAAAAACGGGACCGGTCAACCGGGCTATCCCCCCGAGAGGTTATCCTCGAGGCGGAATATTCACCCCCGATAACCCCCTTTGAGATGATTGACCCCCTGGGCCGGGCGGCCTAGATTGGAAGGCGAACGAAACGATTATAGGAGGTTTCCATGAAAAGACTTATGATTGTAGTTTTGGCTGCCCTGTGCGTGGCCGCGCTCCTTCCCCAGACGCTCTCGGCCGGCTTCGGCATCAAGGGCGGGTATTCCCTGTCCAAGTTC
>CAZZCH010000027.1:0-40266 GCA_964652895.1 uncultured Eubacteriales bacterium
ATAAATCAACATGTTGAGGAGGAAACAGCTTTTTTTATGCATAATTCAGGCTAGGATCATCGTCGTCAGAAGATTTCTTTTGTCGGCGTTCATGTGCATCTCCTATCCTCAGGTATCCAGGGAGCGGAAGAGGCCGAAGAGGGCGTCGGCCGGAAGATCCTCGGCCCTGACGTTCCGGGCGATGCCAAGGGCGGTGTAGGCTGCGGTGAGCGCGGTAGGTTTCGAACGGGGGGCCAGGTTATTCCAGAGCATCTTGCGCCGTTCGGCGAAAGCGGCCCTGAGAAATATGCGGAAGGGCTCGTCGGCGGCGCCGAAGTGGAGTGGGACGGGCCTGCGGCGGAGGGTTAGGAGAGCCGACTGGACCTTGGGCGGCGGGGAGAACGAGCCCGGCGCCACTCTAAACGCAACCTTGGCCTCGAACTCGTTCTGAAGAAGAATACCGAGGGGAGCATAGTTCTTCGAGCCCGGCCCGGCCGTAACCCGTTCGGCGACCTCCTTCTGGAGAAGGAAGACGCAGTCGGAGAAGACCTCGCGGTCATCGAGGACGCGGAAGAGGAGAGGCGTGGAGATGGAGTAGGGGATATTGCCGACGATCCTCAAAGCGGGGACACCGGCCCGGCGGCAGAGCTCGCGGAAATCCACGTTCAGGATGTCGGCATGGACGACCTCGACGTTGGCCGGCATTCCGCTTTTAAGCGCGGGCACGAGCCTTTCGTCCTTTTCGATAGCGATGACTCGGCCGGCGGTCTCGGCCATGGCGGCCGTCAGGATGCCGCGCCCGGCTCCGATCTCGACGAGGACATCGTCAGGCTTAGGATCGATGACGCCGACGATCTTGCGGAGTACGGCCGGGTTGGCCAGGAAATGTTGCCCGAGGGCATGCCGCCTCGATTTTTTCATGGGACTGGAGTCATCTTACCGTTTTTTTGCCGGGCAATAAAGCGAGATGAGGGACTTCCCAGAGGGACAGCCCCCATTACAATGGGGATAGTCCCTCTTTCCCGATGCGGCCCGGATCGCTGGACCAAGAATGGGGACATGCACTCACGGGGACATATTCCCCGGGTGCGCTTCCCTGTGAGTGCATGTCCCCTTGAAGTTGACGCGTTTCCGGCCGAAAGGGTATAATTCCCATGGATTTCGCCTGAGGATCGGGAACGATGCGTCTCAAGAAAATTCTCCTTTTTGTGCTGGGGGTCGCCGGGGTCGTGGCGGCCTTCCTGGCCATGAAAAAGCGGCATAAATAGGCCTTTTCAGCCCGGGATTACGCCCCGAGCCAGGAATGGGGACTCGCACCGCTTCGAGAGAAGCGGGACATGTCCTCCCTGGGAGGCCCCCCGGGGCTCTCTCCCGCCTCGGGGGGTTTGACCCGTTCGCCAGCGCTAAGGCCCGCCTTTTAAGGCGGGGAAGTGAAGCGAGGCTCAGGGTCAACCCCGAACAGACCCGGCATTCATGCCGGGGAGCATGGGGTTTGACAAGGAAGGGGCAATCCCGTACAATTTCGAGGCAATTGAGCCATGGCCGAAAAGAAAATCCTCATTGTCGACTACGATGCGGCGAGCCTCGAAAAGCTCTCCAAATTATTGAAATCACACAAATTTCTTATCATCCGAGCCTCCGACGGGCAGGCCGGCTATGACCTGTTCGTCGCGGAAAAGCCGGACCTGGTCGTCCTCGAGGCCATGCTGCCGAAAATGCACGGATTCGATCTGACCAAGAGGATTTCCCAGGAGTCCCAGGGCCGTATCCCGGTGGTCCTCATTACGGGGCTTTACAAGGGGCCTCATTACAAGCAGGAGGCGCTCGGCTCGCTCGGCGCGGCGGAGTTCTTCGAGAAGCCGTTGGACCTCGAGGCCTTCGTCGGCGCCATCAAGCGGCTCCTCCACGACGAGGACGACCTCGACGAGCCGCTCCCGGATTCCAACGCGGTCATCGAAGCCCTGCGCCGCCGCGGCCGGGAACAACCCTCCCCGAAAGGGGAGGGAAAATCGCCGCACAAAGGAAAACGCCCATGACAAGCCTCTGGACCCGTTGTAACAGCTGCCAGCGGATCCTATACAAGCAGGATATCCTGGACAACCTCGCCGTCTGTCCCTCATGCGCCTTCCATTTCCGGATCTCGGCCGAGGAACGGCTGCGGATGCTGTTCGACGACGGCGCCTACGAGGTCCTCGACGACAACCTCCACGCCGTCGACGCCCTGCATTTCGTCGACACGAAGCGCTACGTCGACCGGATCGCCGAGAACGAAAAACGGACGGGCCTGACCGAGGCCATCGTCACGGCCAAGGGCATGATCGGTGGCGTTCCCGCCTACATCCTGGCCATGGAGTTCGGGTTCCTCGGCGGCAGCGTGGCCTCGGTCGTCGGCGAGAAGATCGCCAGGGCCTGCGAACGGGCCCTCGAAGACGGCCTGCCGGTGATCATCGTGTCCTGTTCCGGCGGCATGCGCATGCAGGAAGGTATGCTCTCGCTCATGCAGATGGCCAAGTCGAGCGCGGCCATCGCCCGCCTCGGGGAAGCCAAGATCCCCTTCATCTCCGTCCTGGCCGACCCGACGACGGGAGGCACGACGGCCAGCTTCGCCATGCTCGGCGACATCAACATCGCCGAGCCGCAGGCCCTCATCGGCTTCGCCGGTCCCCGCGTCATCGAGCAGACGATCAAGGAGAAGCTGCCCAAGGGCTTCCAGCGGTCCGAGTTCCTGCTCGCCCACGGCATGCTCGACGACATCGTCCCGCGGAAGGCCCTGAAGCCGTATCTCGTCAAGGCCCTCCGTCTCTTCCTCAATCGGCCTCAATGACCTCGTCCGAGTGCCGGGACTACCTCGGCCACCTCCAGTACTTCGGCATCAAGCTCGGCCTCGAGAACGTCGCGACGCTCTGCGCGGCCCTGGGCAACCCCCAGAACCGTTTCCTGTCCATACACGTGGCGGGGACGAACGGAAAGGGCTCCGTCTCGGCCATGCTCGCCGGGATCATGCAGGAGCAGGGGTTCAGGACCGGGCTCTATACGTCTCCCCATCTCGCGCGTGTCGAAGAGCGCATCTGTGTCGACGGCGAGGCCATCCCGCCGGGGCGGTTTCGAAACCTGGTCGAGCGGCTGAAAGCGACGATCGACGGTTTGATGGCCGGGGATCGCCTCGCCTACCACCCGACCTACTTCGAGGTCATGACGGCGCTCGCTTTCCTCCGGTTCGCCGAAAGGGACGTGGACATCGCCGTTCTCGAGGTGGGGATGGGCGGCCGGTTCGACGCGACCAACGTCGTCCGCCCCCTCGTCTCGGTCATCACGACGATCGCCAAGGACCACGAAAAGCACCTCGGTTCGAGCTTGAAGAGCATCGCCTTCGAGAAGGCCGGGATCATCAAGCCCGGCGTCCCGGTCGTCTGCGGCGTGCGGTGCGGCGACGCTCTCCGGGAGATCCGCCGGGCCGCCCGCGAGCGCGGAGCGCCCATCGTCGAGGTGTTCGGCCGCGGCAGGACGCTCGAGGCCCGGCCTATCGCCGGGGGCTACCGGTTTATCTACCAGGGCGGGCGCGGCCGCTACGTTTTTTCGCCGGCCCTGGCCGGCCGGCACCAGGGGGCGAACGCGGCCGTGGCCATAGCGACGGCGGAGGTCGCTTCCCGGATCTGGAAGCCCCTCGACAAAGCCAAGATCACCAAGGCCGTCCGCGAGACCCGTTGGGAGGGACGCATGGAAACGGTCCACCGCCGGCCTCTCGTCCTCCTCGACGGGGCCCACAACGTCGAGGGGGCGGAGGCCCTCGCCTCGCACATCCGCGAGGTCATCGGCCGGCCCGTCGTCCTCGTCTTCGCCGCCATGCGGGACAAGGACATCCGGTCCATGACCCGCATCCTCTTTCCCGTCTGCGGCGCGGTCGTCCTGACCCGAGTCCCCTATAAGCGTTCGGCCGCGCCCGAAGATCTCGCCGCCGCCGCCCCGCCCTTCAATGGCCGCGTCCTTCTTGAGCCCGATACGCGCAAGGCCGTCCGCCTCGCCCTGGCCGAATCGCGCGGCCGCACTCCCGTCGTCATCGCCGGGTCACTCTTCCTCGTCGGCGAGGTCAAGCGCCTGCGGCTTTTTGATTGATGCAATATTGAAGCCGAGGGGACAAACGCTGGCGGGGCCATAGAAGAATGGGGACACGTACCGGAGGTACATGTCCCCATTCTTCATATGGCTCTGTGCTTCCACTCCGCGAACGCTACCCGGGCTATAACGGGTAGCATCCCGCGATTGAAATTTCGCTTCGGACGTGTTACAGTTTCCTTTTGTTTCCCCCTGGGAAAGTCGCCTAATGCTGTCTATTAATGGTACGGCCATCGTTATCTTCCTCATCGTCTGGATCCTCGTCCTCGTCCTGACCCGCATCTTCTTCAAGCCCGTCCTGCGCATCCTCGACGAGCGCTCCGGGCGGATCGCCAAGGACAAGGCGGCGGCCGCCGCGGCCTTGGGTTCCTACGAGAACGATCTGCGCCGGATCGAGGAAGGCCTGAAAGAGGCCCGGGCGGCCGCCGATGCCGTGCGAAGCGCGGCGGAAACCGAAGCCTTCAAGGAAAAGAGCCGGCTCGTCCGCGAAGTCCAGGCGGAAGGCCGGGCCGAGGTCGAGAAGGCCAAGCAGGAACTTCTCCGCGAGATGGAGACGCTCAAGAAGGAACTCGACGCCCGGACCGCCGAGATCGCCGAGACCATCGAAAAGAGGATCCTCGACGAATGATCTCACGAAAGTCCGTCCTGCTCGTCCTCTTTGTTCTGCCGCTCCTCATCTTCATGAGCCCCGAGGAGGCGAGCCACCCCTCGGCGACCATGGACTTCCTCGGCAAGCTGGTCAATTTCCTGATCCTCTTCGGAGGTTTGGGCTTCGTCCTGCGCAAGCCGCTCAAGGCCATGCTGGCCAAGAGGACGGTCGACATCGGAGAGGCCATCCGCGACGCCGAAGGGGCCAGGGCCGGGGCCGAGACCAAGGCCGGAGAATCCCAGGCGAAGCTGTCGGGCCTCGAAGGGGAGGTCCGGCGGCTAAAGGTCGCCGCGCAGGAGGAAGGCCGACGCGAAACCGAGCGCATCGCCCGGACGGCCGCCGAGGAAGCCGAGCGGCTCAAGAAGTTCACCCGGCAGGAGCTCGAGGAGCAGGTCAGGCGGGGTATCCACGAGCTCAGGACCTACGCCGCGGCCCGCGCCACCGACCTCGCCCGGGAGAGGATCCGGAAACGCCTGACGCCCGAGCTCAAGGCCGCCCTCATCGACAAATCCATCGACAGGTTGTCCCATATCAATGAAAAACCAGGCCCTCGTTAGAAAGTACGCCGACGGCCTCGCCCAGGCGCTGCGGGACGAGCCGGAGTTCCGGTCCGTCGGGGCCGAGGTCCGCGCCTTCCGCGACCTCTTCGTTTCGCGCGAGGACCTGCGCAAGGCCCTGGTCAGCCCGTTCGTCAACGCCAGGAAGAAGAGCGCCGTCCTCAATGAAGTTCTCGCCCGCTCCGGGACCAGCCCGAAGGCGTCCCGTTTCCTGTCCCTCCTCCTCAAAAATAAGCGTCTGGATATCCTGCCCGCCGTGGTCGACCTTCTTCCCGAGGCCTGGAGCGATCTCAATGGCGTCGTCACCCTCGAGGTCACCTCGGCCGCCCCGCTGGCGCCCGGGCAGAAAGAAAAGCTCGAAAAGGCCCTCGTGGCCTCGGAGAAAAAGCCCGTCCGGCTCGTCTGCAAGACGGACCCCGCGGTTATCGGAGGTCTTGCCGTGAGAAAGGGCCACGTCGTCTACGACGCGTCCGTCGAGGGCCGTCTCGCCGCGCTCAAAGAGCGACTCGGAAAAGGATAGAGGTTGTCATGAGCATCAAAGCCGATGAGATCACGAAGATCATCAAGCAGCAGATCGAAGGCTACGACAAGGACATGGATATCCGAGAGGTCGGGACCGTCCTTTCGGTTGGGGACGGTATCGCTCGCGTCTACGGGCTCGACCGGGTCATGTCCAACGAGCTCCTGGAGTTCCCCCAGGGCCTTTTCGGTCTGGCCCTGAACCTCGAGGAAGAGAACGTCGGGGTTGTCCTCCTCGGCGAGAGCCACCGCGTCCGCGAAGGGGACGTCGTCAAGAGAACCCGCCGGATCATGCAGGTCCCGGCCGGCCCGGCCATGATCGGCCGCGTTATCAACCCTCTCGGCCAGCCCCTCGACGACAAGGGCCCGGTGGTGACGGACATCAACATGTTCGTCGAGCGCCTGGCCCCCGGCGTCGTCGACCGCCAGCCCGTCCGCGAGCCTCTCCAAACGGGGATCAAGGCCATCGACACCATGATCCCCATCGGCCGCGGCCAGCGCGAGCTCATCATCGGCGATCGCCAGACCGGCAAGACCGCCATCGTCATCGACACAATCCTCAACCTGAAGGGATCCGACGTCGTCTGCATCTATGTCGCCATCGGACAGAAGAACTCGACGGTCGCCCAGATCGTCAAGACGCTCGAGGACTTCGGGGCCCTGGACTACACTATCGTCGTCGTCTCGTCGGCCAGCGACCCGTCGCCGCTCCAGTTCCTCGCGCCGTACGCCGGCTGCGCCATCGGCGAACACTTCCGCGACAACCGCGGCCACGTTCTGGTCATCTACGACGACCTCTCCAAGCACGCCGCGGCCTACCGCGAGATCTCGCTCCTCCTCCGCCGGCCGCCCGGCCGCGAGGCCTACCCGGGCGATGTGTTCTACCTCCACGCCCGGCTCCTCGAGCGGGCGGCCAAGCTCAATGACGAGCTCGGCGGCGGGTCGCTCACGGCCCTGCCCATCATCGAGACGCAGGCGGGGGACGTCTCGGGGTACATCCCGACCAACGTCATCTCCATCACCGACGGTCAGATCTACCTCCAGCCCGAGCTCTTCAACGCTGGCGTCCGTCCGGCCATCAACGTCGGGATCTCGGTGTCCCGCGTCGGCGGCAACGCCCAGATCAAGGCCATGAAGCAGGTTGCCGGCAAGCTCAAACTCGACCTGGCCCAGTACCGCGAGCTCGTCACCTTCGCCCAGTTCGGGACCGAGCTCGACAAGACGAGCCAGGCCCAGCTCGACCGCGGCGAGCGGTTGACCGAGATCCTCAAGCAGGACCAGCATTCGCCGCTCCCGGTCGAGAAGCAGGTCCTCATCATCTACGCGGGCAACCGCGGCTATCTCGACGCGTTCCCGGTCGCCGAGATCCGGAACTACGAGAAAAAACTTTACGAGTACTTCGACAAGAATCACGCCGACATCCTGGCGAAGATCCGCGAGCAGAAGCGCATCGACACGGCCCTCGACGGCGAGATCGTTGCCGCCATCAAGGCCTTCAACGACGTCTTCCGGGAGGGGCTGAAGTAGCATGCCGACCCTCATCGACCTCCGCCGGCGGATCCGCAGCGTCCAGAATAGCGAACAGATCACGCAGGCGATGAAGACCGTCTCGACGGCCAAGTTCCGCAAGGCCCAGCGGACGGTCCAGGAGGCGCGCCCGTTCTGGCACCTCTTCCCGGAGCTCATGAACCGGCTGGCCTACTGGGCCGCGGCCGGCTCCCACCCCCTGCTCCTCCGTAGGGACGAAAAGAAGGTCGAGGCCCTCGTCGTCACCTCGGACAAGGGCCTGGCCGGGGCCTACAACTCCAATCTTCTCGCGGCGGCGGACGCGTTCATCGTCGAAAAGAAGAGGACGGCCGAGGTCCGGCTCGTCCTCATCGGCAAGAAAGCCGTGAATCATTTCCGCAAGGGCGCGTACGCCGTGGACCGGAAGTTCGGCGACCGGACCGACAAGCTGGGTCGTGAGGAGCTCCGCGAACTGGCCGAGTTTCTCATGCGCCAGTACGCCTTCCAGAAGATCGACGCCGTATACATCGTCACCAACGAGTTCAAGTCCATCCTGGCGCCCCGGATCATGACCCACCGGGTCCTGCCCCTCGAGCCCGCCCCGGGCGTGGAGGCGTCGGCCGCCTGGACGCCCGACTGGGATCCGGAGGAGCGGCGGCTGGCCGGTTTCCTCCTGCCGCTCTACGTCGAGAGCCAGATCCATCATGCCTTCCACGAGTCGCAGGCGGCCGAGCAGGCGGCCCGGATGATGGCCATGGACAACGCCACCAAGAACGCCAAGGAGCTCATCGAGGACCTTGTCCTCCAACTCAACAAGATCCGCCAGGCGGGGATCACCAAGGAACTCCTGGAGATCATGACCGCCGTCGAAGCGCTCAGCCAGAAAGGCTAGGGAGAAGACCCATGGAGAAGAAAGACGCGAAATTCGGGACCGTGGTCCAGGTCATCGGACCCGTTGTCGACGTCAAGTTCGAGGGGGGCGCGCTTCCCGAGATCTACACCGCCCTCGAGATCACGAGCGAGGACACCAACAGCGCCGAGCCCCTGCGCGTCATCGTCGAGGTCGAACAGCACATCGGTGAGGACCGGGTCCGTTGCGTCTCCATGCACCCGACCGAAGGCCTGTCCCGGGGCATGAAGGCGAAGAACCTCGGCGGGCCGATCGAGGTGCCCGTGGGCGAGGGGACGCTCGGCCGGGTCATGAACGTTATCGGCGAGCCGGTCGACAAGCTGGGGCCGATCGTCACCGAGAAGAAATACCCCATCCATCGCCTCCCGCCGGCGCTCGACCAGCAGAGCACCAAGCGCGAGATGTTCGAGACGGGCATCAAGGTCATCGACCTCATCCAGCCCTTCCTCAAGGGCGGCAAGATCGGGCTCTTCGGGGGCGCGGGTGTCGGCAAGACGGTCATCATCCAGGAGCTCATCCACAACGTCGCCCTCAAGCACGGCGGCTACTCGGTCTTCGCCGGGGTGGGCGAGCGGACCCGCGAAGGCAACGACCTCTGGCTCGAGATGAAAGCGTCCGGCGTCCTCGGCAAAACGGCCCTGATCTACGGCCAGATGACCGAGCCGCCCGGGGCGCGCCTGCGGGTCGGCCTTTCGGCGCTATCAGTCGCCGAGTACTTCCGCGACGAGATGGGCCAGGACATCCTCCTCTTCATCGACAACATTTTCCGGTTCACCCAGGCGGGGTCGGAGGTCTCGGCCCTGCTCGGCCGGATGCCCTCGGCTGTCGGCTACCAGCCGAACCTGGCCTCGGAGCTCGGCGAGCTCGAGGAGCGGATCACATCGACCAAGAAAGGGTCGATCACATCGGTGCAGGCGATCTACGTGCCCGCCGACGACTTCACAGACCCGGCCCCGGCGACGACATTCTCCCACCTCGACGCGACGACCAACCTGTCGCGGAACCTGACCGACATCGGCATCTACCCGGCCGTCGATCCGTTGGCCTCGTTCTCGCGCATCCTCGACCCGAAGATCGTCGGCGAGGAGCACTACCAGGTCGCCCGCAGGGTCAAGGAGATCCTCCAGAGATACCGCGACCTCCAGGACATCATCGCCATCCTGGGTATCGAGGAGCTGTCCGACGAGGACAAGGTCACCGTCGCCCGGGCCCGGAAGATCCAGCGCTTCCTGTCCCAGCCCTTCCACGTCGCCGAAGAGTTCACGGGCCGGCCCGGCAAGTATGTGACCGTCGAGGAGACCGTGCGCGGTTTCAAGGAGATCGCCGAAGGCCTCCACGACGACAAGCCCGAGCAGGCCTTCTACATGGTGGGCGGGATCGAGGATGTCACCCAGAGGACCGAGGAGCTGAGGGCGGAATGAGCGACGGCATCCCGGCCACCCTCCACCTGAAGGTGGTCACCCCGCGGCGCCTGCTCGTCGAGGCCGAAGTCGACGCCGTTTCCCTGCCGAGCCTCGAGGGCGAGGTCGGCGTGCTGCCCGGCCATCGGCCTCTTTTCGTCGGCATCGGCAGGGGGAAGCTGTCCTACCGCGCGGCGGGCGACGAGGAATCGTTCACGATCCGGGGCGGCTATGCCCAGGTCCAGCCGGAAAAGGTCGTGATCATGACGGAGGTCGGCGAGGATGACGACTCCGGAAACCCCGCTGCGTAACGGCGAGACCCTGGACACGTTCTATCACGGGCGTGTCAGCGTCCTTCAGAACAAGAAGGGCTACCGGTTTTCCGTCGATGCGCCTTTGCTCGCGGATTTCATCCGGACGAGGGTGGACGACGAGGCCCTCGAATTGGGGACGGGGAGCGGCGTCATCCCGCTTCTCCTGAGCGTCAAGCCCTTCCGGCGGATCGTCGCGCTAGAGATCCAGGAGGGCTTGGCCGACCTGGCCCGGCGCAATGTCGAGCTAAACGGAATGGGAGAGAGGATCGAGGTCGTCTGCGCCGACCTGCGGACATACGAGCCGGGACGACGATTCGACCTGGTCTTTTCCAACCCGCCCTATATCCGAAAAGCGACCGGATTCCTGAGCCGGTCGAACGAGAAGTCCGCGGCCAAGCACGAGCTCAACGGCGACATCGAGGACATCATGGAGAAAACGGCCGCGTGGCTCGAGCCCGGCGGCCGCGCCTGTTTTGTCTATCCGGAAAAGCGCCGCGTGGATTTTGCCCGGGCCGCCGACCGGCGGGGCTTCCGTATTCACCGCTTCAGGCAAATCCTGCCTCGAGCGTCGGCGCCGGCAAATCTCTTCCTGATCGAGTTGGGATTCGCCACCGTCGAGCCGGAGATCATGACCCCGCTCGTCCTCTTCGCCCCGGACGGGGGGGGGTACACAAAGGAGGCCGAGGCGATCTTCGCGGGTCGCCCCTAATCCATCCCGGAATCCCGATAAGCTCTTCTCAGGAGCTCCGGAACGCCGAGCTTTGCCGCCCAGTCCTTGAGATAGGCTTTGTCGAGCTTTTCCGATTGCACCTTGATCACACCGAGAACATCTTTCCACTGGCGGTCCGAAACGTCGCCGGAAGATTCGTACCAAACGAGCTTCCTGAGGATGATGTCTTCCGGCGAGGAAAAGAAGAGCTTTTGGGAGCCGTCTTCGGTAACGGTCCGGGACTGCTTCCGCGAAAAAACCTGTCGTTCGAACGGGCGAGCTGCCGGGACGAACACATCCACCTTAAACAGGCTTTCAAAATGAATGAGGTTGAAAGAGCTCTTTTCTCTTATGGCCCTTTCGACCATCTCTCTGTCGATATAGAAAGCTTCCCTCAATCTCTCTTCAATCTCCGGGACGTGCCCCGCCTCGATGTCGGCGACGATGTCCACATCCATGGTGGCGCGTGCGACGCCGAACGCCGAACTGGCCAACGACCCTCCGATGTAATAATCGACCTTGAGGTCATCGAAGACCCTTGTCACGGCCAACGTCACCTCGATGATATCGGGCTGTTTCATCCCCTAATCGCTCCACTCCGATGGCATGTTTTTTTGTATTCGGTCTGCCCCGGGCAAGTCGGGATAAAGCAGCGAAAGAAATCGACTTGCGTGCGCGCGCGGCGTCTCCAGGGGGAACCGTTCTTGAATCCCCTGCCAGCTCAGCCGGCGTGTCGTCTTGATGAGCGAAGATACGATTTCAATGTGTTTGTAAACGGGGGCCTCGCGGAGAAGCCGGATCAGGATCTTTTCCGCCTGGATATGCGTGTCACGCGAAAGAGCTTTCATGTCATTATCGACAGCCCCGCCATCTAGGATACGTTTTTCCCGGAGAAGACGTCAAGCCGCTTCAAGGCTGTCATTTGACCATGATCCTTTTATCCCAGGAGCGCCCGGAGCTTCCCCAGTGCTTCTTCGACGACCGCGGGGGGCAATGAACAGATCAGCTCGGCGCGATGCGCGCGCCAGTCGAGGCTATCGGCCTGATCGGCGAGAATCGCTCCCGATATGGGCAGATCGGGGGGGATTAACACCTCGAAAGGGTATCCCTTGATGTGCGCGGTGACGGGGCAGACGACGGCCAGCCCGACCCGCGAATTGTAAGCCTGTGGCGACAGGACGACCGCGGGTCGGCGCCGAATCTGCTCATGGCCGGCCTGAGCAGCGATCGAGATCCAGACGACATCGCCGCGCTGGGGTGTGAAAAAAATCTGCTTCACTAACTCTCCTCTCCGGCAGGCCCCTCCGTTTCCCATTCAGCGTGGATGTTCTCGTCGGTCACTTCGGTCAGGAGGCCGTCGAGGCTCCACGCCTGCTCCCGATCGGGTTTGATGACCAGGGCGCCTTCTTCGAGCGACATCTCGACAGGGGCATTGTTCCCGATTCCCATCCCTTCGGCGAAGGATTTAGGGATGCGGACAGCGAGGCTGTTGCCCCATTTCTGGGCGTGAGTTTTCATGATTTCATTAAAAAGTATCTACAAAGAAGATACATAAATGCAAAATGAATGTCAAGGGCGGTTTGGCGGGCTTGATACAGGGAGCTGAAATCTGGGCTAATTCGGAAATTGGTATTGTGTCCCCGAATTAGAGGGCCTTTTCGATCTCCTCGAGGCCGACGCCGAGGACCTTGCGGGCGATCTGGTCGAGGGCCTTCTCCGGCCCCTGGAAATGCATCGTCGTGTGGACGTGGGTCAGCGTCCCGCCAGGAGCGAGGGCCGCGGCCGGCGACGACGATTCGAGCTCATAGAACGGGCCGAGCGGCTTCGCCCCCGGCGCGGAGGGCCCGTCGTTGTAGCTGTTGACGACGTCCCCGGCGAAGGGCTTCTCCTGGATCTCCCACATGGAGTTGACGTAGTCCGTCGCTCCGTCGGGAATGGTCAAGTGGACGATAGTCAGGACGCCGTTCGCCGCGTCGTAGCTGCCGGCGAAAGGCTTGACCCGCGCCGGCGCGATGCCGATCTTGCTCCGGTACTTGCCGTCGCCGCTGAAGAAGAGGACGCCGTCCTTGACGACGAGGCGGTCGGCCGGCACCTTGCCGAAATAGGCGTCGTTGACGGCCGGCCCGAGCTCCGCCTCCGGCCCGTCCTTGAACGGGACGACGATCGTCGTCGCCGGCGAAGGGTTGAACATCCCCAGGATCCAGACCGAAAGCAGGCCCGTCTCCTTCGTCCATACCGCCGTCCCGGCGTTGGTGATCTTGTTGTCCGACGCGTAAGCGACCATCTTGACGCCGTCCGGGACGGGGACGCCGAGGGCCGCGACCTCGGCCGCGCCGAGGACACGGACCTCCCGGTCGACCGCGACGTCGAATTCCGTCCCCGAGTAGTTGACGAGGCGGATGGATTTATGGAAGCGAAGGCGGTCCGGCGCCTGCTCGGCGACGTCGAAGCTACCTTCGTTGACGGCCGGTGGCGTCCACCAATGGTCCAGGTCGAACGGGTCGCCCTTCTTGAAGAAGATGGAGAACTGGCCGCCCTCGGGGCCGAGCCAGAAGCGGTCCTCTCCGCCGAAAGCGTTGATGTGAGGATTGTTGACGCCCGAGGCCAGAAGCTCCCGGTTGATCCAGCCGAAGCTAAGGCCGTCCGGCCCCCCGGCGGTGCTGGTCATGACCCGGCCCTGGAGGTCGGGGTTGACGGCCACCTGGGCCAGCCCGTCCGCGCCGGTGAGCACGACGACCTTCGTGTGGGTCTTGAGGAAAGCCAGGTCGTCCTTGAACAAGATGCCTTCGGGCGCCTTGGACGATTTCACGCAGCCCGCCGCCATGGCGATCATCACTAACGCCGCGCCGATGCCGATTCCGTATCTCATGGGGCCTCCTTCGGTCCTTCGATCTCCTAATTATTCACCATTCGGGCATTGAGGGTCAACCAAAGACAAATCGGAGACAAGAATTTCAGAGGAGCTTCTTGAACTCTTCGATCGATAAACCAGCATCCCTGATGATCCCGGCCATCGTGAATGAATGAACAGTGTTCGCCCGAGGCAGTGTGATAATGTGCTCGCCATCCGTCATCGTCGTGTGCTTTCCCTCATGGGCAATCCAGAATCCCGCTTTGAGAAAGGCTCTAACAGCACGCCCATGGCTGATCCCGGATATCTTGGGCATGATCAGCCCACTTCGACATACCGAGCTATCTTGCCTTTGGAGAGTAGTTGGACCGTCTTGAGATAGGCGCTTATGGCGTCCTTGATGTTCTCCAGGGCTTTGGCTTCTGTCGCTCCCTGAGACCAGCAGCCGGGGAGGCCGGGTGCCCAGACCGAATAGCCCTCGTCGGTTTTTTTTAGAAAAACCTTGTAGCGCGTTGCCATGTCCAAATCTCTATGGTTCATCTCCATTTTACCTCATTAGGATGACGAAGCAAGGGGCTTTTTTATCTCAGTTCGGAGGAAGCCAAGCTCCGAAAAAACACAAAGGCCCGTCGGCCTATCTCCGAAGGAGACAGAGCGATGAGCCTCGATCTAAGCGGCGAGCAGTTTAGCCTCATGCTCGGGAGGAGCGTTGGCAGCCGCCTTTGCAGTGCGACACTCGCGGGATCAGAAAACGGTTCATGTCGAGCTCCTTTCTTAGGATGATGAATAAATACTACTATTATAGTCGGAATTTGTCAATCCCCGGCTTGTCGGCCGCACAGAAAAAGCCTGCTTGGCGTTATTCCCGCCGTCGATCCCACAGGTGAACGGCGTGTCCCTGACGAGCCGCGCCGCGTCAGAAGCCCCAAGGATAGCGGGTCCGCTCGACGCAGAACGAGCCGGAGGGCGAGCCGGCGAGGTCGACGAGGAACTCGAGCGGCGGGTCTCCTTCGGGCTGGTACGGGCCGACGACCGAGATCGTGTAGACCCCGCGGGCCAGGCCGACGAATTCATAATCGAGGTCGTACAAGCAGTCGCAGTCGCAGAGCGATGATGCCTCCTTTTCCTTGATCCGGATCTCTCCCCCCGCGACGAGGAAATCGGCCGAGATCGTTCCGGGACAGCAATTGAACCCGGCGTTGACGTGTTTCAACCGCAGGACGCTCCGCCCGTCGTAGTCGTATTCGACGCACTCCCGGTCCGACGTCGGGACCGTTGCCGCCGCCCCGGAACTCATTGCCCCGAAACTCTTGCAGCCCGTCCGGCCGACCAGTCTCCCGACAGGGTCGGGGCCGGGAGAGCTGGCACAGTTGCCGGAGAGGAAAGGCAGGGCAGAGATCAGGACGCCGGAGAGAAGGAACGAAACGAAACTGCTTTTCATGTCGGGCCGGCCTTCCTGCCTAAAAGATAGGATCGCGGTCGGAGGGTGTCAAGCCCAACCTGAGGGGATGCCGCCCGCCGTCATGCCTCACCGACCGTGGCTCTCGGCGAGCTTGCCGGCGAACCAGCGCCAGATCGTCTTGTTGAACTCGAGGCTCGGCGGCGTCCCTTCGAGGATCGCCAGGAAACTCGTTGGCGTATCGCCGGGCTTCTGCCGGACGCGGGGCTCGGCGTCGAAAAGCAGGGGATGCTCCGGATGGAACTGGACGCCGAGGACGTTGGGATACTCCTTGTGCTCGACGGCCTCGACCACCTTGCCGTCGCGGGAGCTGGCCACGGCGACGAGTCCCTTGCCCATCTTCTCGACGGCCTGGTGATGCGAGCTGCGGACGCGGGGGTGGTCGGACGGCTGAAAACCCATCGCCTTGACGAAGAGGCTGCCATTGCAGAGTTGGAGCGAGTGGAAGTTCTGACCGATGAGCTTGTCCTGGGGAAAAAGGAGCGAATAGGGATTGTTGTGCCACTGTTCCGGCCCGAGGGCGATGATGTCCTCGACGGCCATCTTCCCATAGAGCTCCGACCAGATGTCCTGTATGAGCGTCCCTCCCGTCCCTATGTTCAGGGTCTGGAAACCCAGGCAGATGCCCAGGACCGGGAATCCGGGGCGTGAATCGAGCAGTGGAACGAATTTTTCGTCTTGGAAGCCGCCGAGCAGATGGAAGACGGCCGAAACCTCGAACCAGTGGCGGTAGGGGTCCGAGATCACGGTCAGAAGATTTGTTTTTTCCCCGTAGACAGACGGTGGGATGTCGGGGCCGCCGAAAAAGATGACGCCGTCGGCCTTCTTGACGATCTGCTCGTATTCGGGCGTGCAGGCGTTTTTCTTGAAAAGGACCGGCTCGCTGATGTCGGCCGACACTTCGTGGAACTTGAACCAATCGAGGCCGTTCTGTTGGACGTACTTGCGGCTTTCGGCGAAGTTGGCCGTCTGTTTGACGTGGTAGACGCCGATGACGATCAATCCGGGGATGTCGAACGTGCCGTTCTTCCGCAGCGTGGCCAGGGCCCGGATGTTGAAAGTCTCGGGGTTGAAGATGACCAGGCGGACGGAGCCGTCCCGGTCGGGGGCGGTATCGAGATAGCGGTCCGGCGTCTGCGCGGCGAGGGGAAAGGCCGCGGCGAACGCCAGGACGACAACGAGGGCAAGGATGGGAAAGCGCCGGGATCTCGAGGCCGGGTTTCTTCTCAAGGACACACCTCCGCGCGATACGGATTTTCGTGGCTATTATATGCGCCTGACCGGGCTCCCGCAACCGCCGAACCAGGGCCATCCTTCGGAGTGGTATAATAAAGACGGGTAGGAAATCGTTTTGAGCCCGGTTTTCATCGCGGCAGAAGTCGAGTGTTATGCGGGTTATAAGGGTGAAGAAACGCCCCGCGCCGTCATCCTCGACGGGAAACGGGTCGGTGTCGGGAGCGTCGTCTCCCGAAAAAGGGTTCTCGAAAGAGGCGGCGGGAGGACCCGCGAAGTCTGGCACTGCCGCCTCGAAGATGGCCGGGCCGTGACGATCGAGCGACTCGAGAGCGATACTTGGCGAGTTTCCACCGCGATATGATCGCCGACTAGGTTATTCTTCCCCTTAAGGAAACTTTTCCCCCATTTTTTTCGTCAATCTGGTGAGGAACGGCCGTAAGTGGGCTCGGTCCCCTTCGGATAAAGGATGACCAAGATGGAGATAAAAGAACGATTCGCCGGTAAAAATAGCGGGAGAGGCATAATCAGGGCCCTTCCCGTCGTGGTTGTTTTGATGGCCGCCGTAATCGCCGCCGCGGCGGCGAGCGCCGCCGTCCAAGCTCCAACCCCCAACGAGCCCCTTCAGATCCCCCGCCTTACCAAGGCGCCTAAGATTGACGGCGTATTGGACAATCCCCTATGGGAGACCCAGGCCCTCAAGATCGACGCGTTCGTCCAGCTCTCGCCCAAGGAGAACGGCGTTCCGACCGAAAAAACGGTCGCCTACCTGGGCTACGACGAGAAGAACCTTTACGTCGCTTTCCGGGCGTACGACTCCCAGTCCTCCAAGGTCCGCTGTTCCGTCACCGGCCGCGACAAGTGCATGGAGGACGACTGGGTGTTCATCATGCTCGACACCTTCAACGAGAAGCGCCGGGCCTTCTCCTTCCTCATCAACCCCATCGGCATCCAGATGGACATGATGCGCATCGAAGAGGGCGGCAACGACAACATGGACGACAGCTGGGACACCGTCTTTCTGTCCGACGGGAAGGTGGACGCCGAAGGCTACACGGTCGAGATGGCCATCCCCTTCAAGAGCCTGCGCTTCCCCGACGACGACATCAAGACCTGGAACATCGTCCTCGGCCGGAACCTCCCCCGGACGGGCGAGATCATCCTCCACCCCCATTACTCGCGCGACATCCCCGGGCTCCTCTCAAACGGCCGGACCTTCACCATTTCGGGCGCCGTCGAACGGAGCCGCAACATCGAGGTCATGCCCTTTTTGACGTCCCTCCAAAGGGAAGGCGACAAACTCAAATTCGAGCCCGGGGCCAACTTCAAGCTCGGCCTGAGCTCCAACATGACCCTCGACGCCACGGTCAACCCGGACTTCAGCCAGATCGAGGCCGACGAACCCAAGATCGACTACAACGTCCGCTACGCCCTGCGCTACGCCGAGAAACGGCCGTTCTTCCTCGAAGGCATGGAGATCTTCAACTCGCCCGAGATCGAAACCGTTTACACGCGTCAGATCACGGATCCCATCTGGGGAGGCAAGATGTCGGGCAAGAGCGGCCGCTTCACCTACGGCCTGCTCTCGGCTTACGACATGCATCCCGCCGAGAGCCTCTGGGCGATTCCCGACGGGACGGGAACGGCCGACGCCAAGGCCTTTTCCAATATCTTCCGGACCAAGGCCGACGTCGGCTCGGGCTCCTACATCGGTTTCACCATGACCGACAAGGAGCTCGGCGGCGGGACCTGGAGCCGGCTCGGCGGCCTCGACGGCCAACTCCGCTTCAAAGATAAGATCTTCTTCAACTTCCAGGCCCTGGCCTCCAAGTCGAGCGCTGAGGGCGACGGCACGGCCCTCGCGCCGGGCCTCTACGGCGAGCTCTACTACACGACCAAGAACTGGAGTCTCGGCGGGTACTACAAGGCCATCCATCCGGAGTTCCAGGCCTCCCTGGGCTTCGTCAACCGGACCGACTACCGCAGCGCCGGCGGCTTCGCCTCGTTCCGCCTCTACCCCGACAAGAAGTACCTCAACCAGGTCCAGTTCCGGCTGCAGGCGGGCGTGCGCGACGGCTATGCCGATAGCGTCACCCAGGACACGTGGTTCCGCGGCAACATCCAGTTCCGTCTGACCGAGTTCAATCAAGTATACGTCACTTACGAGGGCGCGATGGAGCGCTTCGCCGACGTCGACTTCAAGAAGCAGAACATGTCGGTCGAATCCCAGATCACGTTCATCAGCTGGATGCCCGTCAGCTTCTTCTTCGAGACCGGCGACAGCATCAACTACGACCCGGATGACGCCTTCCTCGGCTATAGCAACACCTACGGCCTGTCCGTCACCTTCAAGCCCAGCATGCGGCTTCAGCTGGGGGTCGATTTCAGCAAGCAGACCTTCTGGCGCTCGGCGGGCGGGGAGAGGCTCTGGGACTACAACGTCATCCGCCAGAGGACGACCTACCAGTTCAGCAAGACCTTGTCGTTCCGGGCTATCATCGATTACAACTTCTTCTACAAAGAAGCGTTCGGAAGTCTTCTCGCGAGCTGGGTCCTGCGCCCCGGCACGGTCTTCTTCCTCGGCTTCGACAACAACTACCTCAGGGACGAGTTCGGCCATCTCCTCCAGGACAATTACAACGTCTTCATCAAGTTCTCGTACTGGTGGCGGCTCTAGCCACGAATTCCGCTGATCTACACGGTTTGACGGCGCGGCTGGCTTAGGAGAAAAATGATTCCCGAGAGGATCGGCGGCAATCCGAAAATGAGCATAACGCCGTTGGGGTTGGCGACAATGAGAAAAAAACCCATCGCCGCAATCCCTATCAAGATCTCTGAAATCCCGGCGACGCGCGGCCGGCGCCAGGCGAGATAGATGGCTGCCACGCCGAAGAGGACGATCACGGCGACGGCCAATATTCCCTTGAGATTTTCACTGGCGGGGATGTCGGTTTGACCCCCGCCGCCTATCGCCGAGCCCACGGCGAATAAAATCCAGAAGCCCGCCCACAGAACCACGATCAGCCTGGCCAACAAACGCATCCATTTCATCACGCACCTCCATTAAGGTTTCTTTTCTTCCCGGGGACCCGCTCACTCACTTTGGTTCATCCTCGGCTTCGCTCTTGTCGCGCGTGAAGAGGAAGGCGGCGGCGGTCGCTAACGGCACGCCGACAACGAGAGCCGTCCCGGCCTGGGCGATCGTGAGGCCTTTCTTGAGGATGACGAATACGAGTCCCGCCGTTAAGACGAAT
This sequence comes from uncultured Eubacteriales bacterium, assembly GCA_964652895.1. Lineage (GTDB taxonomy): Bacteria > Acidobacteriota > Aminicenantia > Aminicenantales > Saccharicenantaceae > RBG-16-66-30. Next base: position 19,454 of record CAZZCH010000027.1, read on the forward strand.
GTCATCCCCCCGGCTATTCTCGGGAACTTCTTTGACAGCAGCCCCAATCCCGCAATGGCCAGCATCGGAGCCACCCCTAGGAGGGTCTTCCATGAAAGCCCGCTATACACCGAACTTATGGAAACAAACAATGTCAATAGGAGACCGGCCGCTATGATGATGTTGGGTGCGGCCTTGCGGGGTTTTATAACCAAAATCACATGGAATAGCGCTCTGGCCGCTAATCCCACGATTGTCGCAAGAACGAACATCTCCCAAGCGGGATTTCCGTCAGCTTTGAGTTTGATCGCCAGGATAATGCACGTGATGATCATGGCCGCAAAGCCGATGTTGCCCGAGCGATACTGGATACTCATCTGACGTTCGTCAACATAGCGTTTGGCAAGTCCGAGTGAAGCCAAGGTCGGCCGGAGCAAATAGGAGCCGATCATCAGAACCAGCCAGAATTGATCCTGAGTGGCAGCCATGAGTACGAGGGCCAGAACGAAAATGCCGGCGGCTCCCCAGAAGATCGGATCTTTTTTAAACACGGTCTTTGTCCTCTAAATAAAAAAGTTCTTCGACTTTCGTATCGAGCTTTTCGGCCAGCAACAGTGCCAGCTTGACCGAAGGAGCATAGTCCCCCCCCTCGATCGACACTATAGTCTGACGAGAGACCGAGACCATGTTGGCCAGTTGCTGTTGGCTGAGTTCGCCGCGCTCGAATCTGCATCTGCGGAGAGTGGTTTTCATGGTTGTCCTTGGATTCTGCCTTTCTTCCCTGATTCTCACCACAATGTATAGTAAAATATACATAAAGGCAAAACAAATTATCATAGTGACAAATATCATATACAACAATGGGCGGCCAAGACGTCCGCGCGAGACTCGTCCGTTCATCGTCCGTCCGCCCCGCCTTTTTGACACCCTACCGGCATTGCGTTAAGATAGCCGCGCTCGAGACGATCATGGCCCGGTACCGCTGTATTATCTGCCAGTACGTTTACAACGAAAAATCGGAAGGGATCCCCTTCGACGATCTGCCTCCGGACTGGACCTGCCCCGTTTGCGGGGCGGCCAAGTCCGAGTTCGAAAAGATCGACGAGGAGCTCCAGCCGGCGGCCGCCCCGCCCGAGATCATCCGGGAAGGGAAGACCCTCGAAGATTTTCGCCGGGCCTCGGACGACGTCGAGACCCTTATGGCCGACATCCATCGGATGGCCGCGACCGGCGAGTCGGTCATCGAGCCCATGCGCTCCCGGAAGCCCTCTGTTTCCTGGGACGATATCCTGATCAAGTCAGCGCAGCTGGCCCGGCTGCCGCTCAACCGCGACGAACCGGTCGACACGCGGACGGTCATCGGACCCAAGGCCAAGAAGCCCCTGGTCATCGGAACGCCCATCATCATCAGCCACATGTCGTTCGGGGCCCTGTCGAAGGAGGCCCTGACCGCTTTGGCCCTGGGCAGCGGGGCGGCGGGCACGGCCATGTGCTCGGGGGAGGGTGGCATCCTGCCCGAGGCCCTCGGGATGGCCCACAGCTACATCCTCGAATACGTCCCCAACCGCTACAGCATCACCGAGGAGAACCTCAAGCGCGTCGACGCCGTCGAGATCAAGTTCGGCCAGTCGGCCAAGCCGGGGATGGGCGGGCATCTGCCGGGCGCCAAGGTGACGGCCGAGATCGCCGCCGTCCGCGGCTTCCCTGAGGGCGTGGACATCGTCAGCCCGTCGCGGTTTCCCGACATTGCGACCCGCGGCGACCTCAAGCGCAAGGTCGCCGAGCTTTGCCGCCTTTCGGGGGGCCGGCCGGTCGGGATCAAGCTTGCCGCCGGTCACATCGAGGCCGACCTCGAGTTCGCCCTCCACGCCGGGCCGGACTTCATCACCATCGACGGCCGGGCCGGGGGGACCGGCGCCGCCATCAAGTTCATCAAGGACGCGACCTCCATTCCCACGATCTACGCCCTCCACCGCGCCCGAAAGTATCTCGATGGGAAGGGGATCAAGGATGTGACGCTCATCGTCACCGGCGGTCTGCGCGTCTCGTCCGACTTCGCCAAGGCCCTCGCCCTCGGCGCGGACGTCGTGGCCATCGGCACCGCGGCCCTCATGGCCATCGGCTGTCAACAGTACCGTATCTGCGACAGCGGCCGCTGTCCCGTGGGTATTGCCACCCATGATCCGGGACTGCGGGTCCGGCTCAACTTCGAAGAATCGGCCCGCTGGCTGGCGAATTTCCTGCGGGTCTCGACCGAAGAGCTCAAGGACTTCGCCAGGCTCACCGGGAACGACGATGTCCACAAGCTCTCCGTCCGGGACCTGGCCACGACGAGCTCCGAGATCTCGGGGAACACCTCGATCGAACACGCCTGACCCCGCGGCAACCCCCTGATTTCGTGCCCCCTCCGCGCATTTTCCTCTTGACTTTCGAACCGATTCTCATATACTTTCTTTGGTTCTGTTTTTGATTCGCCGATCAGGGGAGCATGGGAACATCTATGAGCACTAAAGAGCGTTGGGTAGACATCGAGGAAGCGGCAACCCATCTCGGCGTAAACAGGGATTCGGTCTATCGTTGGATCGAAACGAAGGGTTTCCCCGCCCATCGCGTCGGGAGGCTGTTCCGTCTCAAGCTCTCCGAGGTGGATGACTGGGTCAAACAGGGCGGCGGGTGGGAGAACAAGAAGAGCGGTAAAAAGGAATGACCACCGCCTACCATAGCCAGTATTGGGCTCATGCCCTCACGTTGCGAGGGGCAACTTCATCAGACGCACGCGGTAAAAACCGTCTTCCTGTTCCGGTGGAGGCTGGTATGAATACGAATGCCCAGGCCAACTTGAAGCAACTATCGGCTCTTCTGCGTCAGGGCGAGGACCCGGCACTGGAGTTCAAACGTTCTACCGGCGACCTGCCTGCCGCGCTGTGCGACAGCACGGCGCTGCTCCGCCGGTCTTCGAGGAAAAACAGGGTTTCCTGATCGTCACGTTCAGGGCGCAGTTAGTCGCCGGTGGCGCGGTTGCGACATCCTCGTCCAGAGTGCTTCTGGCTGGTGGATGCGCTGGAGTTAACAGAGCGATTGGTCTCGCCTGCGCCCGGCCAACGGGAGGGAAGGCCCGCGAGGGCATACCTATGTTGATTACCTGGTCAACTTCGGTTGCCATCCTAAAGCCACCGCCGAGAGGATCGTTTTATGAAACTTTTCTTGCCTTTCGTGTATTTCGTGGACAACAAAAACACTTGAATTGCACGATAACATGGCTTATGTTAGTATTCAGTAAAAAGGTTAGTGACGAGCCATGAAGAAACTCATTCATCGATTGGAACAGTACCTTCGGGAGACCCTCGGCACCCCGGTTGCGCCCCACCCCTGGGAGAAGAGCAGCAGACTGCCCCAATACCTCCGCGAACGCTACCGCTTCTTCAAGATGGATGTGCTGGGAACCGAATGTGTGTTGATGGCCGATACCGGGGAGGAGGAGCAGACCCCCGCGGTTATCGGCAAACATCTGGATCAGGTTCGATCCCGGGGCCAGTTCGAGGCGGTGTATGTGCGCCATGCGGTCACCTCGTACAACCGCAAGAGATTGATCGAGCAGAAAGTGCCCTTCATTGTTCCGGGTAATCAGATGTATCTGCCCATGCTGGGGATTGACCTGCGCGAGCACCTGAAGCGATTGCGGGAAAAGAAGCCGGTTTTCAGTCCCTCCACCCAGGCCTTGATCCTGCATATCCTGTGGCGGAAAGAGACCGACACGGTGACGCCCGCCGAAATCGCCCACCGCCTAGGATATTCCGCCATGACCATGACCCGGGCCTTTGACGAACTGGAAACGGCCGGCATTGGCGAGCATTCCGTTCTGGGGAAAGAGCGGCATCTTCATTTTCCTGAAACGGGGAAGCCCCTTTGGGAAAAGGTGCTGCCCTATCTGAATACCCCGGTAAGGAAACGTCTGTATGTTGCTTCATCCATGCAAACGGGAAACGGCAGTCTGGCAGGGCATAGCGCCCTGGCCCGTTACACCATGCTGGCCGAACCGAAGGTCCCGGTTTTCGCATTTTCGTCCGACGAGTGGAAGGTGCGGATGCAGCACGACCAGATTGTCGAGCTGACCTTGCCCGAGCCGGGGGCCTTCGAGATCGAACTCTGGAAATACACCCCAGCCCCTTTTGCCCATGAGGGAAAGGTGGACCGCCTGTCGCTCTATCTTTCGTTGAGAGACAGCACCGATGAACGCATCCAGTCAGCTCTCGATGTTCTTTTGGGAGGCATGGAATGGTGAGAGGTCTTGCGAAGTTCCGGGAGCAATTCCGCTCTCATGCCGGCCAGTACGTGCTGATCGGCGGCGCAGCCTGCGACCTTCTTATGGAAGAAGCGGGGCTGGAGTTCCGCGCCACCAAGGATCTGGATATCGTTTTGAGCGTGGAAGCGCTCAATGCCTCATTCGTGCGTGCTTTCTGGGCGTTCGTTCGCGCCGGGAAATACCAGGCTCAACAGAGCGCAACCGGAGAGCGGCGATACTACCGCTTTCTCAAACCTGAAGACGACGAATACCCGTTCATGCTGGAGTTGTTCGCACGAAAGCCGGACATGCTTGACCTGGCCGAAGGCGCTCATCTGACCCCCATCCCGGTCGATGAAGAAATCTCCAGCCTCTCTGCCATCCTCTTGGATGATGCCTACTACGCCTTTCTGCATTCCGGAAAAAGAACTATCGAAGACATACCCGTCGTCGGTCCGGAACACCTTATTCCGCTCAAAGCGCGGGCATGGCTCGACCTCACCAAGCGAAAAGAAGCGGGGGGCGCAATCGACGCGAAATCCATTGCCAAGCACAAGAACGATGTATTCCGATTGTACCGGGTGCTTGACCCTGCTATCAAGACTGGCATCCCGAAGGAGATTCGCGATGATATGCGAGCTTTTCTTGATGCGATGGTATCTGAACAGGTGGACCTGAAAAACCTGGAAATCAAAGGCCAGAGTCTGGGTTCGATTCTTGGTGAGCTTCGGAGAATAGATGTCGGCGATTAACAAGATGCTTGTCAAGGGCATCGCGCCGCCGACATTCGAGGAGATTACCGGCGCGGCTGTTGTTACTTTCCGGGGCAAGGTGTTTGGACCCAGGCGCGAGACCGCACAAGTCGCCAGTGTTCTGGAAGCGGCCAGTTCAGCCTGTTCCTTCGCGGAACTGCAGGCGGCCGCCGGTTTGAAAGACCGCGTTCACTTCCTGAAGACGCATCTGGAGCCGCTTCTGCTTGCAGGCTGGATGGAACGCACCATTCCGGACAAGCCGCGCAGCAGCAAGCAGAAGTACCGGCTGACGGAGAAGGGCCGGAAGGTTCCATGCGACGGGACGGGAGGAAAATGATGTCCTTATTCGATAACATTTTATCATGGGCCACCGCTGAATTGAAAAGTTGGCAACGCGACGCGCTCCGTCGTCTGTTTATTAAACAGGGCCTTGATCCGCAGGACTACGACGACCTGTATGCAATGTTGAAATCCGCGCATGGGCTACCGGATCCTCAGAATCGTCAACCTCTAGCTATTTCGGAAAAACACCTTCCTGCCCAAGTTGGCAGTGCTACGCCTATTGTTCTTTGCGCACTGCGGGATCTCAAGTACGTAAACCGAATCGCCTCGGGACAAAAACTTGATTTCGCGCCGAACGGTATCACCGTGATTTATGGCGGTAATGCCTCTGGGAAGTCCGGCTACTCCCGTGTATTGAAACAAGCCTGTCGCGCCCGCGACCTCTCGGAAACCATTCACCCTGATGCCTTTGACGCTAAGGTAGCAGCGAATATCCCGGAAGCCACGTTCGATATTGCGATCAAGAAAAATGAAGAACTAATTCCTCTCGATCCAATTGCATGGAAACTGGGAGAAATACCGCCAGACGAGCTTTCTACGATCAGTGTGTTTGATGGTCGTTGCGCTAGGGCTTACCTGGATACCGAACAGGACGCCGCCTACCTCCCATATGGTCTCGATATCGTGGAAAGCCTTGGACAGCGCGTTCTGCCTGAACTAACCAAACGCCTTAATGCAGAAGTCGAAACGATCAATACCGACACTACGTCCTTCGCCGATCTGGCGGGTGATACGGCTGTAGGCAAAACGATAGCTTCTCTCAGTGCAATCAGTGATCCCCAGAAGATTATGGATCTCGCAACCCTTACGAATGCCGAAATAACTCGACTTACGGAACTCGACAAAACGCTGGCAGAGAGCGACCCAAGGGCCAAGTCCAAGGCCCTCCAGCTTTCGGCCCAGCGCATTGACGGCCTGATTTCCCGCATTGACACCGCGATTACATGGGTTAATGATGTCGCCAAAGAGAAACTCAAGGCATGCGATGACGAGGCTGAAAAAGCATCTAAAGCGGAGGTTGTCGCGGCTGCAGGGTTCCGGGCCGACGAACTATTGGTTCCAGGCACCGGTGAACAGGTATGGAAAAACCTTTTCGAAGCTGCGCGACGCTTCTCAACCGAAATCGCCTACCCGGACAAGCCCTTTCCCTACGTAGATATCGATGCCCGGTGTCCATTGTGCCAGCAGCCGTTCGCTCAAGAGGCGGCGAACCGCATGCTGCGTTTTGAAAAGTTCGTTAAACAGGATACTGCCAGAGTTGCGACTGAGAAGCGCCAACAGCGTGAGGAGAAGACGGACAACCTTAAGGCCAGTTCTCTAAGTTTCGGGCTGGATGCAGCCATAAAGGAAGAGATCAGGCAATTGGATGCCATCCTCCTGCAGGCTACTCAAGACTTTGAGAAAAAGGTTGAGGCCCGAAAGACCTGGATGTTGGGAGCCGTGGATGCCCATGTATGGGACGCTCCTCAGTTGATTGATGGCGATCCGCGCCCTGGCTTGATGACTCTTTCCGCAGGCCTGGGAGCTCAAGCCGCAGAGTTTGACAAGGCCTGTGACTCAGAGCAGAAGAAACGGCTTGAGGCCGAACGAGCAGAACTCCGAGCGCGGGCGAACTTGTCGCCACGCATCAAGGCTGTGCTGGATTTGATCGGGCGGATGCAAGTCAAGGTGAATCTGACAACGTGCAAAGATGACCTGAAAACGAAAGCGATCTCCGATAAGGCGAGAGAATTTGCAAGCCAAGCAGTGACCAAAGAGCTGGAAAGGGCGCTTAACATCGAGTTTGAGGCACTGGGGATTGGACGCATCAAGACTAAGCTCAAGCTGAACGAACGTGTTCAACAGGGAAAAATGAAGCACAAACTCCTACTTAATCTCCCTGTGACAAAGAAACTGGACGAGATTCTAAGCGAAGGCGAACAACGCGCTATTGCTATCGGCTCGTTTCTCGCCGAATTGCGTTTGGCTGGTCACAAGGGCGGGATCGTGTTCGACGACCCAGTTTCGTCGCTTGACCATCACTGGCGTAACAATGTTGCCCGCCGCCTCGTCGAGGAAGCCAAGAATCGACAGGTGATCGTGCTGACGCACGATACGGCCTTCCTCGGAGAACTGCGTGACGCGATCGAGCAACAGGGCGTCAGTTACCTCATGCGCTATATGGAATGTATGAATGACCAGCCGGGGCATGTTTCTGATGGGCTCCCTTGGGAGCATCAGTCATACGCAGAACGCTTGGACAAGCACGAAAAGACGCAGAGGGCACTGGCCAAGAATTGGCCGACTTACCCAAACCAAGAAGAACGTACCCGGATGCGCCATGAATACAGTCTTCTGCGTGCGACTATCGAACGAGCCGTTCAGGAGGTTATCTTCTGCGGAGTGATTAGGCGTTACGAGAATTATATTCGTGTTGCAAAACTTAAGGACGTTGTGGAATTGACAAAGGCAGAGTGCACGGAAATCATTAGGCTAGACAAGGCGTGTTCCGATGTCGTTGATGCCCACGATCCTTCGTCGGCCAAGAATGCGCCCATCCCCGACGCCAAGCAGCTTGGGAAGGACATCGAGGATCTCAAGACGGTCATTGAAGGGATCAAGACGCGAAGAAAGCAGGGGGCCAATACCAAGGCGCCTGCGATACCTTAAGGAATAAAGCACATGAAGCCAGTGAAACTCGAGCTTACCTGGATCGGCAAGGAGAACCGGCCCCGGCTGGAGCCACCGGTCCTGGTCGAGGTCCCGGTTCACAGCCACCTTGCCCGGACCCGCGTTACGGAGTCCGCGCGATGAAACAGGCATTCCTAGACCCAGCCCGGCGGTGTTGTGACAACGGTCGCCGTTTACTCGACGAGGCTGAGCTTCTCGAACTCGAGCGACCGCCGGCAACTCGCTACTATCTTTCCATCATCGCCCAAGAGGAATACGCTAAGGCGTTCCTGTTGTACTTGGTCTCGATTGACGCGATACCTTGGACTCCCCTTCTATTGAGGGCAACACGTAACCATCAATGCAAGCAGCTTGTGGGTATCGTCCTTGACTATATATCGCCGGACACAGCCGAGTTCCTCCGCAGGATAGACACCTGGATGCGAGAGAAAAAGGGGTTCGATCTGCCTGCCAACGTCGTAGACGCCATGAACATTTTCCGCCACGAGAAAATCAGAAGATGGGAATCGAACACGTGGGTTTGGGCAGAGGATCCTGATTATGATAAGACGGCCGTCAGTGTCGCGGAAGGAAAGCGAGACATGGAGAAACAGCGGGCCCTCTATGTGGAGCTCACAAAGACCGGAGAGGTCAGCGCAACTCCTGAGCAAGTTACAGAACAGCAAGCAGATGATGAGTATGAACGCGGTCGGCGCTTCGATTCGTGCGTCCGCGGCCTGGTGTGCGGTGAGGCGACTGGGGCATGGAATTACGAACGTGTGGAACACTGCTTCAAGTTACTGTTCTCGGAAGCAAGTGCCTTCCTTGAATCGAGACCATCATGAGCAAGTTGAACAGATTGGAGCTCACCTGGATCGGCAAGGAGAACCGGCCAAAGCTTGAGCCGCGCATTCTCGTCGAGGACCCGGCGAAGTCCCACCACGCGCCCTTCCGTACCGGGAAGGCCGATGTTTTCGACAACCGGCTCATTTTTGGCGACAACCTCCTCGCCCTCAAGGCCCTGGAACAAGAGTTTGCGGGGAAGATCAAGTGCATTTATATCGATCCGCCCTACAACACCGGCTCGGCGTTCACGCACTACGACGATGGGATCGAGCATTCGTTGTGGTTGAGTCTGATGCGAGATCGGCTGGAGATTCTGCGGCGACTCCTGGCGGAGGATGGATCGATATGGATCACGCTCGATGATAATGAGCACGCCTATTGCAAGGTCATGTGCGACGAGCTATTCGGGCGTGAAAACTTTGTTGCAAATATCGTTTGGCAGAAATCGCATACGCGTGAAAACCGAACGGACATTTCTACCGTCCACGATAACATACTCGTCTACTCAAGGGAGCGCCTAAAATGGCAAAAAATACGCAATCCGCTTCCGGCCTCCGAAGCGCAGCTTGATCGCTACTCCAATCCTGACAATGACCCAAGAGGCGTTTGGGCATCACTTCCTGCTCATGCGAAGGCAGAGAAAGGGCGGCGGCAGGCGCAATTTTATGACCTTATAGCTCCCAACGGGAAGGTCCATCAGCCACCCAAGGGAACTTGCTGGCGCTACACACAGTCACGACTTGCAGAGATGATCGCTGACAATAGGATTTGGTTCGGTGCTAGCGGAGAAAACGCTCCACGCGTGAAGAAGTTTCTCTCGGAAGTCCAAGCAGGATTGGTTCCTTCGTCGATCTGGATGCACGCTGAGGTCGGGACTACAGGAACTGCCAAGGCACAACTTACGTCCCTTTTTCCGGGCGAAGTTCCATTCTCTACGCCGAAGCCAGAGCAACTGATCGAGAGAGTTATTCAAATCGCCACCAACCCTGGCGACTTAATCCTCGACTCCTTCGCAGGTTCCGGAACGACCGGGGCGGTGGCGCACAAGATGGGCCGCCGCTGGATCATGGTCGAACTCGGGGAGCATTGTCATACCCACATTATCCCACGCATGAAGAAGGTGATCGACGGCGAGGACAAAGGCGGCATCACCGAGGCCGTGGGCTGGAAAGGCGGCGGAGGATTCCGCTACTACCGCCTTGGGCCGTCGCTCCTTCAAAAGGACGAGTTCGGCAACTGGGTCATCAGCAAGGAATACAACCCGGCCATGCTGGTCGAGGCCATGTGTAAACTGGAAGGCTTCACCTACGCACCCAGCGACACGGCCTATTGGCGGCACGGCCACTCCACGGAGACGGATTTCATCTATGTGACCACCCAGACGCTCACCCGCGAACAGTTGCAGAAACTTTCGGACGAGGTCGGCGAAAGCCGTTCGCTTCTCGTCATGTGCGGCGCATTCCGCGTGAAGAATCTCGACGAGTTTCCGAACCTGACGGTGAAGAAGATTCCGAAGGCGGTCCTCAACCGCTGCGAATGGGGCAAGGACGACTACAGTTTGGAGATCCAGAACCTGCCGGTGCGGGAGGAACCGCTGATTGGGCAGGTGGAGGCGGATGCGGAGAGGGGGAGGAAGGGTAGGACGAAGGCGGAGCGGCGGGCGCAGGCGGCCGGACAGCCGTTGCTTTTTGACCTTCCGCGGCAGGAGAAGAAACCATGAAGCAATTTTATTTGTCGTACCCGGAATTGTGTTCAGGTGCACCAATTCTCCACGCAGTGCGTGGAGAATGGAACGATACGGTCTCAATGCCCTTGGCGGTCATTCCGCACGCGGTGAGTGCGAAATCCTGGAAGCCGGGCTTGCTTCATCCGAACTTGTCTTGGACGCTGTCCGCCCCGACGAAGATGGGAGGCGCGAGATGAATCCGCACATCAACACCATCGCCAACCGCCTGAGCCTCCGGCCGCCCCAGCGCGATTCGCTGGAGATTCTTGCACGGCTATGCGACATCGTTCCGCTGGAGAAGAACACCGACGTGGCCCAGGCACTCAAGACGGTTCAGGCCGAATACGTCACGGTCACCGACTTCGAGCGGGACTTCCCTTCGCTCTGCTTCGCCCTGGCGACGGGCGTGGGCAAGACGCGGCTCATGGGCGCGTTCATCGCCTACCTTTTCAAGGCCGAGGGCATCCGGCACTTCTTCGTCCTCGCGCCGAACCTGACCATCTACAACAAGCTTATCGCGGACTTCACGCCCAACACGCCGAAGTACGTCTTTCAGGGCATCGCCGACTTCGCGGTCGAACCGCCGGAAATCATCACCGGCGACAACTACGAGAGTGGCCGGGGGGTTCGGGCCAGGACGCTCTTTGGCACAGATGAAAGGGTGCACGTCAATATCTTCAACATCTCGAAAATCACGAGCACGGAAACGCCCAAGGGAGCCGAGAAAACCAACGTTCCCCGCTTCCGGCGGCTTCAGGAGTACATCGGCCAGAGCTACTTCGACTACCTATCGAAGCTGGACGACCTCGTGCTTCTTATGGACGAGTCGCACCGCTACCGGGCATCGGCGGGCATGAAGGCCATCGGCGAGTTAAAGCCCATTCTGGGTCTGGAACTCACCGCCACACCGCACGTGGAACGCGGCGGCGGCACCCAGCCCTTTCAGAATGTCATCTATGCTTACCCGCTATCGAGCGCTATGACGGACGGGTTCGTCAAGGAACCCGCCGTGGCGACCCGCGAGAACTTCAATCCGAAGAACTACGATGACGCCGGGCTGGAGCGGCTGAAGCTTGAGGACGGCATCCGCATCCACGAGAATACCAAGGTCGAGTTGGAGGTTTACGCCCGCGAGAACGGAAAGGATATCGTAAAGCCCTTTATACTGGTGATCGCGCGGGACACCGGGCATGCCGACGCTCTCATGAAGGCCATCGAGGATGAGGCGTTTTTCGAGGGCCGATACAAGGGCAAGGTCATTCAGGTTCACTCCAAGCAGAGCGGCGAGGAAAGGGACGAGACCGTCGAGCAACTCATCAACGTGGAGAAGCCGGACAACCCGACGGAGATCGTTATCCACGTGAATATGCTCAAGGAAGGCTGGGACGTCACGAATCTCTACACCATCGTCCCCCTCCGAGCGGCCAACTCGAAGACGCTGGTGGAACAGTCCATCGGGCGCGGCCTGCGCTTGCCCTACGGGAAACGCACCGGCGTGAGTGCGGTGGACCGTCTAACCATCGTCTCGCACGATAAGTTCCAGGATATCGTGGATTATGCCAACAGCGCAGACTCCGTCATCCGGGGTGGACTGAAGGTCGTCTATATCAGCGACGAGCGTTCCAAGGTCGTGATTGCCGAGCCGGAGATCATGCAACGCATTCAGCCTCCGGCCGTTGCGGAGGGCAAGAGCGAGTACAAGGTTGAGCAGCCGAAGTTGCTGTTCGAGAACCCGAAGGAACAGGAAGCAGCCAAGGCCACGCTGGAGGTCATTCGCCGCGAGTTCGAGCACCTGCCACGTTCCTCCGACCTGACCAAACCGGAAATTCAGAAGCAGATCGTCGAGAAAGTGAAGGAGATCATCACCCCGGTACAGAAGGAATTGGAAGGCATCGCGGAAGCGGTGAACGTCGCCGAGGTCGTGGCCAAGACCATCACGCTGCGGAACGAGCTTTCGATTGATATCCCCCGCATCACCGTCCAGCCCGTTGGCGATGTGACGAGGGGATACCGGGAGTTCAATCTCAACCTCGCCGGCATTCGCCTTCAGCCGGTGGATAACGAAATTCTCATCCAGGAACTGCACCGCCGCGAACAGCACCGACTCATGAGCGGCACCAGCATCGTGCCGGAGGAGAAGCTCGAAGACTACCTCGTGCGCGGCCTCATCGATTTCAACGACATCTGCTACGACGACCACGCGGGTTTGCTCTACAAGTTGGCCGGGCAAGTCGTGGCGCATCTCCGGTCCTACCTCAAGAACGAGGATGAGGTTCTGAACGTCCTTCAATACCATCAGCAGGCGTTGGTCAATCTGACCCATGCCCAGATGCAGGAACACTACGAGGAGAAGGCGGCGGCTTATGAAGCGCACGTGAGCAAGGGATTCACGACGCTGCGCCCCAACAACTACTCGGCTCCTGCCGGGGAAACCGAGCGGGACTTCCGCGCGCCTGTGTCCGACAAGCAGGACATCCGCAAGATGCTCTTTGCCGGATTCGGAAAGTGCCTCTACCGGGTCCAGAAGTTCGACTCGGACTCGGAGCGACGGTTCGCCATGGTCCTGGAGAACGACAAGGAAGTGCTGAAGTGGTTCAAGCCCGCCAAGGGCGACTTACAGATTTACTACGCGAGCGAAGCGTCCTACGAGCCGGACTTCGTGATCGAGACGAAGACAATGAAGTTTATCTGCGAACCGAAGGCTGCATGCGAGATGAACGACGCGGAAGTGCTGGCCAAGGCCAACGCTGCGGCGGAATGGTGCGCCCTTGCCACCACGCACGGGAAGCAGCACGACGGAAAGCCGTGGGCGTATCTGCTCATTCCGCATGACGTGATTACGGACAACAAGACGCTTCAGGGGCTGGCCGCGACCTACACCTATGGCGGCGCGTCCAGCGGCAAACGGTGATTGGAGGAACCACCCGTGATTCGATTTCTGCATACGAGCGACTGGCAGTTGGGGATGACCCGTCATTTCCTTTCAGAGGGCGCACAGGAAAGGTATAGCCAAGCGCGCTTCGATGCCATCCGCACCATGGGCCGCATCGCCAAGGATGAGAAATGCCAGTTCATGCTGGTGTGCGGCGACGCCTTCGAGTCGAATCAGGTGGACAGAAAGACCGTCGCCCGCGCGCTGGAAGCCCTCAAGGACGTGCCCGTTCCGGTATACATCCTTCCAGGGAACCATGACCCGCTGAATGCCGCGTCCGTGTATCGTTCGAGCACCTTTATTGACCGAAAGCCCGCTCATGTCCACGTCGTGGAGAACGCCATACCACTCAAGGTCGCCGACGATGTGGAACTGGTGGGCGCGCCGTGGATGTCCAAGCGTCCGGTCGCCAATCCCGCAGAGGAAGCCCTGGGTACTCTTTCCCCAGCGAGCGGGATCATACGCATCTGCATGGGACACGGGGCCGTTGACCAGCTAACACCCGACCGGGAATCCGCCGGGGTCATTGCGGTTTCCGCACTCGAACGTGCCCTTGGCGAGGGGAAAGTTCACTTCGTGGCGCTCGGCGACCGTCATTCCCTCACCAAGGTGGGCGCCGGCGAGCGCATCTGGTATTCCGGGACTCCCGAAGCCACGGACTTCTCCGAAACACGGTCGGGGTTTACCCTTGTAGTCGAGGCCGGCGATGGCCGTGTAGCTACCAAGGAGATTCAAATCGGGAAGTGGCGATTTTTAGAATTTGATCGCATTGATCTGAATACCAGCGGTGACGTGGAGGCGCTTCGGAAGGCCCTGGAAGAAATCGAGAACAAAGAGCGCACGGTCGTCCGGCTAACTCTTGTGGGTTCGCTTTCCCTGTCGTTACAGGAGGCGCTACAGAACCACCTTCTTGCCGCGGGCGATGTGTTTGGCGCGTTCGAGGTCCGAGAGGATGCCCTTATCGTGGTCCCGGACGATGCGGATTTTGCCAACCTCGGCTTCTCGGGCTTTGCCGACGGAACGGTGCAACGGCTCCGAAGCAAGCTTGCCCAGGGCGGAGATGAAAGTGTTGCGGCCCGCGATGCCTTAATGCTTCTTATCCGGCTGGCAAGGGGAGCCGCATGAAATTCCTTCGTCTCCGAATCGCCAACTACCGGGGCATAACTGCATCCGATGTGAAGTTCAGTGCCGCCGGCATCACGCTCGTGCAGGGGCCAAATGAGGTCGGGAAGACCAGTCTTGGCGAGGCTATCGGGCTCCTCTTCGAATTTCCCGATGACAGCAAACACAGCAATGTCAAGGCTATCCGGCCAGTGCATCGTGACGAGGGGCCTGAGATCGAGTTACAGGCTGAGAGCGGGCCCTACGCATTCACATACTTCAAGCGGTTCCACAAGAAGCCGGAAACCAAGCTCACGGTCACCCGGCCGAAGCCCGAGAATCACACGGGGCGTGAAGCGCATGAACGCGCAGAGGCCATTCTCCGTGAAACCCTCGACATTGACCTATGGAAGGCGTTGACCATTCAGCAGGGCGACGCCATCGACCAGCCCATCCTGACGAAACAGACATCGCTTTCGACTGCGCTTGATAAGGCGGCGGGTGGTCGTCCCGCCGATCCGCGGGAAGAGGGGCTGTTCGAGAAGGTTCGGGAGGAATACGCCCTCTATTTCACTGAGAACGGCGCCGAACGAAAGGAACTAAAGGAAGCCCGCAAACTGCAAGAGGATACTCAAACCAAGGTTACCGAAATCGAGCAGCAGATCCGCGACATCGAACAAGATATAGAGAGAGCGGCAATCCTTCAGCGGGAATTGGGGCAACTGAAGAAGCGCGAAGACGAGTTGACGACGGAGGTCGCTGCCCACACGTCCTCACTTGAGGAAATTGGCACATTGGAGAGCGTCCTTGCGGCGGCTCGCCTCAAGCTGGAGTCGGAGCAAAAGTCCGTGCAAGTGGCGCGGCGCGACAGAGAGGCACGCCAAGGTCTCATTGACGCCGTTGCCCGGGCTACCAAGGCCCACGGGGACCTTCAAGAGTCCAACTCGATGTCGCTTCCGGCGTTGAACCAAGCCGAGGAAGATTTTAAGAAGGCCCAGGCTGCATTGAATGAAGCCGATAAGAAAAGGAAGGAATCGGATGCTCTTTCCGCTCTGCGGCGGGCGGATTTCGACTACTACAACAACAAACTGCATCTTGATCAGCTCCGGGAACGCAAGGAACGCATTGACCAAGCCAGGAAGAACGCTGCCCAAGCGGAGGAGGTGCTGGCGCGGAACAAAGTGAGTTCCCGAACCCTCCAGGCAATCCAAGAAGCGGAAAAGGACCTGTTGACTGCCAAAGCGAAACTGGAGACGGGAGCGCCACAAGTTCTTCTTCATGCTTTGGCTGAATGTCGCTTGATGATTGACAATGTGGACACCACCCTTGACCAGGGCGACAACCGCTCCCTGCCCGTTGCCGACCGCTTGCGATTAACTCTTCCGCGGAAGCTGGATATTGAGATTACTGCGGGATCCAGTTCGGAAAGACTCCAAAAGAAGGTCGATGATACTCAACTTGCTCTTGAAAACGCATGTAAAGCCGCGGGCGTTGCCGATCCAGACGAGGCAAGAAAGTCATTTGAGGAACGGGGCGAGGCATCGCGGCACATGAAAAGCAAAGAGCAAGTAGAGAAGGATAATCTTCGAGACCTGACCTACGAGCAACTTAAACGGAAGCTGCTCAGTCTCCAGCAGAGCGTGCCCGACTATCTTGCCATGCGTGTGCGGAAACCCACCATTGGCCCCGATCTCGATACGGCAAAGAAGGAACGGGCAATTGCTGAAGCGTTACAGCAGGAGACGGTCAGGCAGTGGGAATCGGCTCGCGAGTCTCTTGATACCACCCGAAGCGTGAGGGACGGCTTGAACAGTAAGCACCAGGAATCGCGAGTTCAACTCGACCTGTTGTCCAAAGATCTCAACCAAGCACGCGAAAACATCGACCGGGCAAGAAAAGGCGTTTCCGATGGTGCTTTGGAGACGGCTCTGGCGAACGCTGTCCAGGCCGTGGCTTCTGAGGATGCTAGCGTTCGTGCTGCCGAGATATCACTGAAGGCGAAGAACCCCGAGCGGGTGAAGGCATTTGCCGAGACGGCGAAGGGGTCCCTGCTAACGACGCAGAATCGCCGGAATGCAGCTCAAACCGAACTGACCGAGGTACAGACCCGGCTGAAAATCCATGGGGAGGAAGGTCTTCACGAGAAGTTGCACGCGTCGCAGACCAACCTCGAGCGGATCGAAACGAAGAACCAATCGAGGTTCCGGCGCGCCGCGTCCGCTAAGTGCCTCTTCGATACCATACACGAAGAGCGCGACAAGGCGCGACGGGCTTATGTGGCCCCGCTCAAAGAGAAGATCGAACAGCTTGGGCGTCTGGTTTTCGATGACTCTTTTCAGGTGGACATCAGCGATGAACTGCAAATCGCCAGCCGGACGGTCGAGGGCGCCACGGTGCCGTTTAACTCGTTGAGCGGTGGAACCAAAGAGCAACTCTCGCTGATCTTCCGTCTGGCCTGCTCGATGATCGTAGCGAAAGACGGTGGAACGCCGCTCATCCTGGACGATGCGTTGGGTTATACGGACCCGGAACGGCTGCGTCTCATGGGCGCCGTTCTGGCTAAAGCAGCCAAGGAATGCCAGATCGTCATTTTTACCTGCGTCCCCGACCGGTACAGCAATGTCGGTGAGGCCACCGTTGTCGCAATCGGTTGATATGCATTCGAAGTCCCATCGGCCCCGGGCCCTCGAAGGGCTCGACGAGATCGTCGGGGATTGAAGTCGGCCCTCAGCGTTTGAGGATCCAGGCCGCGATATCCTCGATGACA
Organism: uncultured Eubacteriales bacterium; assembly: GCA_964652895.1. GTDB lineage: Bacteria > Acidobacteriota > Aminicenantia > Aminicenantales > Saccharicenantaceae > RBG-16-66-30. The sequence goes on from CAZZCH010000027.1 coordinate 36,830, forward strand.
TAGGGCGCGACGCTGCCGTGCTTTTGGACGTACTCGAGCGGCGTCAGGATGCCTTCCCCTTGATAGAACAGGTGGTTGAGCTTCGGGTAGAGGTGGAACTCGACGTCCTTCCGGCCGCCCAAGGCCCTTTTCCAGTTCTCGAAATCCTCGGTCGTGACCTGATAGTCCCGGCCGCCCTGCAGGACGAGCATGGGCTTGGCGACCGTCCTGGCCATCTCCGGCGGATCGTAGCCGCGGAGGTCCAGCCAATAGGCCGGCATCGCCCCCAGGAGTTTTTTCGTCGAGGAGGCGTCGGCGTCCGTGAGGGCCTTGACCTCTGAAACGGCGTCCTTGATGTCCCGGAGCTTCTTCTTGTCGTCCTCCGAGACGGCCCCCCCGGCCAATCCGGATAGATAATCCATCTGGCGCAGGATCGTATCATCGAGCGGCCTGGTCAGGCCGGCCATGCTGATGAAGCCCGCGGCGTTCAACGATCCGGCGGCCTTGGCTATCCGGGGCATCAGGAACCCACCCAGGCTGTGCCCGAGGATATAAACCCGGGATCCGTTGACCTTCGCCGTCTTCTGAAGAAGGGCGGCCGCGGCCAGGGCGTCGTCGATCGTTTCGTCCTTGACCGTCATCTTCGCTTCGAGCTTGGGGTCGGCCAGGATCTTCGCGCCGTGGACCTTGCTGCGCTTGTCGTAACGGAGGACGGCGATGCCGCGCGTCGCCAGCCCCCAGGCGAGGTCCTGGAACGGCTTGTTGGGGCCGAGCGATTCGTTCCTGTCGTTGGGGCCCGATCCGTGGACGAGGACCAGGCCCGGGAAGGGTCCTTTGCCTTTGGGCATGGTCAATGTTCCCGGGAGCTTCCATTCGCCGGTGCCCACGACGACGTCGCTTTCGACGAATTTCGCCGGGTCGGCGTAGGCGGGCGGCTCGTATTTCGCCGGCGGCGCCGTCGGGACGAGGCCGAACCCGGCGATCTTTCCGGCTTTGTCAAAAACGACACGTGTATCGAGAGTCGCTTTCTCGAACTCGCAGGTGATAAGGACGATCTCGTAGCCCCGTAACTGATCGCGCCGTGCGGCCGCCTGTTTCTTGAGCGCGCCCAGTTGCGCCGGCAGCTGCTTCGTCCAGAGCGCCTCGAGCTTATCGGGCCCGGACACCTTGAGCATCGTCTCGTCGAAATCGCGCGCGGCCAGCTTGAAATCGCCCTTCTCCAGGGCCGTCAGGAACTCGCGGGCCTTGACCGTCAGGGCGTCTTCGGCCTGGGCCGCGGCCCGGGTCGGGAGGACGGGAGACGGGCCGGCCAGAAAGAAAACGACCGCGACAAAGAGGAGTGCTCTTTTCGTCATGAAACGACCTCTCTCGTGTTTTGGCCGAACGTGTCCGCCAAGTATAGCCCAATCCCGGACGGCAATGCTATCAAGGCAATCCCGGGACACGATCCCTTTTCGAGAGAAACGGAAAATGGGGGACACACACCGCTTCGAAGAATGGGGGAAAGAATGGGGACATGAAGCAAAGAATGCTTGATCCAAGTCCATAGACCGCCCCTGCCGCCTCCCTCTTCCCAGCCCATACCCAATCCCTAACTTGGCAGATACCGACCAGAAGAGCCGAGCAGAGGCAGCGGGAAAAAAGGGGGAATGGAGTGAGAATATTCAGCGATTTCCGAGGTCTTTATTATAAAGACAAGACGATCTTGGCTGATCATACAAGAAATCTCTGCAAGGAGGCCAAGGATATAAGGCCTTTCAGCTCCAAGTCCGACGGTAGGGCCTTTGATGAGGCTACGATTGAAGCCGTCTGGCGAAAGCGAACGCCGGAACCTTCTGAAGGCTCCCGTAAGGATGTTTGCGGCGCGAGCCTTTATGGGTCGAAATCTGGCGGCTAAAAATAATGGGAGCCACCCCAAAATTGAGAATACTAGACTGCCCAAGACTTAGCGAGCGCTATTATGGGCGCAAATATTAAAAGAAGTTATTTATATAACACGGATCCTAGAATATCAAATGCTATCGAATTCATAAATGCTCACATGGGAACGAAGATTACACTGATGCGAATCTCAAAAATAATGTGCCTTAGTTATGGCTATTCCAGTGTGTTATTTAAAAGAGAGATAGGGTGTTGCCTTTGTAATTATTTAAAGAAATTACGAATAAGGAAAGCCCGTAACTTACTAAATAATGCCTCAATCCAAATTAAGGATGTTGCATATTCGGTTGGTTATAGAGATGCCGCGAATTTTTCCCACGATTTTAAAAGGATTGCCGGCTTATCACCTGTGAGCTACAGAAAAAAGCTCTATACGAGTCGAGCTAAATAACATAAATTTGACCAACGAGTTAACGTTGACAGAGGCACGCCCCTGAGCATATTAGTAATCTGATGGTAAAGAAATTCAAAATATCTATAAGCATATCGCTGTTTGTATTATCTTTTAATGCGGTGTTCTCTCAAGATATAACCTATGGCACATCGGTAGAAAAGATACATGTAAGGGACTGTTTTAGCAAAGAATTCATTCTCCCTTTCAGTAATGCTATCACAGTAATTTATTTTTTTAATAATAAAAACCCAAATCAGGTAAACAACCTTTTAGAACTAGAGTACTTGTACAATAATCTAAATATCGAGAAATCCAGTATCGGTATTGTGGCAATATCTTCGTCGAATAATAGCAATCTTCAATCAATTTACAGGAAGTACAAGCTGGAGTTTTTCTTAGTTAATGATGAATATAAACTGGCAAAAAGGTTTCAAGCTAGCTGCGAAAGTTGCCTAAGAGTTATCATAGTTGACAAGCATTCAAAGATAAGATACCTCTCATCTCAATTCGATGGAACTTTTTTACGCGATATTATTCAGCGGTATTCTGCGGAGAGATTATGATTAAGAAGCATGGCGTCTTCATTTTATCGTTATTATTCATTGTTGTGAGAGGCTCATCGCAGACTAATCTGATCGACCAAAAGAACGGGCTTTTTCAATTGACTCCGGAAAAGCATGCTCGTTTATTAAAAATACATGAGTTTCAAATTGATCCGAAGAGTGCAATTCTTAGTAAGCCAGTGAAGGTCATCAAACATCAAGACAAAATTTATATACTTGACTTGAAACAGTGCAAGATCTTTATATTTAATCTAGATGGTGGATTTCTTAGTACGATTGGCCAGCCAGGGCAAGGTCCAGGTGATTTGGAATATCCAATTGATTTTGTCATAAGATCGAATGAGATATACGTGATCAATTCTGCAGCAAAGAGAGTGGAGGTATTTTTTCTCAACGGCAACTTTAAGGAAAGGATTCAGCTCCATGTTCCCCAGGAATATGTATTTTCAAATATAAGCCATATTCTTGTAGGAAATAATAGCAAAATCTATGTTTCTTATAATCTTAGGGCTTGTCCCAAGGTTACGTGATGGCATTTGACAAAGGCAAAAAAGAAGGGC
>CAZZCH010000028.1:0-37664 GCA_964652895.1 uncultured Eubacteriales bacterium
TGCCATAGCGTTAATGGAAATTTCCAATATCCAATTACCAATTTCCAATAAATAATTAAAAATTAAAAATTCAAAATTAAAAATTAAGATTATTTTTCCATACAACGGACAAAGTGATTTAAAAATCGAAGCTGTCGATGGAACCAACTATCCTACTGACATTCAATTTGAAAGTATTTCTTGCGGAGCAAGAGAAATAGAAAGTAGCAGAATCGAAAGCGTGTTCTTGTCAAGTCCATCGAAGAGATGTGCGGGCCGATCATCGAAGGAACTGTAGTAAAGGCATCGCGTAATTAAAAGTTGTTGGAGTTTAGCATATCCTTCTGTAGCTACTGCCGAAACGGGCACGATATAGCCTTGCGTTCCCCGATGCTGACCGAGAATAAGACAACGCTCGAGGATCAACGGATAGAGGTTGCGCATCACGATAGTCGAAAATCCCCGTACCGTGTAGTCTTTCATATCCTTCATGTCGACATACGGTGGATTACCGATGATTACGTCAAAACCGCCCGCCTTGAGAATTCCATAGAATTCCGCGAACCAGTGAAAGGGCTGGTGGGATTTCCGCCACTTTTCGTAGGCGTCCTCGATTTTCTTCTTATTCGGGATACTGCCTTCGTTAATGCCATATTCGCTCGCGAGGAACCGGTCGAGTTCGTCAGTTAATTTTTTGAGCCGGGAGCGAAGGTTTTCCTTGGCTTCAGAGAAATCCTTGGGCGACATCCCCTGCTGGGTCTGCATCTCGCGGAACTTTCTGAAGGCCCGGTCGGCTATATCCACTTCCTCTTCGAGGCGTTTTATTTGTTCTTCGGTTTCTCCAAAGACTATCTTTCCTTGTCCATACGACTCTTTTTCCGCGGCGGATCTCACTTCCTCAAGCTTGGTAAATCCAACAAGGGTATTCCCGGCCCGGATATTGAAGTCGATGTCCGGCAGAGGCTCGATGTCTTTGGCATGTTCGATCTGGGCAACAAGTTTCAGGAAAAGCCGGAGTTTGCAGATCTCGACGGCCTCCTCCATGATGTCTACGCCGTAAAGGTTGTTGATGATGATGGATTTCAGGACAAAGTATCGGTGGTTGGGGTGTTCCTCCATCCGCTTCAGCGTATCGGTGAAGAGTCTGTAATAGTTGGGGTGGTTTTTCTTCCCGGCTTCCCCCCATTCATCGAGGAAAAACTGCATCCGTTCGAGGCAAGCCTCATAGAGCGGGTCAAGAATATTGAGAGCCGCGAAGAGGAACGCGCCGGAGCCGCAGGTTGGGTCGAGAACCGTGACTGTCTCGACGGCCTTCCAGAAGGCGACGAGAAGCTCCGGCCCCTCGGCATTCTCGACCACATCCTGCGCGAACTGACGGATATCAAGATTGTAGGTGATAAGGTCGTTGATGGAACTGATTTCGCCCGCCGCAAGCTTGCCGTGAACCTCTTCATAACGATTGCGCCGAGCGACCACTTCGCGCCAGTTCTCAGTCGGCAGGGCATAATCCGGCGGCGCGGGCTTATTCCAAGTTTTGCGACGCTCGAGAATGTTGGGTTTGGCCGGATCGACGCCTTCTTCAATCGCCGGCGGCAGAGGCAACGGCCCGGGCAACAGTCCTCCCTCGTGCTTATCAACATTCTTGGGGCGATAGGCCCATGTAACTCCATGCCGCACGGCCTTGTAGATATATCGGTCAGGGTCCTCCTGAAGGAGCCGCCAAAGCGATCTGTTTCCTTCGAAGGCAATCTTGCACTTTTCCCGCGCAGCGTCGAAGAGGAATGGAACGACCGTGTTCTTGCTGATATATTCTGTGATGTCTTCTTTTGTATAGTACGCACCCATCTGCTTCTGGTTGATATACTTCTCGAAGATGTAACCGAGGACATCGGGATTGATCTCGTCGTCTTTCTTTAGGGGACGCTCATCGAGGTGCCAATGGTAAGCGTCAAAAAACTCGAATAGCTTATCAAATGCCTTGTCGGGAATGGCAATAGTCTTGTCGTATAACTGCTCGATCTGATGCGGCATGAAAATGCCGCCGTTGAGATACGGCACTTCATCGAGAAGCCTCCTGGCTTTTTCGGAGCGCTCATCTTTTTTCTTGGCAAAGCCTTCGAAGAAAAGCGGGCAGAGCAGGTCACGATAGTAACGATCCTTGCCAAGTTCGGTCCGGCATAGGGTGAGCTTGTTTTTGAGGTAGTCCGTATCCCCGCCGCCCAGAAAGCCCTTCTTTTGGATGAAGTAGACGAACATCAAGCGGTTTAGCATGACCGAAATGTACCAGCGTTCCATTTCCTTGTCTGGAATGCCGTCCAGGAAACTGAGGAACGATGTGTGCTCGGTCTCAAATCGGTCATAAAACTTCTTGGTGACACGCTCAACGTCGAAGGCCTTTCGGGCTCGGCCGGTTACGTCGGGAAGCGTCAGGCCCTCTTCTTCTTCCAGGCTAACGGCTAAGGCCCGTATCTTCTGGATGAGCGAATCGCCGGGCTGGCCGACGCGATAAGGATGCTCTCTGCATGCGGCGGGCTTGCCCTGTTCGCGTCGAACCCACTGCCAGATTTGCGTATTCCGCTTCTTGTCGGTGAAAATGATAAGATGCTCGTGGGCGCTCTTGGCAACCTGACGCTCGATTTTTCGACGCGTCTGGTAGTCGGGGATACAGCCATCTGCTCCAGGATCGCAAACAAATGCCGCCATGCCGCATTTTTCGGCGATGGCCGATAGGATGAACGTACAGCCATCAACCGGGATTTCGAGCGTCGCTTTATAACGATTCCAGCCCAGCTTCTCGATAAAAAGCGTTTTAAAGTTATATGCAGTCAGGAAATTCCGGCCTTCCGCTATGCTGAGAACCATGGACTACTTCCCTTCCTTTTTGCCCGCTTCAGCTGAAGCATTGGAAGGCGGAGCCGAAAGTCCCAGCGAGCAGATGATGCGCGGCTCCCTGGATTCAACTTCCTCGTCTTTGACGCATAATGCATCAGCATCACGCAGGGCGATGACCTTTAGGGCAATATCCTCATTGGTCGCATGGGACCGGAACAGCCGGTTTAGTGAGTCCTTCGCCGCTTCGCGGAGAGGGTAGCGGTAGATTTCTTCGATAGCCCGGTGCAGCTCCTGACGGTCAAAAAGCGTGTTCTTGACTTCCTCGGCATATTGCTTAAGTCGCTCATAAGTGCGAAAGCGAGCCCCGGACGGCCGGCCGATCTGTCCGCCGACGGATCTCTCTTCTTTCAAGACTTGTTGCACGCCCTGGCGGACGAGGTCGTGGTGTGTCTCGAGCCGAGGCAGGGCGGGCGTTTCCGGAGAGCACTTGGCCGCGTCTAAAATTGTCTTCTGGGACTCGGTAACTACCCGGCTGTTCGTATCCATCCAAACCAGGGCATCATTGTCCTCGGCCGTGCGCAGGTAAACGACCACCCCACCAGGCGCGGCCGTTGTCGGGAGGTGCGACTTCGTGGAATAAACGACGGGCGGCAATTCGCAAACGACCTTCTCCAGTTTCGGGTCGGCGGTGACAGCGTTCTTCCAGATTTGATAGGCGTAGGACGCCAGGTCTACTTCCATATCGGCGTCGCCGTCGAGAATGCCCGCCTTCTCCGTGAAAAGGTCGCGGACGGCCTGGTCGTTTCGATCATCCTCAAAGAAGGCTTCGTCCGTGCCGACGACCTCGGCATTTTCCTGGAGACGCTGGCGGACGCGGGCGCGCAGACGGATAATGCGTTCGACACCATCGGCGGGGAGGAACGAATAGCAGAATAGCTTCTCGGCCCGCTGACCGATACGGTCCACACGACCGATCCGCTGAACCAACCGGATGATGGCCCATGGGATGTCGTAATTGACGACAACGGCGCAGTCCTGAAGGTTCTGGCCTTCGGAGAGGACATCTGTGGCAACAAGAATGCGGAGTTCATCTTCCGGCCTGATCGAGTCGCGTTTTTCGTTGCTCTCGGGGCTGAATCTCCAGGCAAGACTTGTCGGATCGGACGAATCGCCCGTTACCCCAGCAAGTTTATTGACTCCTCGTTCCTTCAGTTGTTTCTCTAAATAGCGCACCGTATCGGCGAACTGGGAGAAGACAATCACCTTTTCCCCGGGATGCTTCTTGCTGAGGAGGTTGTAGAGCGTGTCCAATTTGGCATCCCGGTCAGCATCCCATGGGCCGCATTTCTCGAGCAGCTTGATGAGCGATTCGGCATCTGCGCGGAGATTCGCCGCTAAGGCTTTATCAAAAAGACCCGAGCGGAGCCAGTCGAAGCGATTCCTCCCCTGCGAGGCGTACCGGCGATAAACTTCGGCGGCGTGCCGCCCATAATCCTCCGGGGTCCTCAATGAAAAGCTATCTTCGGCGCCACATGAGCCTTCATCATCGTTTTCAAAGAAATTCTCTAGGACATTGGAGTCTTCATCACAGATACGGGCATCCAGCAATCCTGAGTCCTGAGTTCCGATGGGCAATGGCTGTCCGGCCTCTATGGCGTGGATATAGACGAAGTTGCGCAGGACGTGCCGTTCGACGGACTGGATGAACGCCTGACCACTCGACTCCAGCCGCTTAAAGAGGTTCGTGCGGCAAAAGCCCATAAGGCGCTTCCCGGCACGGGAGAGATTCTGAAGGGCTTTCGCTTCTTCCCTCGTCGGCGGCGTATCGGGCGCGGGAGCAACATAGTTGCCCAACCCGTAGCGCGGCAGATGAAGGGCGTTGATAGTATTTACAACCTCGGGAGAGTAAAGCCGAGCATATTGGTCCTTTGCACTTTTTTCGTTGATCGCAAACTCGGCGGTCCTGGGAACGCGAGTGGGGAAATAGTAAGGGCGACCGTCTTCGAGCGACAGAAACTTACGGCCGTTGGTCGGATCCGTCTCGGCATAATTCTCCATGATGAAGCTACGCGTCCGCCGGACCAAGTAAAGGCGCATAAGCTCCCGCCAGTCATCAGCGTGGTCGCTCTTCTCAAAAGCCGCCAGCGAGCGCGGCGAGCATTGATGTCGGCGGATAAATTCGGTTTCGCCCAGATCGGCGAGGAGCGCCTCCGGGCGAATGGAAAGCTCCTGATCCTCCGGTAGGAAAAGCCGCAATTGATTGGAGAGGTCGAGATAGGTCTTGTTGTACGGCGTGGCGGATAGCAAGACGCACTTGCTATCGTTCTTCTTGATGTAATCACGGATGACGCTGTATCGTCTCCCCTCGCGGTTACGAAGGTTGTGGCTCTCGTCAATCACGATGAGGCGGTAACGGCGCGTTTCGGGCAGTTCCCGACCGACCATGCTCAGAGACATCACCTTCCCACGCAGATGGTAGCGTTCACGGTAATCGTTCCACATGGGAAGCAAATTTTTGGGGCAGATAATGAGCGTTTCAAGGTCGTAATCATCCTCGAAGATGCGCGCCAGCGCCGTGGCCATTAGTGTCTTTCCGAGGCCGACGACGTCCCCAATCAGCACGCCGCCGCGTTTATTGAGGTGATGGGCGGCGATCTTTACGGCCGCTTTCTGAAAGCTCAGCAGTTTTTCCTCGAGCTCGGGCGGCAAATGAAATTCCGAAATGCCCTCGCGAGCTTCGCGCGAGAGATGGTAGGCCATCTTAATGTAGATGTGATAGGGCGGGACAAGATCCTCTCGGGCCCAGCTTTGCTCGACGACCTTAACGAGATCCTCGGATATGTCGATACACCAGCAGTCGTTCCAGCGATCTTCAAACCACCGGGCCAGTTTGTTGCAGGCATCGTGGTCGAGCACGTCGATGTTCAACTCCCCTTGGTGGGAAAGCCCGGCTAGCGTCAAGTTACTGCTCCCAAGATAGCTGATAGTTGGGCTTATGGGGTCGGGACGGAATAATAGATAGAGCTTGGCGTGCAGCGGGTGTCGCAGGAACAGTTTAATGACTACCTTTTTGGCTTTGATCTGTGCGGCCAGCCGCCGGAGGCCGGCTTCATCCGCATTTGTAGGAGCACCAACGGTCAACTGCTCCTTAAATTTCTCGACGAGTTCCTTCTTGAGCCTGAGGGCTATTGCTTGGTCGATTTCACCGCTATCATTCGTCAACCCGAGCAGGGCGCTTATTTCCTCCTGGGAAATTCGTTGCATACCGACAAGCAGTCGGCAACAACGGCCTTCGCCCCCTGACCAATGCTCTATATAGGAGTCAAGCGCCTTCCAGCCGCGCAGATTGAAGTAGCCCACGCAGAAATCGGCGCGATCTGAAAGGGCCAGGGTTTCCTGTAGGGCGGGCAACAGATCGTTTTCTATATTGTCGAAAATACGCGGCATCCGCTTACTCCCTCAGCTGGTGACGGGCGTACAGATGGACAATTCCACCTTTCCGTTATGGGAAATCGTAATTCACACGGGGATGGTTAGTCAAGGAATAAGGTCGGATGCCTGCTTGCTTGATGGCGTATCTCAATCCTTCAAGGCCATCTTCAACCGTGTCAGCGGGCTCCAGAACTTGATTTTCTCGGGGTCGAAGCGGTCCGGCTTCCAGCGGCCCAGCCATGTCAGCCGGTCCTCTGAGTTATCCCTTTCCTTCACGGCCTTGACGCAGTCGTAATAACCCGGAATCCCCCCGCAATCTTCCGGAGGGCCGGCCAGTTCGCCGGCCAAGCAAATCAGATACTTCTTTCCCGGCTCCTTCGGACAGCTGCCCTCGAATAGGACATCATGCAGCCAGTCGTCGCCGTAATCATAAGTATAAAGCGCCCGGTCCCCCGGCTCTTGAATAAAGTCCGCCCCGGCCACTTCGGTCGTAAGGATCGGCGCCGCGTCTTCGAGGTCGTCGATCGCGAATGGAGATTCTATCCTAATGTCCAGGCTAGCTCGTTTTAAGGGCCGGATTTTGAAATCATGCAGGTGTCGGCCCTCCCAACCCATGGCGTCCTGAATAGCAACGTGTACGTCATAGAATGTGTAATAATCCGGAACTCGGATTCTCCTCCAAACCGGAGGATCCGTCTCCAGGAGGGTGATCTTGAACTGCAGGACGTGGTTATAGGGCCTTCTGCGGGGCCATGTGATCGAGATTTGAAACGGTCCCTCGACCTGGCCTTCATGGTTTGGACCTATCATTTCTTCGAAAAGCCGGTGGCCATGCTGAAAAGCTTGATTCCGGCACTCAAACCCGGGGCCCGGGCCGATCTCGCCGAACTTGGATTTGACGGTCTTGGGGGCATAGCCGTTTCTGGTATTGTCGTGGCCTTTATTTCTAGTCCTGGTTTTCACAGTCCAGATGGTCGGTCGGCTCTCCATCAATGAGCGTCAGGACGCAACAGGCAAGCGGCCATTACAATGGAAAGCCGTTTGACCGTTTTTTTCTCCCGGACCGAATATCGGGCTCCGGATCTTCGGGTGGGAGGATGGGGTCGTCGGGCAGATCGGAGTTTTCGCGGACGAGGGCAAGGGACGGCTCCATGTATGTGGCAGTCCATACCGACCTTTCCTCGACGAGGACCTTTCCCGGGAAGCCTTCCATCTAGGATGCCGGGTGAAAAACCGTCAACGAACGGCTACCGCAAAAAAGGGGCGGACTCCCCTTACGGCGCATCCGCCTTTGCTTGCGAATAAAGTCGACTGATCGAATCAGGGGACACGGACTATCCGCTTCTTGGGACACATGCCAACTTCAGGCGGAGCCGCAGACGGGCAATTGGGCCGCTTTCACGGCAGTGCAGGGTACGGCGCGACTGTATCTTTCCGTTTTTGATCTCAAAAACCTGGAAATGTTCGGCGGCCTCAACCTTGCCTGCTGCGTTAGCAAGATTCATAATCAAAACATTAGATAAATGCGAATCTTGTGCAACATTGTCCTGATAAAGCCTTTGATTAGATCCCGGCTGGGATTTTGCGATTCAGCTTACTATTTGTCCGGCTGGCGGAAGCTGAGGCGGATTGCGCCCTCGGTCAGGGTTACCTCAAATGAGGCGGCTTTTTTATCGGCTGCGTATTTCCAGCTTTTGGCTTCGCCATCTTTGAGTTGAAATTCAATTGTCTCGATCTCATCGGTTTGACTGCCCCTGAAAACTCTGATATTGCCAACCGCTTCCGGGCTGTCGGAGGTTATTGTAATTGCCAGATTGTGGCCCGGGTCTACTGTAAATGACTGGCCGACAGTTTTGTATTTACCGTATGTGTGCATGTATTTGTCTTCGGCATAGCCCTTGCCCATACCGGCCTTTTGTTCCACAGTCAGGAAAACCTCTCCCTTTTCCACTTTCAGAGTCACCATCTCAATCCCGCCGAAGCCGAGAAACGGTTCTTCCTTGCTTGATTTGGATTTCAACGTGATCGTGCTTGTTTTGGGTTCTTTACTCGCTTTTTGGCTGGTAAATTTGCATATCGATTCCCCGTCGATACTATTGCTGATAACAATTTTTGTTTCCATCTCGGGATCGAGAGCAACCGAGACCTTAGAGCCGGCGGCATAGCTTCCACCCCAGGGAGCTCGGCTGTTTTCGCCAGAGGTATTGGCCTCTTGCCGCTTTGGTGATTGTTTCTCGGTAGTTTTCTGGCCGGAAGGGGCCTCACTATAATTCGCGGAGATTGCGAACAGGGCCGGATCGAGCTCAGTTTCTTTTATATTGGTCAGAAGCATGACCGCGTCACCATCGTCAGCATGGAATACCTGCTTGACAAAAAAATTCAGAGCGTCGGCCACCCAGGCTTCCATGACAATCTTTGATTCCTTAGCATATCTGTATTCATAGAGCTTGCATTGATAGCCGTTCAATTTATCTTCGCCGGCAAGATTCACCTGCATGTCTTTGGTAGCGCTTTTCCATGCTGCGATGGGATTGGCAAAATTTTCAGCCATTCCTTTTAATATTTTGTATTGCTTTAGTTTCGAATTAACGGCATAGGTAGCGCCCTCTTTGTGGATTAATATGAATTGTTCCCCGCCCTGTTGACTTTCAAGCCGGTATATATCTCCGCTGACAAATATTTTCGCCTGCATAGGTGTTTGTGCGGATTTAAGGCTGAAATCGGCCGTGAACTGGGCCGCGGCCAGATTCGCGATGGGAACACAAAGACATGCAAAAATAATTATGGCCCCTTTGCTAATTGCGGACATGATTATCGTCCTCCCTTCATTATGGTCGATCAGTGTTTGTTATCTGATTTTACTATATTCATCTGCGATTGCCAAGATATAAATCATTTTTCCGGTATGTCTGTCGGCTGGTTAATCGTGCAGAGAGCGTGTCTAAGTGCTCCACGGCAGTGTGGCCAGCTCAAATTAATTTGGGCAGGAATTGTAGGTCAAATCTTGAAAAGATTTGGCTGTATTCCAACCGCAGGTTCTACCCGTTCATGAATTCGTCGAAGATGAAAAGGATGCAGTCCCCACGAGATCCGGATCACGCGAAACAAGCCGGCCACAGAGGCCACGATCATAGGAGGCCTCGGTCTCTCAGCGCTTATCGCGGGCGGCCTGGACGCTGGCGCTGCCTTTCAACGGGGCACGACAATAATGACGACGCGGCGGTTCTTGGCCCGGCCCTCCTCCGTATCATTGGAAGCGACGGGCCGGCTCTTCCCGTAACCCCTGACATCGAAGTGATAACCCTGCAGTTCCTCCGCCTCAAGAAAATCACACACCGACTGGGCCCGGTTCCGGGACAACACCAGGTTGCTTTCCTGGGAACCGACGGAGTCCGTGTGCCCCTCGCTGACTACCGTCGCCCCGGGATATTTCCTGATCTCCCCGGCAATGCGGACGAGCTCCTCGCGGGCTTCGGGCTTGAGCTCGAACATGTTGAAATCGAAAAGCACGGAACTGCTCAGGGAGAACTGGAGAACGGAGCCGATGGCCCCCACGGCGTCGATGTCGGCGCCCGGCCAGCTGCTGCCGCAGGCGGATTTCAGATCGGTCAGCCGGACGAAATGGAAAAGTTCGCCGGGTTGGGCGAAATCGTGGATATCGACCGAAGCCTTGCCGCCCGAGATGGCACCGACCTCGATCCACTTCGTGCCGTCCTCGGATATGGCCAAGCTGGTCGGCTCAACATCGGGGCCGATCTCAAAGACATAAAGATCGGGCCCGTCGATGTCGATGAGGGCATTGTCGATGAAACGCAAAGTCAGAACGCCTCCGCAGCCCAGGGTCGTGTAATTCACATCCTTGGACTTATCATAGTCGGGGGGCCCGAGAGTGAATTTCGGATCCCGGTCCAATTCATTGGACGCGGCCGGGTTGCCGGACTGGAAGGAAACGATTTCATCGGGGAACGACAGGTCGCCCAAAGGGAAAAAGACCATTCCGCCCTGCCCGCCGGGATATGACTTACTCGCCGGCGAGGCCGGGGCGGTCTCCTGGCCGGGGTAAAAAGCCGCGGCTGGGCCTCTCCTGATCAAACCGGGGGATATCAGGAGAAGGGCACCGAGGCCGAGAAATGGGATATACTTATTCATCTGACCCCTCCTTCGCAAGCTATCTATCGGGAATGAAGAAGATCATAAATCCCGGATCTGTCCTTGTCAAGTGACGGCAGGGCTCCATGATGATTACTGTCTGTGTCAATGGCCTAAATGCCGACGGGCGGAAGCCTTCGCCGGCCGATCATCGGTCAGGTGTCAGCGCGCGCGCAATAATCCCCTCTTATGGGCGTTGAAAATTCCCGCCATGAGCTTCTTGAAGCGCTCTGCTTGACGTCAGCGAAATTCGGACAGGAACCAGCCGTAGTTATAGAACGGCACCCGGGAGCTGATTCAAGAAGCGTGCCGGGGGCCCACAAGAGGGAATCCGCAAGCCGAACGAAAAATCCGTCAACGAACGGCTACCCTCCGGTTGGCCTGGAAAGACCAAGTAAACGGAACCCCCCCCCCCAAAATAAAAAAGGGCGGATTGCCCTACCCGGGCATCCGCCCTTGCTTGCGAATAAGACCCGGGATCGACCTACTCTCCCGCACAGCTGCCCATACAGTGCCATCGGCACGGACGGGCTTAACTTCCGTGTTCGGAATGGGAACGGGTGTAGCCCCGCCGGTAAAGCCGCCGGGATTTCATGCGGTGTAGGTGAAAATAGCGTTTTGCGATATCCGGGAGTTTTATCGGGCAGCGGTGAGGCGGTATTTCACGAGAGAGGCGTACCCTTCCTCGCCTCGTTCGATTCGCCAAAGATCTTGACCGGAGAACCGGTTGGAGAGCGAGGCGGAGAAGGAATGATCGATAACCGAATAAAGTCAGCTAATCACTGAGTCGAGCGATCAGTACCGGCTGCGGGCGCCGCCGAAGCCGGCTTGTTTCTCTCGATCGTTGCTGTTATCATAACCCTGTGAATATCAAAGACATCCTGACGAAAATCGGAGCGACGGAAGCCCCCTTAGCCCGTCAGTTGCTGATGACGGGCTTGATCACCCGCCGGCTCGAGGAGAGGGGCAAGCCGGCCCCGGTCCTCATCGGAGGCTTGGCTCTTTCCTATTACACGCGCGAGGTCTATTTTACCGCCGATATCGACCTGGCTTATGCCGACCGCGATGCTCTGGGCGAAGTGTTGCAAGAGCTGGAGTTCGTGAAAAAGGGCCGATATTGGGTCCATGCCGGGCTGGACATCGCGGTCGAGGCTCCCGCTTCCGGTCTCTCCGGCGAGAAGGCTCCATACGAAACGGTCGATCTCGAGGGAGGTCTGTCCTGTTTCGTCATCGGCCTCGAAGACTTGATCATCGATCGGATGAACGCCTGCAAACACTGGGATTCCGAGGTCGACTGCGAGATGACGGAGCTCCTGATAGCCCGTTACGGTAAGGAGATCGATTGGGCCTATCTCGAGGAGAAAGCGGCTCTGCCGGAAAACGACACCCTGGCCGAACTGCGGGCCCTCAAAAGCAAGGGGGCCTCATGAGCTCGACGAACCGGACGCGGCAAAGGGCGTCCTCTGTCGAGATGCTGCTCCTTCGTGACCGTCTGGGGCTCCGGAGATATCGGAAAACGGCCACCCGGGACCCGGAGAAAAGAAAACTCCTCCTGGAAATGGCCCTCAAGAGGATCGCCAAGGCCGAGCTCGCCGATTTCATTCCCGTTGGATTCCGGAAACGCCGGGTTCGATTCCCAGCGGGATAACGGGCGTCCCGGCCCGGGCCGGACCGGGAATCCGTCCGTACACCCCGAAAATGAAAAAGGCGGATTGCCCTGCCCGGGCATCCGCCCTTGCTTGTGAATAAAGGCTGGTCGCTAGGCCAAGCGATCAATACCGGCCGCGGCCGCCGCCACTGTCACCAAAGCCGCCTCTGCCGCCACCGCTGCCCGTGCGGAGCCGGCCGGTGCGGGGCCGGGCTTCGTTGACCGTCAGGGGACGGCCCTTGAGGTCCTTGCCGTTAGGGCCCGAGATGGCCTTGTCGGCCTCTTCCTTGTTCGGCATCTCGACGAAGCCGAAACCACGGCTCTCGCCGCTGAACTTGTCCTTGATGATCGACGCGCTGGAAACCTCGCCGAACGCCGCGAAAGCGTCAGCGGCAAGAAGCTACTTGACAAAGCCGGAAAGGATAGGAAATTCCTTTTTTGTCGCGGCATGGAATCGCCGGCTTCGGGCTCAGAATCAACCCTTCCCCTCATGAAATAAGGATATCCCGGCCCCGGACATGTGTCAAGAAATCATGCGCCGACTGGCAGGCGCATTCAAGGGCGGACCGTCGGGCCGGACGATCGAGAAAGCGGGCCCTCGAAGGAGAAATTAGGCTTCTAGCGGCCCAGCCATGTCAGCCGGTCCTCTGAGTCACCCCTTTCCTTCACGGCCATGATGCCGTCGTCATATGCCGGAAGAAGGAGCTTGCCGGCACGCGCATCGGGGTGACCGCCCTACTTCAAGGTCACGTTCAGATACACCGAATATCGCCCGTAGGTTTCATAGAACGGCTTGAAGGCGATGCCGCCGACGCTGAAACGAAGGGTGCCGGGATCGCCCGTGATGGACTTGCCGATGTCGCTTGCGTCGAGCGTCACGGGACGCCAGTCGGTCCGGGGGCCGGACTCTTCGGCCGCCAACAGAACCGGACCGTAGAAGATGCTGGCGACATTGGGCTGATCCACGACCGGATCCAGATAGAAGGGAAACGGCATCCGAAGCTCGATCGTATCGTTATCCTTCCAGTTTCTGCGGAGTGTCAGGTAAGTGCCGGGCACGGCCTTGACCGACTGCGTCCGGCCGTTGCTCTTGACGAAGAAGCCGCGGGTCGCCCAGCCCGGCACGCGGATCTTGATGTCGAACCGACCGCCGCCCGTGAGGACGAGCTGGGTGGTATCGGCATTGGGGAAATCTGTGCGCTGCTTCACGACCAGATCGCGTTCTGTCCAGTTGAGCGTGGACGGAACGAAGAGGTTGACATACAGCGTCCTGTTGTCGGCGCTCCTGAAGTAAATGGAGTCCTGAAGCTTGGTGCTGCTTTCGAGGGCGGTGCCGTTGCAGCAGCTGAAGCCGTTCATTTTGGCGTTGCCGAATTGTTTCTGCGCGCCGGGGTTGAGCGGGACATGGTAGGTGTTTCCCGGATCGTTCTCGGCGACGGAGGCGAGAATGTGGTTGTAGAGCCCCTGCTCGTAGTGGTCCATGTACTTGCCGGTCTGATCGAACATGAAGAGCTGGCGGTCCAACTTCAAGAGATTGTAGGTGCAACAGCTTTCGTTCTGCCCGCCGTTGGCGAATCCGTTCTCCCACAGCGTGTCGGGCTCGGCCGTGAAGCATTCGGCATTGTTCGGATTGCGGGCGCCGCCGACGCCGCCGATGCTGTACATGTAACTGTGGGTCGCGATATTCCAGAAGTTCTCGGCGATCTCGTAATAGGGAAATTCCAGCGTGTCGCGGAATGTTTCCAGTGCCCCAATGATCTGCGGGATATGCTGGTTGGCGTGCTTGCCGCGGATCGTATCGACGTTTTTGGCCAGGCCGTGCTCGTGATCGGCGTTGCCATAGAAGACGTTGATGTTGTCGAACAGTTTGGCGCATTCGAGGAATTGCTGGTCGCGGGTGAGCCGGGAGAGGCGCGCCATCACTTCGTTCATGCCGCCATACTCGCCGGCGATATATCGGTTCCACATGCTGATGCGCGTCTGGATCGGCAGGACTTTGAGCCGGGCATAGACCCAGGCGCCCATGTCCTTGGCGATCTCCAAGGCTTTCTGGTTGCCGCCGACCTCGTAGCAATCGAGCAGGCCGGCGAGGATCTTGTGGAGGGTGTAATAAGGAGCCCAGACCTGGCTGTCCTGGGTGCCGTACGTGGCCCCTTGCTCAAGCATGATGAATTGATCGGGGGGATATGCGCTGATGAACCCCCTGCCCCAGTTCCAGTAATCGGTCCTGATGCCGTCGGCCCGGAGATTGGAATCATAGCCCTTGCGGCCGGGGCCGATCGGGACTTTGGTCGGATCGGCATTGAATGGCCCTCCTTCCTCGGCGGGCCTGCCCGATTTCTGGGAAAGATCATAGAGGGTGTCGATAAGATAATTCATCTTCTTGAGGAAATTCGCCCGCAAAGCTTCATCGTAGATCGTGCCGGCGTAGGCCTGGGCGATGGCCGACAGGTAGTGGCCGCTGGCGTGGCCGCGCAGGCGGGTCGTCTGGCTGTCCCAGCCCCCGAGCGGCTTGACGCCTTCGGGCTGCTTCTGGCCGAACGCATCCCTGAAATTGTAGAGGAAGCTGTCGGGATCGGATTCCGCCAAGCCGCGGATGAACTTATCGCGATTTTTGATGAACTGAGTGTCGCGCCCTTTGGTGTCCTGGTCCAAAACGACCTGCCCGAGAGGAAACGCCTCGACCAGGCGCTTCGGAACGGGCGCCGTCTTCGAAGCCTCTTTCACGGTCACCGTGGCCTTGGGTTGGAATGGAGTGCCGGGCACCTTGCCGGTCACGGTGTACGTGCCCGGCTTGATGAATTGACCGTTGTCCGTGGGCGACGGCCAGACCACGCGAACGTCCGGCCCCTTGGCTTTGTTGCGATACATGGCGGGGACGGTATACGGCAGCCGGGGGACCTGGCCTGCGACCGTTTCGGCCTTGATGTCGGGAACGGCTTCCAATCGGGACGCCAGCGGGGATTCCTGCGGGATGGCGGCGGTCGAAATGACCGGCGCGGGAGTCCTGCCACGGCCACCGCCGCCTTGACGGCCCGACGGAGCATTGTTGCGGATCGCGGCCACCTGCTGGTCGGTCAGCGCGATGCGGTAGATGCGGACATCGCGCAGCCTGGCGTTGAGCGTGACCGCGGCGTCATTCTGCGAGCGGCCGATGTAGAGGCGGTTCGCGTCCGCGGACGTCTGGTGGATGACCTGCGCGGCGTTTGCGGTGACGTTCGTAGCCTGGCCGGCTCTGGCGCCGTTGAGATAGCTGGTCAGAGTGCGTCCGGCCGGATCGAGTACGACGGCAAGGTGGACCCACTGATTCGCGGGAACCTCCGTGCCCGTTGTTTCACTTATCACCCCGGCGCCGGAGGTGATGGAAGCCCGAAAGGAGTCGGTCGCGGCAGCGGAGAGGTTCTTGGAGGCGCTCTGCCCGAAATCGAAGAACCGCTGCCCGGGGGCATCGGAATTGAGCAAAAGCCAACCCGTGACGCTGATCGTGTCTTCATGGGACAAGGCGTTCCCCGGGAGCTGGACGTAGCTGCCGTTGCCCTGCAGGTTAAGGGCTCTGCCGAACCGGCTGTCCTCGACAAAGGTGGCTCCGGTTCCATGCAGAGTCGCGTGAAAGTTGTTCCTGGACGAATCCTCCGCATTGCCGTTGAACATGTAGCGGGCAATAAGGCCGGTTTCGCCGATCCCATCCAGGAACTGGTCGCCTCCTTGAACTCTATCGCGCTCCGCAAATGCCGGCGAAACAGTGAATAGCGTCAAGACCAAAATAAAGAAGATCCGCATTCTCGTCATGATGATTTACCCCGTGATGGAATCAACCTTTCCCATTACAAAACAAGGATATCCCGGCCCCGGATATGTGTCAAGAACGCGGCATCCCCCGCTATGCGTAATCCCCGCTCTCCTCGGCCGCACTCAGGGAGCCGCAAACACGTCTACTTGAGTACAAGCCAAAGCGGCAGCACTCAGAGAGCCGCAAAAACCTTGCCCTGAGTACAGGCCGAAGCGGCAGCCTTGCAGTCCTAATGGCTTCCATGAGGGCCGCACTCAGGGCGACCTGCTCGAAGACATGGGCGGGAGGTCGTTCCCCCCGAATGGGGCCTTAAAAATTTTGACAAGGGGCTCGCCCTTAATGATAAAATGGAGGAGCCGGCATGTCCGAATATCGCTTTCCGCAGGGTTCCGTCCTTTACCGCAACTTCCATAAGTCCTTCCCGCTGATCCGGGCCGGCCGCGGGTCCTATCTCTATGATGTCAACGGCAAGAAATACCTCGACGGGAGCGGCGGGGCGGCCGTCGTCAACATCGGGCATGGCGTCAAAGAGGTGGCCGCGGCTCTGTCCCGCCAGGCCGGAAAAGCGGCCTACTTGAGCGGCGTCCAGTTCACCCATGAACCCGTCGAAAAACTGGCCGCCCGGGTATCCTCTTTTCTGCCGTTTCCGGACGCAAAATTGTTTTTTCTGACATCCGGCTCCGAAGCCATCGAGGCATCCATAAAGCTGGCCCGGCAGTATTGGGTCGAAACCGGGAAGCCGGCGAAGTATCGCGTCATCTCCCTCAGTCCGAGTTACCACGGAAACACGCTGGCGGCGCTGTCTCTTTCGGCGCGAAAACACTATCAGGAGGCATTCCGGCCGCTCCTCCTCGCAAGCGCTCGAATTCCCGCGCCCTACTGCTACCGCTGCCCGTGGGATCTGCAGCCGTCCGGCTGCGGAGTGAAATGCGCCCACGAATTGGAAAAGACCATCGAGAAACTGGGCCGGGAGAAGGTTTCGGCGTTCATCGGTGAGGTCATCGGTGGTTCTTCCACGGGCGCTTCCGTTCCGCCCGAAGACTATTGGCGGACCGTCCGCAAGATCTGCGACCGGAACGAGGTCCTCCTCATCGCCGATGAGGTGATGACCGGGATTGGACGGACAGGCCGATGGCTGGCCTGTCATCATTTCGGCCTCGTTCCGGATATCGTCGTCATGGGCAAGGGACTGACCTCCGGATACTTCCCGCTGAGCGCCCTGGCCGCCCAAAAAGGCCTCCTGGACCCGATCCGGAAAAACGGGAAAAACTTTCTCCATGCCCAGACCTTCGCCCACCATCCGGTCGGCTGTGCGACCGCATTGGCCACCCTCGATTATCTCGACGCTCACGACCTCCTCCGCCGATGCGTGCAAGCGGGGAAACGGCTGAAACGCGAACTCGAGGGACTCCTCGACCACCCCCACGTCGGGGATGTCCGCGGAAAAGGCCTTCTCATCGGGGTCGAATTCGTCAAGGACAAAATGAAAAAGACGCCCTTCCCAAGG
The DNA here is from genome assembly GCA_964652895.1 of uncultured Eubacteriales bacterium. Classification (GTDB taxonomy): domain Bacteria; phylum Acidobacteriota; class Aminicenantia; order Aminicenantales; family Saccharicenantaceae; genus RBG-16-66-30. The sequence goes on from CAZZCH010000028.1 coordinate 17,338, forward strand.
GGCAAGAAGTACGTCGAAGCCTTTATCGCCAAAGCCCTGGATCGAGGCCTCGTCCTCTGGCCGAACATCGGCCAGGCCGACGGCATGAACGGCGACCTAGTGTTGGTCGCTCCGCCTTTCGTGATCCAGGAAGACGAGATCACCCTGATCCGGGATAAGATCGAATCCGCCCTGGCCGATATGGAAAGGAAGTTCGGATGAAAAATCTCGGGGAAAAAGTCGTCATTCTGAGCGCCGCCAGGACGCCGATCGGGAAGTATGGGGGCGCCTTCAAAGAGACAAGCGCCGTCGCGCTCGGCGTCGCCGCTTCGGTCGAAGCGATGAAGAGAGCGGGAGTCGCTCCGGGCCAGATCGACGAGGTGATCTTCGGGATGGGCCGGCAGGCCGGGAACCGGCCCAACCCGGCGCGGCAGGTCCTCTACGGTTCCGGGATCCCAATGGAGCGGCCGGCGTTCACCGTCAACAAAGCCTGTGCCTCGGGGATGAAGGCCATCGCGCTGGCGTGCCAATCGCTTCTCCTCGGAGAAAACAAGATCTTCCTCGCCGGCGGCACCGAGAACATGTCCCAGATCCCGTATCTTCTGGACGGAGCCCGCTGGGGCTATCGGCTGGGCGACGGAGTCCTCGTCGATGCCATGTACCGGGACGGGCTCTTCTGCCCGCTGGCCGAGATGATCATGGGCGAGACGGCGGACATCCTGGCGGAAAAATTCGGCATCAGCCGCAGGGAACAGGATGAGTTTGCCCTGGAGAGCCAGTTGAAGGCCAAGCGGGCGGCCGAAAAGGGGAAGTTCAAGGAGGAAATCATACCCGTCGCGGTCAAGGACAAGCGCGGGCGGGAGAATTTGATCGTCGACGACGAACATCCGCGGCCGGAGACGACGCTCGAAAGCCTGGCCAAGCTTCCCCCCGTCTTCAGGAAGGGAGGGTCTGTCACCGCCGGGAACTCTTCCGGTCTCACCGACGGCGCCGCCGCGCTGGTCCTGACGACCCGGTCCGAAGCGCAAAGGCTGGGCGTCAGGCCTTTGGCCGAGATCCTGGGTTTCACCTCCGCGGGCGTCGACCCGAAGGAGATGGGCCTCGGCCCGGTGCCGGCGACCCAAAAGATCTTGAAGTCGCTCGATCTCAGCCTCGCCGATTTCGACCTCATCGAGATCAACGAGGCCTTTGCCGCCCAGGTCCTGGCCTGCGAGCGGGAGCTCAAATGGGATCCGGCCAAGAGGAATACCAAAGGCGGGGCCATCGCCTTGGGCCATCCCATCGGCTGCACGGGCGCACGGATAACGGTCACGCTTCTCCATAGCCTCATCCAGGAAAACAAGGAACTCGGCCTGGCCACTCTCTGCGTCAGCGGAGGCCAGGGAATGTCTCTCGCCCTAAAGAGATCATAAGAAAGGTCGGAACGTGGCAGAAAAAATCCCCAACATCAAAACCTCATTGCCCGGAAAACAGGCCCGCAGGGTCATCGCCAAAGACAAGCGCTACACCTCCAGTTCCTATATCAAAGAATACCCTCTGGTCGTGGCCAGGGGAACGGGCGCGGTGGCCGAGGACGTGGACGGCAACCGGTTCCTCGATTTCATGGCCGGGATCGCGGTCAACGTCACGGGCTACAGCCACCCCAAGGTCGTCCGGGCCGTCAAGAAACAGGCCGAGAAGTTCTTCCACATCTGTTCGACGGATTTTTACTACGAATCCTTCGCCAACCTGGCGGAGCGCCTGGTCAGGATGTGCCCCGGGGACGATGAGAAGAGCGCCTTCTTCACCAACTCGGGAGCGGAGGCCGTCGAGACCGCCATCAAGCTGGTCCGGTACCGCACCCGACGGCCGTACATCATCTCTTTTCTCGGTTCTTTCCACGGCCGGACGATGGGCGCCCTGAGCCTGACCGCCAGCAAGGCGAAACAGCGGCTTCATTTTTCTCCCTTCCTGCCCGGAGTGCACCATGTCCCCTACGCCTATTGCTACCGATGCCCCTACAACTTGACTTACGATTCCTGCGGCATCTATTGCGCCGAGGCCATTGAGAAAGTGGTCTGTAAACACCTGATGAGCCCTCGGGAGATCGCGGCCATCTTCGTCGAGCCCATCCAGGGAGAGGGAGGTTACATCGTCCCGCCGCCGGAGTTCCACCGGAAGCTCAAGGCCTTCGCCGCAAAGAACGGGATCATCTACGTCGTCGACGAAGTCCAGTCCGGAATGGGCCGGACGGGGAAGTTCCTGGCCATCGAGAATTTCGGGGTGGAGCCGGACGTCGTCGTCCTGGCGAAAGGGTTGGCCTCGGGGCTGCCGCTCGGCGCCGTCGTCGCCAAAAAGAAGTACATGACCTGGAAGGCCGGGGCCCACGGCAGCACCTTCGGCGGGAACCCGCTGGCCTGCGAGGCGTCGCTCGTGACTCTCGACCTTCTCGAGAAAGGCCTCATGGCCAATGCCGCCCGGATGGGCCGCCGTCTCCTGAACAAGCTCCAGGAGCTCAAGAAAGAGTTCCCGATGATCGGCGACGTCCGCGGCCTGGGCCTGATGATCGGGGTCGAGTTCGTCAGGGACCGGAGGACAAAAGAGCCGGCCGCCGCAGAAGTTCACGAGATCGCCCAGCAGGCTTTCCGCCGGGGGCTCCTGCTCTTGCCCTGCGGCGACAGCGTTATCCGTTTCTGTCCGCCTTTGATCGTCAACGCCCGCGAGGTCGACACCGCAGTGGCCGTCTTCACCGATGTCCTCAGGAGCATGCGGAAGAGGGGCAGGACGATATGAGCAGCAAGGTCATGACCATGTCCCAGGCGGTCGGCAAGTTCGTTCGGGACGGCGATACGGTCGTCATCGAAGGATTCACCCATCTCATTTGCTTCGCCGCCGGACACGAGATCATTCGCCAGAAGAAACGGGATTTGGTCGCCTGCCGCCTGACGCCCGACCTCATCTATGACCAGATGGTCGCCGCGGGGTGCGTCCGCAAGCTTGTCTTCAGCTGGGCCGGGAATCCCGGCGTCGGATCTCTCTTCGGTCTCAGGAGGGCCGTGGAGGAGGGTGTCCCGAGGAAGATCGAGGTTGAGGAATACAGCCATTTCGGGATGGTCGCCAGGTTCATGGCCGGAGCGTCCCATCTTCCCTTTATGCATCTCAAGGCCTTCGAGGGCAGCGACTTGCCCAAGAAAAACAAGAACATCAAATTCATCCGCTGCCCCTACACGGGAAAGCGGTATGCGACGGTCCCGGCTCTCAATCCCGATATCGCCATCATCCATGTGCAGCGGGCCGATGAGGAGGGGAACGCCCAGATCTGGGGGCTTATGGGAGTCCAGCGTGAGGCCGCTTTCGCTTCGAAGAGGGTCGTTATCGTGGCCGAGGAGCTTGTGGCGGGGGATGTCATCCGGGCCGATCCCAACCGGACTCTCATCCCGGGTTTGATCGTCGCGGCCGTGGTCATTGAACCCTTCGCCGCCAATCCGAGCTATGCGCTGGGATATTATGACCGGGACAACGCGTTCTATGTCGAATGGGCGAAGGTGTCCAAAGGCAAAGCGGGGATGGACAGGTATCTTGACGAGTGGGTCTATGGCCTTTCAGGTCGCCGGGAATATCAGGAGAAATTGGGCGCCGAATACGTCGGGAAATTGAGGGCCGACGACCGCCCCTCGGGATCCGTCAACTATGGCTTCTAGGGCTTGCGGGAGAACATGATGGCCGAATACACGCCTTCGGAGATGATGGTCGTCAGGGCCGCCAGGGAGCTCAATAACGGCGAGGTCGTTTTTGTCGGGATCGGCCTGCCCAATGTCGCCTGCAACCTGGCCCGCCGCCTTGGGGCGCCCGAGCTCGTCTTGATCTACGAGTCCGGGGCCGTCGGATGTGTTCCCGACCGCCTGCCTCTTTCGATCGGCGATCCCTGCCTGGCCACGGACTCGATCTCGGTCTGCTCCATGGTCGAGATCTTCAACTATTACCTCCAGGGCGGGCGGATCGACGTCGGGTTTCTGGGCGGCGCCCAGGTCGACCGGTTCGGGAACATCAATTCGACGGTGATCGGCGACTACGACCGGCCGAAGGTGCGGCTCCCGGGAAGCGGGGGCGCCTGCGAGATCGCCATCCACGCCAAGAAGGTCATCATGGTGCTCAAACAGTCCCCAAAATCATTTCCCCGGAAGATCGATTTCATCACCAGCCCGGGGTTCATCGACGCGGCCAATTCACGAAGCCGATTCGGGTTTCCGGGTAAAGGGCCTTCGCTCATCATCACGGATCTCGGCGTCTACCGGTTCACCAGGAACACGCACGAGATGATCCTCCAGGAAACTTATCCCGGGACCACCGTCCAGGACGTTCGAGCGAATATCGGCTGGGACGTGAAGATCGGCCGGCGCCTGGAGACGACGGCCCCGCCGACCGACGAGGAGCTCCGCACGATCCGCCAGGACCTCGACCCCGACCGCATCCACTTGAGATAGCCCCCGGCTCGACGGACCCCGCCCCGCTCTTTGACTTTCCGCCGCGAGTCGGATAAGTTTACCGTCAATGTCGCTCCGCTCTATTTCAAGGAGGTCGTCCATGAAACTCCGATTTAGGCCTACGCCGCTGCTGATCATCTCGCTCCAGGCGGTCCTCCTGGTCTTCGCCGTAGGGTGCGGCGAGAAAGAGGCGGCGACGGCCGCCAACCTCTCGAAGCAGCCGACGCTCTATGTCGTCGGATACGCCCACCTGGACACGCAGTGGCGGTGGGACTACCAGACGACGATCCGGGATCACATCACGAAAACGATGCGGGTGAACTTCGATCTCATCGAAAAGTACCCGCACTATATCTTCAATTTCAGCGGCGCCCGCCGTTATCTCATGATGAAGGAGTATTACCCGGCCGAGTACGAGAAGGTCAAAGCCTACATAGCGACCGGCCGCTGGTTCCCTTCCGGATCCTCCTTCGACGAGAACGACGTCAATTCGCCCTCCGGAGAATCGATCGTCCGCCAACTCCTGTATGGGACCCAATTCTTCCGGCGGGAATTCGGCAAGACGAGCGCCGAGTACATGCTCCCGGACTGTTTCGGATTCCCCGCGTCCCTGCCCAGCATCCTGGCCCACTGCGGCATCAAGGGCTTTTCGACGCAGAAGCTGTCCTCGAGCTGGCAGCCGGCGCCCCATGTCGGCGGGCCGGACTCGCCCGAAAAGACGCCCGAAGGCATTCCCTTCAACGTCGGCATCTGGGACGGCCCGGACGGCCAGTTCGTGCTTGCCGCTCTGAATCCCGGAAGCTACGGCGGTCAGATCACTTATGACCTGAGCAAGACGCCGCCGGCCCCCCCCAAGCCCGACCCCGGGCAGACGGCGACACCGCAGCAACAACGGCGGTTCCGCCCGCTCGTCGATTGGCCCGCGCGCATCTCCCTGAACGGAAAAGTGACCGGCATCTTCGCCGATTACATGTACTACGGCACCGGCGACACCGGCGGCGCCGCCCAGGAATCCTCGGTGAAACTTCTCGAAGCCATCGTGACCAAGGGCCAAATCGCCGAGCCGACGCCGTTCACCTGGCGCGGACAGCGCGGGCCATCGCTCGAAGCGCAGCCTCAAGCCCCTCAAGGACAGTCTCCGACGCCTCCGGCGCCCGACGAGATCACCGTTGGCGACGGGCCGGTGCGCGTGATATCCGCCACATCGGAACAGATGTTCCTCGACATCAAGCCCGACAAGATCTCCAAGCTCCCCCGCTACAAGGGGGACCTCGAGCTCATCAACCATTCGGCCGGATCGATCACGTCCCAGACATACATGAAACGATGGAACCGGATGAACGAGGTCCTGGCCGACGACGCCGAGCGGGCCTCGGTCGCCGCCGCCTGGCTCGGCGGAGGGCCTTACCCGCTCGAACGGCTGAACAACGCCTGGGCGCTGGTGTTGGCCAACCAGATGCACGATATCATTCCCGGGACCAGCATTCCGAAAGCGTACGAATATTCCTGGAATGACGAGATCCTGGCTTCAAATCAGTTCGCCGGCGTATTGACCAGCGCCGCCGGCGCGGTCGCCTCGGTCATGGACACCCGGACCGAAGGCGCGGCCGTCGTTGTCTACAATCCTCTGAATATCGCCCGCGAGGACGTGGTCGAAGCCGCCGTCGGCTTCCCGGGCGGAACGCCCCGGGCCGTCCGCGTCCTCGGCCCGGACGGAGCGGACGTTCCGGCCCAATTGACGGCCGATCACAAGGTCGTGTTCGTGGCCAAGGTCCCATCGGTCGGCTTCGCCGTCTATGACGTTCAACCGGCCGACGCACCCGCCGCCTCGGCGCTCAAGGTGACCGAATCTTCGCTCGAGAATGCGCGTTATTCCGTGAGGCTCGACCGCAACGGCGACCTCGCGAGCATCTTCGATAAAGGGCTGAACCAGGAACTGTTGTCCGCGCCCGCCCGGCTGGAGATCAAGACCGACAACCCGAAGAACTGGCCGGCCTGGAACATGGATTACGACCAGCAGATCGCGGCTCCGCGCGCATATGTCGGCGGCCCGGTCAAGGTCCGGGTCCTCGAGAACGGCCCGGCCCGCGTCGCCCTCGCGATCGAACGTCACGCCGAAGGCTCGACGTTCGTCCAGACGATCCGCCTGTCGGCAGGCGACGCGGGAAACCGGGTGGAATTCGGGATGGCCATGGATTGGATGACAAGAGAAGCCCATCTCAAGGCGGTCTTCCCCCTGACCGCCTCGAACCGTGTCGCGACATACAACTGGGACGTCGGCACGATCGAGCGGCCCACGGACTTCGACCGGCAGTTCGAAGTCGCCTCGCACCAGTGGATCGACCTCACAGACCAGACCGGGATTTTCGGCGCGACGGTGCTGACGGACTGCAAGAACGCATCCGACAAGCCCACGGACAACACCCTGCGGCTGACCCTCGTCCGCACGCCGGGAGTCCAGGGCGGCTATCCCGACCAGGGCACGCTCGACCTGGGACATCATGAGTTCTTGTACGGGATCGCCGGCCACGAAGGCGACTTCCGCAAAGGCCAGACCGACTGGCAGGGCTTCCGTCTCAACCAGCCGCTCGTGGCGTTCGAGAGCGCGAAGCACGACGGAGCTCTCGGCCGGACGTTCTCGCTCATGAGCGTCAGCAACGATCGCGTGCGCGTCCTGGCGCTCAAGAAAGCGGAGCAAAGCGACGAGGCCGTCATTCGGCTCGTGGAAATGGATGGCAAGCCCGCTTCGGGCCTCCGGATCACGTTCGCGGCGCCGATCGTCGCCGTCCGGGAGATCAGCGGAACGGAAACGCCCGTCGCCGATGTCCCCGTGACGAACGGCGAGCTTGTGACGGACATGCCGGCGTTCGGCATCCGCAGTTTCGCGCTCAAGCTCGGCACCGCGCCCGCGGCCGCGTCCGCCCCGCGATCGCAGCCGGTCCCGTTGACCTATGACATGGCCGTCGCGACGACGGACGGGGCCAAGGCCGCGATCGGGTTCGATTCGGCCGGACGCACCCTGGCGGCCGAGATGCTTCCTCCCGAGATCGCGTTCGGCGCGGTTCCGTTTGTGTTTGGCCCCAGCCAGGGGCCGAACGCCGTCGTCGGCCGGGGTCAGACGATCACGCTCCCGACCGGCAAATTCACCCGCCTGTATTTGCTTGCGGCCGCGGACGGAGATCAAAAAGCCGTATTCAAGGTCGACGGCGAGCCTGTCGAATTGATGATCCAGGACTGGGGCGGCTATATCGGACAATGGGATAACCGCATATGGAATATCCGGCAAGAACCCGTTCCGCCGCCGGCAAAGCCGCAGGGCGGCCCGGCTCGAAGCGGGCGGACGGCCGGCGCGCCTTCACAGCCGAGGATGCGGACCGTCCAGGACTACGCTGGCCTCGTCCCCGGCTTCACTAAACGCGCTCCCGTCGCCTGGTTCTCGTCGCACCGTCATCTGCCCGACGGAACCAACGATTTTTATATGTATTCTTACCTGTTCATCTATTCCATCGACCTGCCTGTGGACGCGAAAACCCTCCAGCTGCCAAACAACAAGAAAGTCCGCATCATGGCGGTCACTTTGACGGACGAAATCGGGCCGGTGGTCCCCGCTCAGCCGCTATTTGACTCGCTCGGACGGGCGCCCATAAAATGAAGGGAATCGACAAAGACCATCCCTTGTAAAAAGACGGTCCGTGGGATGAGGGTTCGGGACGGGCCGCCTTCCGCGTCAATCCCGGATCTTGAAATACCGCCCGGCGAGAACGCTCAATACGATCGAAAGGGTCAGAAGGACGCCCAGGTTCGGCAGGATGTCCCCCAATCCGCCCTGGAAGAACCTGAGCTTGTGCAGAGCGTCCATGGCCCAATAGGCCGGAGATATCATGGCCACCTTGCGGACGCCGAGCGGCACGATCTCGATCGGCCACCAGCAGCCGCCCAGCCCGGCGAACATGTTGGCCAGGAGCACGGCCAGGCCGATGATCATGTCCTCTTTCCGGCAGAGCGACCCGATGAACACGCTGAGCGCGGCCATGGCCAGAGCGAAAATGGCGATGACCAGCAAGGACAGGGGGAAGTTCCCCAGGTTCAGCCGGAAGAAGATCTTTCCGACGACGATGAGGATCAGGGCCTGCAGGAGTCCCATCAGCCATCGTCCGGCGAGCTTGGCCTGGAAGACATCGAACGTCGACAGCGGCGAAAAGAGCATCCGTCCCAGGATCCCTTTTTTACGGTCCTCCATGACGGTGATGCCGCCATAGATGATGACCATCATCATGATGAATTGGATGGTCGTGCCGGGGATGGAGTGGTCGAACCCGCTGGGCACGACCTTGACGGTGTTCTCGGGGAACCGGCTCTTCACCTGGACCAGGTCGCGGAACTCCGCGTGGCTGTCGAGGAACTTCGAGAGGTCGCCGTCCCCGTAGAGGACGAGCTCGCTGAGCACCCGGGCGATGGCCTGGATGAGCCGCGTTTCGACGCGGGCGGCCGCTTTCGTCGACGCGCCGTCGCGCTTCTTGAAGGCCAACGCCTGGTCGCGGCGGGCCTCGATCTTCGCCGAGAAGTCGGCTGGCAAAACGAGCAGGCGGTTGAATTCGTCCGGCGCGCTTTCGGCCATCTTCAGCTCGATGCCGGGAGCTTTGATCTTGTCGAGGAAATAGGCGCTCCAACGCCCTTCGTCGAGGTTGACCACGGTCAGTTCGGCGACCGCTGGAGCGCTGTCGGAGGCCTTGTACAGCAGCCCGAAGAGGACGATGAACAGGAGCGGGAAGACGAGCGTCCAGAAAAAGAAGACCTTGTCGCGGACCATGATCCTCAGGTCGTTCACGGCGACGTGGAAGATGCGTTGGAGCCTTCTCATGGGTCACACCAAGGTCCTGCGGCGCAGGGCCGGGACGGCCAGGGCCGCCAGGACGAGGCCGCTCGCGACGAGGACGATCAAGGCGACGAGCGGGAAGCGCCCGTCCCGGACGAGCGCCGCGCCGTCGATGAACCAACGGTTGGGCGTCACGATCCCGACCGTCCGGAACGCTTTCGGCATCGCCTCCGGGTTCATCATCGATCCGCCGAACAGGCTGAACGCCAGGATGATAGGCGCGGCCAGGGCGCCGGCCTGGTTGCGATTCCGGACGAGGGCGTGGAAGAAGCCGAAAAAGGCGGCCGTCCAGAAGGACACCGCCGCGCCGAGTATGAGAAAATATCCGAACGGCCCCCACTCGGCCCGGAACATCAGCGTGCCGAAGGCGACCATGACAAGGAGCACGGCCATGCCCATGACCCAGCCGCCCAGCAGGCGGGCGCCGATGAGCTCCATCGGCCGGAGCGGCGTCGTCATCATGCGCCGGAGCTTGCCGTCCTCGCGTTCGGAGATGATGTCCCGCATCAGCGACTGGACGATGAACAGCAGGAACATGACGGCCATGCCCGGGAGGATGATCGAGAAAATGTCCGTCCGCGTGAACTGCGTTTTGGCGCCGGCGGCTTTTGTCTCCTCGTCCTTCAAACGAAGCAGCAGGGGGTTGAGGTATTTCTCGGCGGCGACCATCTTTTTCTGGGCCTTGCCCAGCTCCGGCCCGAGCGCCTCCCAGGGGAATCTCTCTAGTGGACCATCGAGCATGGCCCGGATGCCCTTGGCCTCGTCGGCGAACGCTTGAACGACGCCCGAGAGCATGACCGCCAGGGTATTCACGAACTCCTCGACGATGTCGGGGAGGAACTGTTCGGCCGGGTTCTTGACCACCGTGAGGGTCGTCGTCTTCGCGTCCAGGAGGTCGAGGGTGAATTGTCCGGGGATGACGACCATGGCCGAGGCCCTGCCCTTCTTCATCAGCTTGAGGCCCTCGGCCTCGTCGGTCACCGTCACCTGGAACATCTTTTTCATCGGATCGACGTCGAAGGTCCCCAGCAGGAGCTTCGAGGCGAGGCCCTTGTCGTGGTCGACGAGGAGGACCCGGATGGGCGGCAGCTGGCTCTCCTCGGCCCGGGGGGCGAAGATGACGCCGATGAGGCCGGTCATCGCCATGGGGATGACGATGTAGATGAGGATCGCCAGCGGCGCCTTGAGGTGGCGGCGCACGTCGTTCGCGAGGACGAGGACGAGCCGGCGCATCCCCTAATCCCTCAGGCTCCGTCCGGTCAGCTTCAGGAACACCGTCTCCAGGCTGGGCGACTTGATCTTCATATCGGTGACGGCGAGCTTGCGCTGGAACAGCCGGTCCATGACCCTCGGGATCTGTTCCGTGTCGCTCACGGCCAGCGAGGCCAGGCCGTCGGCCACCGATATCAGCTCGATGCGGTCTCCGGCGAGGTCCTGGAGGGCTTCCGAGAACGGGGCCGCGGCGAAATCCCCGACGATCTCCACGACGTCGCGCTCGCCGACGATGCGGACGAGCTCGTCGAGCGACCCCTCCGCCAGGATGCGGCCGCGGTCCATGATGGCGATGCGGGAACAGGTCGTCTCGACTTCGGCCAGCTGGTGGGTGGTGAAAATGACCGCCGTGCCCGCGGCGCCGGCGCTGCGGATTATGTCGAGGATGCTGACTTTGGCCTGGACGTCGATGCCGACCGTCGGCTCGTCGAGAAGGAGCAGGTCGGGACGGTGGAGCAGGCCGATGGCCGTGTTGAGGCGGCGCTTCATGCCTCCGGAGAAGTTTTTGACCGGCTCCTTGGCCCGGCCGGCGAGCTCGACGAGCTCCAGCAGCTCCGCGGTCCGGCGCTTCAGCTCCGCCCGCGGCACGTCGTAAAGGCCGCCCCAGAAGAGCAGGTTGTCCATGGCGTTGAGCTCGTCGTAGAAGGCCATATCCTGGGGAACGATCCCCAGGCGGTTCTTCAGGTTGCGGTCGGAGAACAGATTGCGGCCCTGGAAGCTCACGGTCCCGGTGAAGTCGCCGAGCGTCCCCGCCAGGATGGAGATCAGCGTCGTCTTGCCGGCGCCGTTAGGGCCGAGCAGTCCGAGCACCTCCCCTTTCTTCAGGTCCAGGGAGAAGCGGTCGAGGGCCACGACATCGCCGTACGATTTGGTCAGGTTCTTGATCTCAAGCATTTTCGGCACACCCTTCCCCGGGATTTTACCATATCTACGCTCCGGCCTGCGAAATGGTTTACCGCCGGAACGAAGACTTCAGCGCCGCTCCTCACCCTCAACGGCGGAGTGACCTTCGAGAAGATTCGAGCCGGGCCTGATGCGTCTCGGCCGGAACGGCCTCGAGGTTGTGAATAAATGGCCGGGAGTTTATAATTGTCCTCCTGAGCTTTCGCCGCACGGGGACAGGGCGTCAAGAAAAGGAGACCATTCTTGCGGACCGAGCGGAAAGCGTCTCTGCGCGTAACATATGATTGTATCCCTTGCGCCATCGGCAGCTTGGTCACGCTCTTCAACAGGGGCGTGGTGCCGGAAGACAAACAAGAACCCGCGATGCGCGCCCTGCTGGCCTATTTGAGCGAGCTCGATTTCAAGCAGTCCCTGCCGCAGATGGGCAAAGAGATGCATCGCCTCATCCGCGACGTTCTGGGCAACCCGGACCCCTACTTCGAGATCAAGCAGGCCTTCAATCAGCGGATGCTGGAATATTATCCGACTCTGAAAAAGCTGGTGGCCGACGCGGCCGACCACTTTTTAGTAGCCTTGAGGCTGGCGATCGCGGGCAATGTCATCGATTTCGGCCCGAACCGCCCCTTTGATCTCGACGCCACTCTGGATCGGGCCCGATCGATCGTCCTGGCCGTCGACGCATCCGAATCCCTGCGGGATGCCATTCTCCGGGCAAAAACCCTGCTCTATCTCGGCGACAACGCGGGCGAGATCGTGATGGACCGCATTTTCCTGGAGACCATCCGGCATCCGAACGTCCATTTTGCCGTCCGGGGCGCGCCGATCATCAACGATGCGACGATCGACGACGCGAGAGCGGTCGGGATCGACAGGATCGCTCGAGTCATCTCCAGCGGCGACGACGCGCCGGGCACGATCCTGGAGACGACATCGCCCGAATTCAGGGATATTTTCGATCGGGCCGACCTCGTCATCGCCAAAGGCCAGGGCAATTATGAAGGGTTGTGCGGGATCGATAAGAACATTTATTTCATTCTGATGGCCAAGTGCGAGCATGTGGCCGCCCACCTGGGCGTCCAGAGAGGCGATTTCGTGGTCGCAGCGACCTGACGGGAGGCGGCGATGCCTTTTGGAATTGGAAGAAGAGGCGGAAGAGGCCGACACGGGCGGGGAGGCATGGGCGGAGCCGGGGGGCGAGGGAGCTTCGTGGCCGGGGATTGTCTCTGCCCCCGCTGCGGCGCGGTCCTGCTCCATCGCCTGGGAGTCCCCTGCTTTCAGATCGCCTGTCCCAGCTGCGGCTCTCCGATGACCCGGCGATTCAACGTACCCGGCGAAGGAACACCCCGACGGACGGCCGCCCCTTCTGAAAAGCCGGTAGTCGACCAAGATGCCTGCACCGGCTGCCAAAGTTGCATTCCTGTCTGCCCCGAGAACGCTATCGAGATGAGAAACGACAAAGCCTTTATTCTGGCCGATCCGTGCGCCAACTGCCGGGTTTGCATTCCGGCCTGTCCGGTCGGCGCCATAAAATAGCGAAGGAGTCGAGGGTATGACAGAGCAGGCCGCCAAGCTGAGAACGGGCCAGAGGGTCGCCTTATTGGCGACGGCGGTCACGCTCCTGCTCGCGGTGTTAAAAGGGGTCGTCGGCACCCTTTTCGCTTCCAAGGTCCTGGTCGCCGATGCCTTCCACAGCGCCGCCGATACCATGGCCATTTTCGCCTCGGCCTTTGGCTTATGGCTGGCCTCGCGAGAAAAGAGCCGGCGTTTCCCCTATGGCCTTTTCAAGGCAGAAACGCTGCTGACCTTGATCATCGGAGCGCTCATCCTATGGGCCGGCGTCGAATTGTTGCTGGACGGGTATCATAAGCTGTTCTTCGTGCCGCCGCTCGTCCGATTCCCGTTTCTACCGGTGGCCGTCTCCGGCCTTTCTATCGTGGCCGCATTTTTTATCGCCCGGAAGGAAAAGCGGACCGGCAAAGCCATCAATTCCCAGTCGCTGTTGGCCAACGCCGCCGAATCGATGCTCGACATCGCCTCATCCACCGTTGTTCTGGTCGGGATCCTCATGGCCTACTGGCAGATCCGCTACGTCGAGGGCGTTATCGTCATCCTCATCTCGCTTTTGATCCTGAAGCTGGGGCTGGAAAATGCCTGGAGGTCCCTGCTGGTGTTATTGGACGCCAATCTGGATGAACCCTTGCAGGCGCAGATCGAACAGATGCTGCTGGACATCCCGGGCGTCAAGGATACCGAGGACATCAAGATCCGCCAGGCCGGCCCGTTCCGCATGGTGGAACTGAAATTCGCCACCAACCCGTCGATCAGCATCACCCAGGCCCACGCCATCGCCGACGAGGTCGAACGGCAGGTTATCCAACAATTCACGACGGTCGAATCCGTTTTCGTGCATGTCGAGCCCTCTCAGCAAAAAAATGTCCGGGCCATCATCCCCGTCTCGGAGATCAACGGCCTTGATTCGAAGGTCTACGGGCATTTCGGGCGGGCCCCTTATATGGTCATCGTGAGCATCGATGAGAACGATGCGGTTATCGAGGATTTCTACCTGAACGAATTCTTGGGCCGCAAACAGCATATCGGGCTCAATGTCGTCAAGATGATCATCCCTTACGGCCTGGACATGCTGTTCACCAACAAGATCGGGGAGATCTCGTTTTACATGTTGAAAGAGAATCTCATCGACATCTATCAGATCCTCGACGAGAACATGACGGTCAAAAAGGTCATCGAGCTCTATAGGCAAAACGGATTGCCTCGGATCCTGAAACCGACGCATTCGGTCGAGGAAAGCGAGGTCGAAAGCCAGGAGCATGATAAGGAGGTATCATCGTGAATCAACCACGCTTCTCCCATCGCCTGGGGCAAATTCCCAAGTCGGCCATCCACGAGATGACGAGACTCTCGAAAGAGATCGAGGACGTCGCTTTCCTGTCCTGGGCCAAACCGACTTCGGCCGCGCCCGATCATATCCACGAGGCCGCGATAGAGGCCATCCGCAGGGGGTTGGTCGACGGATACTCGGAAAGCCCGGGTCTGCCGGACCTACGGCGCGAGATCGCAAAGAAGCTGGCCCGGGATAACGCCATACCCGCCGACCCTTCCCAGATCCTGGTGACGGTCGGTGCCATCGAGGGGATCGCGGCCGCGATCCTGGCCGCGATCGACCCGGGGGACGAGGTGATCCTGCCGTCGCCGACCTACTCGACGCATATCAACCAGGTCCTGTTGGCCTCGGGCCGGCCTGTCTTTGTCCCGACCATCGAGGAGGAGGGATTCATCCTCGACATTGAGGGGATCCGGAAGGCGATCTCGCCGAAAACACGGGCGATCCTGTACAGCTCGCCGAGCAATCCTACGGGCACGGTCTTCAGCGAGAAGCAGCTCCGGCAGCTGGCCGAGCTCGCCCTCGCGCACAACCTGACGGTCATCACCGACGAGGCCTACGAGTACTTCACTTTCGACGGGCACCGCCACTTCAGCATCGCCTCGATCCCCGAGATGAGAAAAAGCGTCGTGAGCTGTTTCACCTTCACCAAGACGTATGCCATGACGGGATGGCGGGTCGGCTATCTCCATGCCGATGCGGAATGGATACCGCTGATCAACAAAGCGCACATCCCCCTGGCCATCTGCGTGCCCGTGGTGTCACAGTATGCCGCCCTGGCCGCCTTGACGGGGCCGCAAGCCTGCGTCGCGAAGTTCAGGAACGAGTATTTGGCGGCCCGCGATCGGATGTGCGAGCGGCTGGACCGGTTGAGCACGGTCCTGGCCTATCAGAAGCCCGGCGGCGCCTACTTGATGTTCCCCAAGATTTTGCTGGGCGAAGGCAAGAATTCACAGGCTTTTTGCGAAAGGCTGTTGAGAGAAGCCCGCGTTTCGACGACACCCGGCGGCGATTTCGGGCCCACGGGCGAGCGGCATCTGAGGCTTTCGTTCTGTGTGCCGCTGAACATAGTCGACAAAGCTTTCGACAGGATGGAAGAATTCTTTACCGCGATCGGAAGCGCTCCTTGACGACTGGCTCAAGCGGGCGTGTTCTTCAGATCCACCGGTCCATCCCCGCTTTGGCGAGAAGGCCGTCCAAAGAGATAGCATGGAGATCCAGTCCCAGGTCCTTCGGATCCCCTCCCATGGCGATACCGAGAAGCTGAGGATAGAGAAGGACCGGTATATGGTAGTGTTTCCCGAACCGCTCGTTGATCACTTTTTGTTGATCGCTGTACATCAGGTAGCACGTCTGGCACTGAACAACCAAGCCGTCTATTTTTTGGCTCATGACGTCATCGAGTTTCTTTTGGACGAGATAGAACGCGGGCTCTCGGGAGACGGGGAAGCTCTTGCCTCCGCAGCATAAAGGGAGAGTTTCATACGGAGCGGGAAAAGCGCCGGTGGCCGAGATCAGCTCATGAAGAGTTCTCGGATTGTCCGGATCATCAAATCCTTCAAACGCAGACTCCGGCTTCAAATAGTGACAGCCATAATGAGGAGCGACCCGAAGGTTGGACAGATCTCGTTTTACCTTTCCCTTGATCCTCTCCAAGCCCACGTCTTCATATAAAACCCTCGAGAGATGTTTCACTCGGGTTCTTCCCTTGTATTCGAGGCCGACGAGCTCTAATTTCCTGTTCACGCTGTCTCGTGTTTCCTGATCCTTCAAGCGCTCGATCGCCTCGGCTAAAGCTCCCGTGCATGACGCGCAAAGGGTGAGAATATCGAGTCCTTTCGCTTCGGCGTGGGCTAAATTCATGGTCGCCAACAGCAATCCCGCCTCTCGGCTCAAATTGACCTGGTTCATCCCGCAGCAGACGAAATCGGCGATATCGACCAGTTCGATCCCGATCTCTCGGCACACCCATCGGGACGAGATCTCGTACTGAATGACCTGGGTCGGCGTCGTGCACCCCAAAAACAAGGCGTAACGGCTCATTCTACCGGTCGCCTTGAGCCGGAATCTTGTCGGTGCCTGTCGACTCGATCAGTTTCTTCGCTTTTGCGCCGTCGCTCTTGATCGCCGGGAGGGACCGGGCCTCCCTCTTTCGGGCCAAGGCCTCATCCGTGGGGAACACCAGGCCTGTTCGCATGACCTGCCGGGTCTGCTCGACCCACGGGGAAGGGGCATAGCCGGCTTCGGCGGCCATGTTCTTCAAGACATTCAAGATGCTGAAAAATTGGACGTTCTGCGGGCAGTGCTGTTCGCAGTTATGGCATGTCGTGCAACACCAGATCCAGGGGCTCGCCAAGACCTCCTGCTTCATTCCCAGTTTCACCATCTTGGTCAGTTTCTTGGGACTGTACTCGGGGAAAACCTCACTGATCGGGCATCCTGCCGTGCACGTTCCGCAGGAAAAACAGGCATTCAGCCCCTGAGCCTCTCTGTGCTTGAGGACGTCCCGCCTGAATTGCGGGTTCCGATTCGAGATTGGAATTGGGCCTTGCGCCTTCCCGTGCTGATCCATGTTATGATTCTTTCATCTCCTCCAGGATCGCGTTCTTCAATTCGGCCATGCTGGGGATGCCCATAAATTTGAGCATTCCGTTGATCGCCACGGCAGGAACCGTCATGATGCCGTATTGCGCCGCCCTGACCGCATCCACGGCGATATTGACTTCCTCGACGATCAGCTTGCCCTGAAATTCATGGGCTAATTCTTCGAGCATGGCTTTGACGGCCGGACATCCTACGCATCCCGGGGACATAAACTCTTCCACGTAAACGTCTTCCATGATCTATGAGCCTCCTTTGTCGATTTTCCCTGCTTTGACCATGAATTCAGGAAGCTTGATCTTCCCTTTCCGGAGCTCTCCATCCGCAAATGAGGCGGCCGCCTTGGCCTGGATGATCGAAGTCGGGATGTCCTTAGGGCCTTGAGCAGCGCCGCAGATATAGATGCCACGGACATTCGTTTCCACGGGGCGAAGCTTCGGATGGACTTCTTTAAAAAAGCCATTCTTATCCCGTTCGATCCCCAGGATCCGGGAAAGCTCCTGGGTCCCTGAAGAGGGGATGGTGGCGCAGGACAGGACCACTAAGTCCGCTTCGAGTTCCAAGACACGACCGATATCCGGGTCTTCGACTTTCACAAGAAGGTTTTTTGTTTCCGGATCTTCGGCCACCTCGCCGGGCCTTCCGCGGATAAAGTTGATCCCCATATCCCGGGTCCTTCTGTAATATTCTTCGAAACCTTTGCCCGTGGTCCGCATATCGATATAACAGATATAGATCTCCGTGTCGGGCAAAACCATCTCTCGGATCACCTGGGCGTGCTTCAACGCGTACATGCAGCAGATGCTGGAACAGTAATCGTTGGCGTTTATGTCCCTTGAGCCCACGCATTGGATCATGACAATGGTTTTAGGCTCTTTCCCGTCGGTCGGCCTGAGGAGCTTGCCCTTTGTCGGACCATCGATGTCCAAAAGCCTGGCCAGCTGGAATTGGGTCACCACGTTGCCGTAGCGCCCGTATCCATATTCCCGCTTCTCTGTAGGATCGTACTCATCAAAGCCCGTCGCCACGATGATCGCGCCGACCTTCAGCTCGACGGTTTTGGCCTGCTGGCCGAAATTGATGGCATCCGTAGGGCACGCCTTTTCACACAAACGGCAGCTTCCATTACGGAAATAAAGACAGCTTGCGGCATCAATCACCGCTTTTCGGGGGATCGCCTGATCATAAGGGATGTAGATCGCTTTTCGAGGCCCCATGCCCGCGGAGTAGACATCATCCCTCACTTTGCGGGGGCAGATCTTTACGCAATCTCCGCAACCGGTGCATTTGTCCCCGTCGATGTATCGTGGCGATTGAACGACTTCAATATGGAAGTTTCCGATATAGCCGTCCACGCTCCGGACTTCCGCATTGGTCAACAAGTTGATGTGGGGATGGATATTGGCATATGCGGTTTTCGGCGCCAAGATGCAAGGGGCACAATCATTCGTGGGGAAAACTTTGTAGAGCAAGGCCATTTTCCCCCCGATCGTGGGCAGCCTCTCCACGATGTGGACCTGATAGCCTTTATCGGCCAAATCCAAGCCCGCTTCCAGGCCGGCGATTCCTCCCCCTATCACCAAAACGGATTGTTCTGCTTTCACGTCAACGAAAGGGATCAGGCGTTTCAGCCTCATCCGTTTTACAGCAAGCTCAAGAAGCTTCCGGGATTCTTCCAACGCCCGCTCGGGAGCAAGCTTCTGGGGGCTTCCCGGCATCGTCCATTTTCTGATATCGATCAAATCCACGAACTGCGGCTCTAAACCCGCTTTCTCCCCGCAGCGCTGAAAAGTCATGAGATGCAGAGCAGGTTCGCACGCGGCCACGACCACCCTGTCCAATTTCTGATCGCGAATGGCGTTCTGGATGTCGGTCTGGCCGTTCTCCGAGCAGCAGAACTTATGGCGCGCGATATGCACGACTCCCGGGAGATGTTTTGAGCTTTCGGCCAGGGCTTCTAGAGGCAGCCCTCCGGCGATATTTTTTCCGCAGTGACATAGGAAAATACCGATCCGAGGTTCTGTCTGAATTTTCACTTCTTTTCAAGCCATCTTTAAAGATCGATGGCGGAGTCGTCTAGAGACATCTGTCCCAACGCTCAACGACATCACGAGCCGCCCCGACAGCCTGTGCGACCGCTGTGATGACCAGCTTTGCCGGCGAAACTGCGACGTCGCCGACGGCATAGACGCGATCGATATTCGTCCTTCCTTTATGGTCGACAAGAATATAGCCGGCCTGATCGACTTTTATCCCCGATGCTCTGGCCATTTCACTGTTGGGAATGCCTTCGAGCTGAAAGAAGACACCGTCCGTATCGATCTCTTTGGCGGCCCGGGTTTCCCTGTTCGCCAGAACAACACTTCTGACTTTCATGTCTCCCTTGATTTCTTGGAGCTCCATGTTGGCGAGAATTTCGATCTTCTGTTCTTCACAACTTTTGACGAGAATCTTCTCCGCGCACAGTTTCTCTTTCTGACAAACCAGCTTCACGAGAGATCCTGTCCGGGAGAGAAACAAGGCGACTTCCGCGGCCCGACTGTCTTCTCCGACGACAAGGACTTTTTTTCCCTTAAAAAAACCCCCGTCACAGACCGCACAATGACTGACGCCCCTGCCGTAAAACTGACTCTCGCCGGACGCTCCGGACGTTCTCGGATGTCTTCCTGAAGCGATAATGACGGCGTCCGCCGAATACTGAGATTTTTCTGATGTCACAGTGCGCGTTTGGCCTTCAAAGTCCAATTTTACGACTTTCTCTAACGGACGGATCTCCGTTCCGGCCTCCTGACATTGCTGGACCATTCTATCCACGAGGTCTTTCCCGCTCATTCTTCCGAAACAACCGGGATAGTTCTCCAGGAGAGGAATCTCCGCCGCATATCCTCCGGCCATTTTCTCATCAAGGATTACCGTATCGAGGCCATAACGAGCCAAATTGACGCCCGCCGTAAGGCCCGCCGGCCCGGCCCCGATCACGACGGCATATCGATGTTCCATCATAAGCCTCCTTCCCGCTTATCGGGGGGTGAAACTTTGCGTTTCGGCTCCGCCCGCCTACCGGCCCTGTTTCGGGATGAGGGCTCAATCTTTCAACAGGATGGAAGGTTATACCCGGGCTCAGAATAAGTCAAGGGCGGTGGGGGGCGAATCAGGACGCTCGAACGCTGTTCTGCCCCCGCTGCAAACGAGGTTGCTTTAAGATCGTTTTGCCTTCGATTTAAATGTTCTCTGACTTATGAAAATAATAAATTATGATAGCATGACTGAAATCGTCTAACCTGATTAATTCATAAATTTTTGAAAACGCAAGTTTAGACGCTCAAGACGG
>CAZZCH010000029.1:0-34744 GCA_964652895.1 uncultured Eubacteriales bacterium
CCGTCAACATCACCAAGGACGTCCCCGCTTCGTTCGTCAACGAGGACGACGACCACAACGTCGTCAAGCCGCCGGACTACCCGGTCGGTTCGACCAAAGACGGACTGAACGTGCTCCTCTCGGACGGCTGGGACGTCTGGTGCGTTCCCGTCCGCGGCGGCGGCAAGGGGGTCAACCTGACCGGGAACGGAGCCAAGGACAAGATCCGCTACCGGAGGGCCCGGATCGACCCCGAGGAAAAGGCCGTCGACCTCGACCAGCCCCAGTACTTCGCCGCGTTGGGCGAATGGACGAAAAAGGCCGGCATCGGCCGGCTCGAAAAAGGCAAACCGGGTTCGACGATGCTCCTTTGGGACGACGCCGGATTCGGCGGCCTGGCCAAGGCGAAGAAGGCGGAAGTCTATGTCTATACGCGCGACACGTACAAGGATTATCCGGATTATTACGTGACCGACGCCCTGCTCAAGAACGGGCAAAAGATCACCGAGGCCAATCCCCATCAAAAGGATTTCCTGTGGACGAGCGGGCGGATGCTCCTCGACTACACGAGCGCCAAGGGCGACAAGCTCCAGGCGGCGCTCTTTCTGCCGGCCAATTACGAGAAGGGCCGGAAATATCCGACGCTCGTCTACTATTACGAGAAGATGTCCCAGCAGCTCAACCGCTACGCCCAGCCCTCGGCCAACGGCTTCAACAAGTCCGTCTACACGAGCAACGGCTATGCCGTCCTGATGCCGGACATCACCTACAAGATCAACGACCCCGGCATGTCGGCGGTCTGGTGCGTGCTGCCCGCGATCGATGCGGCCGTGGCCGCGGGCGTCGTCGACCGTTCGAAGGTCGGGCTCCAGGGCCATTCCTGGGGAGGATACGAGACGGCCTTCCTCATCACCCAGGCCGATTTCGCCGCAGCCGTGGCCGGGGCTCCCCTGACCAACATGATCAGCATGTATAGCTCCATCTACTTTAACAGCGGATCGGCCAACCAGCCGATCTTCGAGAGCAGCCAGGGCCGGTTCAAGGGCGGCTATTGGGACAACCTCGAGGCCTACCAGAGGAACTCGCCCGTCTATTACGCCGAGCGCGTCAAGACGCCTCTCATCATCCTCCATAACGACAAGGACGGCGCCGTCGACTGGAATCAGGGCATCGAGTATTACAACACCCTTCGCCGATTGAAGAAATCCGTCATCATGCTTCAGTACGTCGGCGAGAACCACGGCCTCCGGAAGCCGGCGAACCAAAAAGACTACACGGTGCGGATGAAGGAATTCTTCGACCATTACCTCATGGGGAAGCCGGCCCCGGGTTGGTACACGGATGGCGTTTCCCAACTCGAGCTCAAGGACCACCTCAAGGAACGGGCCAAGGACCTGAAGCTGGCCGAGAAAGCCGAGAAAAAAGAACCCGAGAAAAAGTGAATTTGAACGGCGCCTGAAGCCGGCCTCTTTTGGGGACTGACGCTCCGCAGATTTACGTCCCTGGAATTCCGCGAAGGGGATTTAAAAGAAGGCTGGCTGGCGAGGCGCCAAGGTTTCAAAGGAAAAGGAAGCGGGGCTAAGGAGGATCCCTCTCCAGCCAGCGCTTTCATTATATGGGAGGCATTTCTCGCTTGTCAATCTCAAAATGTGCTGTTCACAAATATTTCTTCGGCTGCAGAAGCCAAGCGCTCGGGGAGCACTTTGATATCGCGGCGGTTTAATGTATACTAATTATATAGGATTTATGCAAAACCGGAGACACCATGCGCACCAGCGTCAAGATAGCCATCTTCGCCTTGGCGATCTTCCTGAGCCTGGCCGGGTGGAGGGGCATCAACGCCCTCCTCGGCCGGGACGCGCCGAGGACATCATCCTTGGCTTCGGAGGGACAGGACATGCCTGACAAGATCAAAAAGACGGAAAAGGAATGGAAAGCCGCGCTCACCCCGAAGCAATACGCCGTCATGCGCAAGGGCAGCACGGAGAAGCCGTTCGCCGGAAAATACAACGATTTCTGGGAAAAGGGCGTCTACGTCTGCGCTGGATGTGGAACGCCTCTTTTCCTTTCCGATGTGAAGTACGATCACGGCACGGGCTGGCCAAGTTTCGCGGCTCCCGTGGAGGAGAAGAACCTCGAATACCGCGATGACTATTCGCTGCTGACGAAACGCATCGAGGTCCGTTGCGCGGTCTGCGGCGCCCACCTCGGCCATATCTTCGACGACGGTCCGGCGCCGACGTTCCTCCACTACTGCGTCAACTCCGCCGCCCTGGATTTCAAGCCCGAAGCGCAGGCGGTTGCGGTGGGACGGGAGACGGCGGCCTCGGCGACGGAAACGGCGACCTTCGCGGCCGGCTGTTTCTGGGGTGTGGAATACAAGCTCGGGAAGGTTCCCGGGGTCGTCTCCACGGTCGTCGGCTACACCGGAGGGAAGACCGTCAACCCGACCTACGAGGAGGTCTGCACGGGCAAGACGGGTCATGCCGAATCCGTCCAAGTGATCTTCGACCCGAAGCGCATCAGCTACGCCGAGCTCGTCCGCCGATTCTTCGGGATCCACGACCCGACGCAGGTCGATCGCCAGGGACCCGATCACGGTACCCAATACCGGTCGGCCATCTTCTTCCACGGCGAAGCCCAGCGGGAAACGGCCCAGCGCGTGATGGAAGAGGTCGAAAGCTCGGGCCAATACAAAAAGCGACTGGCCACGGAGCTTGTCCCGGCGTCGGCTTTCTATAAGGCGGAAGAATACCACCAGAAATACTACGAAAAGCACGGCATCGTCTGCAACTAAAGATCCACCGACTAACATCCGTGGAACGGTGTCCTCTTTTCAGGACAGTTCGCTAACCCCGTGAACGGCCCTGCCTCGCCCCTTCCCTGATATATCTGGCACGAATCTTGAAGAAGGATAAGATGACCCGGAGGACAGAATGAGCAAAGGAGAAACCCAGGCCGCTATCAGGGGCGAAATGCCTGAACGGACCAGTCTCGGTCTGAAAAAGGACGGAAATGTAAAGTTTTTTATTGACAAGGCCGCCCGGATATTGTATTCTCCCCGCTTCGTTTACGGCGGTCCCACCCTCAGGGGGTGAAACGATTCCAGCCTCGGCTCCGTTGGAAGAACTGGAGTCTAGGGCTAGAAAAAATGAAAAAAAGGCTTTACTTTCGGAACGAAAAGCTTATTATCGTAGTTTTCCTATCATAATAGTAGTTCATTGGAGATGACCATGGCTTCTCAATACAAATACAAGAATGACGAGATCTTCCAGTTGATCCCGAGGACGCCCGGGAGCAAGCTCTTCTCGGACGAAGAGGAGACGTTCCCGGCGGCCGACGCGACCGTCATCGGAGCGCGATTGGGGGAGCCGAAAAACGGCCATGGCGGGAACGGCAAGGGCCTGAATTCGCCGGAAGACATCGAACAGACCGCCGACCTCGTCAAGATCTATCTCCGGGAAATGGGCAGCATTCTGCTCCTTTCCAGGGACCAAGAGATCCAGCTGGCCCGGAGGATGGAGCGGGGCGAAAAGGCCATCCGCAAGGCTCTGGTCAGAACCCCGTTCACGCTCGAGGAGCTCCTGTCGCTCCAAACCCTGCTCAAGAAGAACCCCGAGACCTTCATCAAGCGCTTCACCGCTCCGGAAGAGGATTACTCCGAGGAGAGCCTCGAGGCCAGGCGGCGCGACGTCCTCGACAGGATGCATAAGATCCGGACGCTCAGCGGCCGGCTCCGGTCGATCCGGCCTCTCGTCCGCAACCGTTTCGCCCGGGGCCGTCTCGTCACCCGGATCATCCGTTTGGCCCGGGAGCTCGAGATCAAGCCTGAGTATCAGGATCGGATCGTCCAATCCGTCCAGCTCCGTCTGAAAGAGAACCTGAAGCGGGCGTCCAAGAAGTCCTGCAAGAACGACCGGACGATCCTCCAAGCCATCCAGTCCGGGCGTCGGGCCCGGGAGAGGGCCAAGGGCGACCTCGTCTCGGCCAACCTGCGGCTCGTCGTCTCCATCGCCAAGAAATATCAGGGCCGGGGCCTCCAGCTCCTCGACCTCATCCAGGAAGGGAACATCGGGCTGATGCGGGCCGCGGAGAAGTTCGATTACCGGAGGGGTCACAAGTTCTCGACCTACGCCACCTGGTGGATCCGCCAATCGATCACCCGGGCCATCGCCGACCAGGGCCGCACGATCCGCATCCCGGTCCATTTGACGGAAACGATACATCGCCTCAAGAAGATCTCCCAGACCTCCGTTCAGGAGGAGGGGAAGATGCCCAACCCCGACGATCTCGCCCGCAGGATGAACCTCCCCGTCAACAAGGTCCTGGAGATGCTCTATTCCTCGCAGGATCCCGTCTCCATCGAGACGCCTCTCGGGGAGAACGGCGAAGGCTCGCTCGGCGACCTCCTCGAGGACAAGTCCTTCCCCTCCCCTCCCGATACCGTCATCCACATCAACCTCCGCGAGCAGATCGAAGCGGCGCTGCGCACCCTGCCCGAGCGGGAGACCTTGGTCCTGAGGATGAGATACGGCCTCGGCGACGGCCGCGAGTACACGCTCGAAGAGGTCGGCCAGCATTTCAAGCTGACCCGGGAGAGGATCCGCCAGATCGAGCTGAAGGCTCTCAAGGCGCTTCAGCTCTCGGCCCCCGGCCAGAAGCTCAAGTCCTTCTGACCGGCTGCCCTGCCGGCGGGGATGGAGCTTTTTTACGCCTCAGGTGGCCCCATGAGCTATGAGAAAATCGGCTTTATCGCGCCTTCCACCTGCCTGTCCATCAAGGAAAAGCCGGTCCTGAACAGGACGGCGCGCTTTCTCAAGCAGGCCCTGGGCGTCGAGGAGCCCTATTTCAGCCCCCACCTGTTCTCAAGCGACGCCGAGATCGACCACGTCACCGCCCCCGTCGAAGCGCGCGCCGAGGTCTTCAAGAAAGCCATCCGGGAGCTCGACCTCATCATCTCGGTCGCCGGGGGGACGGGCGCGGAGGACCTCGTCCGTAAGATCGACCGGAAGGACCTCCGTATCATTCGCGACAGGCATCCCCTGTTCGTCGGCTTTTCCGATTTCACTTTTCTGCTCAACGAGATCTACTATGCCTGCCGCCTCCCGGTCATCTATTTCCCCTCCCTCAAGGTCGGCAAAGGCGATTTCCGAAATCTGCTGGCGCTCATCAACGGGGATGAGATCCTGTACCGCGGCGCGACCTGGCTGACCCCTCCCCCACCGCGAAGATTCTCCGGCATCCCCCTCGGCGGCAACCTCTCAACGTTCGTCAATTTCCTCAACCGCGGCGTCCCTCCCAAGTTCAACTGGAAACGCCACATCCTCTTTTTCGAGGACATCCAGGTCGACGTCGAGGACCTCCACCGCCTGCTGGCGGCCCTCAGGCGCCACAACGTCTTCGCCGGGATCAAGGGGATCGTCATCGGTTCGGTCAGCCCGCCGGGCAGGAACTCCTCCTCGAAGAGGCCTCCGAAGGACGCTGTCCGGTTCATCCTCTCCTACCTGGCCGATATCATCAAGGAGCGGCGACGGCAGGGTCGCCCGCTGCCGATCCTGACCGTATCCAACTTCGGCCACGATATCCGGCGGAACCGCATGGCTGTGCCCATCGGCGGACACGTCACGATCTCGAGGTCGAAGAGGATCTCTTTCCGGCTTAAGAAGCGGGGAAGCGCTAAGCTTTCAGATGGATGAGGGCCTGCATGGCGGCCACGCATCCTTCGCCGGCCGCGGCGACGACCTGGAGCCCGCCGCAGGTGATGTCCCCCGCAGCGAAGACGCCGGGAATGTTGGTCCGCTGGAAGCGGTCCACGGCGACGCACTGCCGGCGGTCGAGGACGAGCCCGGCCCGCTCGAACAGAGGGCCGGCAGGGATCTCGCGGAATAAAAAGACGGCCGAAACCGGGACGGTTTCCGCCCCGGACGCGCTCTCCACGAGGACGGCCTCCACCCGTTCGTCGCCGAGGATCTCCTTGATCTTTCCGTCCCTGTATATGAAGACCCCTTTTTCCTCGAGGGCCCGGACGGCCGGCGAGTCCAGCCCGCCGGATTTCCCCGGCACCCAGAGGACCCGGCAACCCATCGCTTGGAGGGAACCGACCTCCTCTTGGGCCGCTTCGGAATGCCCGACCGCGGCGACCGTCGCGCCCCGGAAAAGCGGCCCGTCACATGTGGCGCAGTAGCTGACGCCCTGCCCGATGAGCCGGTCCTCGCCGCCGATCAGGCGATCCTTGGGCATGGGTTTCCCCGCGGCCAGAATGACCGCGCCGGACTCGATGAGGGCGTCCTTGGTCGTGACATACTTGCGGTCGCCGTCGAGGGCGAAGGCGATGGCGTCGCCGGGGACGAGCTCGGCCCCGAAGGACAGGGCCTGGCGGCGGATGATATCCAAGAGCTCCCGGCTGTCGACCGAGGGGAAGCCGGGATAATTCTCGAGCTTATAGTTGATCCCCAAATGGGAGGGGCCGCTCCCCTCGAGGATGAGGACCTGCTTCCCGGCCCGGGCGGCGTAAATCCCCGCGGTCAGCCCGGCCGGCCCGGCCCCGACGATGAGGATGTCCGTCTTGAGCGGCTTGATGCTCATGGCTTACCCGATAGTCCCGGCTCCGTCAGTCGACGAGCCGACCGCTGTCGGCAACCTTCCAGGCGTTCTCGTGCAGGACGTACAGGACGGTCCGCCGGATATCCCGGTTGTCCTCCCCCTTGATCCAAATGTCCACGACGGCCCAATCCTCGAGGCCCTTGAACGTCATTTCCAGAACGGGGACGCCGGCCCCGACGAGCTTGGAGCCGCGGAATCTTTTGAGGACCGCGGCGTTCCGGCCGTAGTTGCGGAACTGGAAGGGCAGGAGGCCCTTCTCTTCGTAATCGGTTTTGATGGACTGCTCGAGCTCGGTCGCGGGCTGGGTGGCGGCGTCCATCGTCGTCCAGGCGTAGTCCTTGGTCGGGTCCGCGCCGGGCCCCGATCCCTTGGCCAGGAAATAGAGGCCCGCGGCGACGGCGTCGATGACCAGAAAGATGAGCAGCATGCGCAGCCGTTTACTCATCGGGCCCTCCTTTCTTCGGGGGCGCGGGCGGGTGCCCGCCCCGGACCTTCTCCAGGACCGCGGCCTCGGCGAGGAGCAGCCGGTACCGGTCGGACAAGAGGACCCGGGATTTCCGGAAAAGCGTTCGGGTCCGACGCTCTTCCTGACCGGAAAGGCCGCCGAAAATCTCCTGCTCCCGGTCCTCCGGATTGCGTTTGAAGAACTCCTCGAACTTCGCCTCCGGGAGATGACCGCGGCCGCGGAGGGTCCGCAGCATGCCCCGGGTGCTCACGCCGAAATACCTCTTGAGGAACAGGACGTCGTCAAATCCCAAACTTCTCGAGCGGATGTCCTTGTCGATGAGCTCCCGCAGTTTGGCCGGCGGGACCAGGAAACGGGAGGCGAAGATCTGGGCGAACTGCTCCCGGGGCGAATAGAGGGAAACGTACTCATCGATGACGACGTCGGGGTTGTCGATGATCGGGCTGTCGTCCCTGTCCATGAGGTAATGGCCGTAGAGGTGGGCGGCGATGACGGTCTGGAGCCCGGGCGGTTCGTTGGCGTTGACCAGGGCGAAGGCGGCCTTCCTCTCGGCATCGAACACGAAGACCCCGGCGATCCGGGCTTCCTCGGGAAGCGTCTGTCGGATGATCCGGCAGCCGTTGACTTCGCAAAGGCCCAGGACGTCGCGGATCGGTTCGTCGCCGAGGCCCAGACGCCGCCTTTCTTCCTCCGCCAGGCGTTCCGGGGAGATCCGGGGGTATCGGGGGGCGAGGTCGAGTCGCCGGCCCGTCCGCTCCTCAAGCAGGAGGTATTTTTCACAGGCCGCCCGGAATTTCTGAAGGTCCTTCCAGACCCGTTCGTCCGCGAGCCCTGGGGCGAACAGGCTTTCGAACGCCGATCTCTTCTCCTCGAAGAAATAGGCGACGTTCTTGTTCAGGAACCCGGCGATCTTGAGCAGGGTTTCGAAGCTCGGCGTTCTTTTGCCGGACTCGAGGAGGGAGATGTACTCCGCCGACAGGCCCAGGGCTTTGGCGAACGAGCCTTGGCTGAGGTTGACCTCTTCGCGGGCCCGCTTGAGTCTTGTCCCGAGAAGCTTGTCCATGGCGGCGCACCCCCTGGGCGGCGACGGAAGGATAACACGAGGTTAGCGGTGTGTCAACCGACCCGAAAGCCAAGAAAATGATTGACAAATCCTGGGGGGGATTTAGAATGAGAAAGAAAATAAGGAAAAGCCATGCCCGAAAAGAATATCCTCGAGATCTTCCAGGGAGCCACTAAGAATCTCTGCAACAATGTCCTTAACCAGGTGCAAGACGCGGTGGTCTGGCTGGACAAGGACAGGAAGGTCGTCTACTGGAACAAGGCGGCCGAGCAGATGTCGGGGATCGAGGGAGATCATATCCTGGGAAGGGCCTGCTTCGAGGATCCGGTCCTTTTCGTGGATTTCGGCGGCGTCAATATCTGCCGGGACAAGTGCCCCGTCGCCATGACCCTCAAGGACGGCGCGCCGCGAACGCTCGACCTCTATCTCCAGCACAAGCAAGGGTTCCGTATGCCGGCGACCCTTAATATCATCCCCGTGTTGAAGGATGACGGCGAGATCATCGGGGCCGTCGAGACCTTCACCAGCACCTCGCCGAAAGTGACCCTGCCCCTCAACCTGCCGGAGCTCGAAAAAATGGGCCTCGTCGAGACCGAGACGGGTATCCCCGCCAAGCAATACCTGGAGATGACGCTGAACACCCGCCTGGAGGAATTCCAGAAACACGGCCTGCCGTTCGGGCTGATCTACGTCGACATCGACAACTACGGCAAGATCCTCGAAAAATACGGCCGGTTCAACGCCAGCAAGATCGTCCGGACCGTCGCCCGGACCCTGCACAAGAACATCCGCTTTTTCGACATTGCCGGCCGTTGGGGCACCGAAGAGTTCCTGGTCGTCCTCCTCAACATCGACGACAACCGGCTGGACATCGTCGCCAACAAACTGCGCCTCCTCATCGCCGAATCCTACATCACGACCGAAACGGGGATGCTCAACGCCACGGTGTCCATGGGGGCCAGCATCGTTCTTCGTTACGACACGGTCGAATCCCTCATCAAGCGCGGCGAGCAGCTCATGATGCACAGCAAGTGGCTGGGCAAGAACCGCGTCAGCATGAGCTTCGTCCAGAAAGAGATGACCTGAACAGAGGCCCCCTTCCCCGGGGGGGTACGGGCAAGGGGGCGAAGACAGAAAGGAGGGTTAGAAAGAGGCCGGATTTTTGGCCTTGATATCGTTCGCTTCGGCGGCGAAAAGGACCTCGTTGTTGTCACCGGTCAGGCTGAGCCGCAGGCCGGTGCCTTGGAAAACCCACTCCGCGGCCAGAGTCAGGCATCCCGTAGATAGGGCCGTTCCCCAGCCCTCGTTCCGTTCGGCGAAAGCCCGGTCCTCACGCCAGACGACGTTGTTGGAGCGCGGCTTGCCGACCTTCTCGATGAGGTAATCCCTGATCTTGTTGTAATCGGCGACGTAGCGGTCCTTGTCCGCGTACTTCTCGAGGAGATGGAGGCGAACGGCGACGAGCTTCTCGTTATCGAGAACGTAGGCGAGGAGGCACTTCTTGCCCAGAAAGTCCCGGTGATAGCTCAGGACCTCGAGGCCCCCGGAAACTTCACGGTCGAGAGGGCGGCCTTCGGCCCGCAGAATGCGCGCCTTGGTCTTCCCCCACTCCATCTTGGGCATGGGCTCGTTCGTCAGGTCGATCTCCTTCGGATCGACGATCTCTTCCTCCCCTGGGGTCAAGTTGACGACCCGGAGGGTGGAGTTGAGCTTGCGGACGAACTCGTCCAGGACGTAGCCGCAGAGCGTCCGGCCCGAACGCGAAGAGACAAAAAGAATGTAGAACCAGTTGGTCCGGAACTTGATCGCGCTCGACAGCCTGACGACCGCGCCCCGGGACAAGGTCTCGAGGATCGGACTGCGGTCATTGGGCTCCAAATGGATCGCGGCTTTGTCGGCCGTGACCTCGAGCCGGACGACGGTCTCGGCGCGGGCCGGGCCCGGCGGGAACGAGAGGCCGAAAAGGAGCAAGAAGGCGACGGCCGCGGACCGGGCCGCGAGGCCGGCACGGCCGTTTCTCTCTTGGCTCCCGGGCATTCTCATGGCATTCCCAACTTTCCGTGAGCCTACTATCGGATGGGACGGCGGGGGCAACAATCCCCCCCGAAGATGATTCCGAGGGGGATTTTCCTCACCTCGGGAGGGGGCTCATTTGAGCTGGAATCGGACCGTCACCGTGAAAACGACGGGCCGGGAGTCCCCTCTCGCGGCTCGAGGGCCATGAGCTCCCGGAAGAGCCGCTCCCGCTCCTCGAGGACCCTCCGGTATTCGAGCGGGTGGAACCGCCGGAGGTCCGCGCCGGTGATCTTGCCGTCGAGCCAGACGCGGCTCATCGGGAAGACCTCGGGTTTGAGATGAACGGTGTACATGTGCCAGATGATGATCGCCAGCAAGGCCAGTATCGCTTCATATCCGTGGATGACCACGAAGACCTGATGGACCCGCAGGGGGAACAGACGCAGGGACAGCCCCGGGCCCCACATGAAGAAGCCGGTCAGGATCATGACGGTCGAGCCCCAGAGGAGGGACCAGTACTCGAACTTTTCGACGAAACCGTAACGTCCGAATTCAGGCCTCTTGTCGAACCGCCAATAGGGGTGCCGCTCGAAAAAGCGGCGGAAGAGGCCGCGCCGCCGGAGTGAACCGGAGACACCCGCGTTGTAGCCAATCGTGGCGAAAACGTCCTTGATATCCTTCAGCCGCGGCAGCTTCTCCCGGAAATTCCAGCGGCCTCTTTCGGTCAGGAGCGTATAGAGGGCGTGCCAAACAAGGTCGGCGATGAGGACGACGGCGCCGGCACGGTGGAGGATCCCCCGCAGGGCGTGAGAGCCACCGCGGCCGACGAGGAGCCGGATGACACCGACTTCCCCCGACATCAAGGGCAGTCCCGTGACCAAAAGGAGGATGAAGGAAGCGGCGAGGAGCCCATGCTGCCAGCGCTCGGCCCGGTTCATCCGGATGAAGACCTCGTCGTCGGGGATGAGGACGGCCGGGTCCAGGGTTGGCTCGTTCATCGTTCTCTCCGCCAGCGGAGAAGGTCGAGAGCGACGTAGAGAAGGAAGAAGCCGGTCACCAAGCCGATCAGGACCTTGTACAAGGTCCTGACGACGCCGGCCGGGGAACGGCCGGACGACGCGGGCAGCTCATGGACATGCCCCTTGGCAAAGTTCGCCCTCGCCCCCGGATGGCACCGTCCGCAGGTCACGGCCTTGAGGTTTTGGGCGTGCGGAAAGTCCTCGAACCCCTTGAGGTCGGTATGGCAGCCGACACAACCGACACCCGCCCGGCCGTGGATGGAGGCCGCGTAGGGCTTGGGATCCAAATAAACCGGTTTTCCGGCCGACGACTTAAGCTCGGTATCGTCATGACAGACGAGACACGTCCGGTCGTCATCCTGCGGGGAGAACGGGGACGTGGCGGCGGCAGCGGTCGGAAAGGCCAGAACCGCGGCGAAGATCACGGCCAGTCCCGGCCGCGCTCTCATGGTCGTTCTCACGTGTCTGGATCTATTTGTCGGGAACGGGATGTTTGATCGTCTCCCAGGCCGCCTTGAAGTCGAAGGCCTTCCCGTGGGGGTTCTGATGGCACATCAGGCAGTTGGCCTGGATGGCGCCGGGGTCCGGGTAGAGGATGAGGCCGTTCTCGATCGCCTTCGCCTTGTCCTGCATGATGTTCCCCTTCGCGTAACCGCTCGCCGCCCCGTGGCAGACCTCACAGGTCACGCCCTCCGTCTTAAGCTCCGGAGCCTTGGCGGCGAGAGGCGCGTGACAGCCGAGACATTGCGCGTTTTCCGGGGGATTCGACGTGCCCATCGATTTGGCGACTTCGAGCGCCTGGGGCGTCGTCAGGCTGGCGTAGGATTTCGCGTGCGGGCCGGTTTCCCAAATGACGTACTGGCGGCCCTTCAGCTCGGCCTTATGGCAGAGTTTACAGCGCGAGGCGCCGACATATGTGGCGTCCTTGGCGGCGAGGAGAAGGACCAATACGGCGACGCTCAGAGCCATGACAAGCCAGATGGGCTTCTTCATCGCGCGCTTCTTCATCAAGCGTAGCTGTGGAGGCCGGCGAGAAGATAGTTGACGCCGAAGTAGGTGAAGAGGGCGGCCAGAAAACCGACGATGGCGATGATCGCCGATCGCTTCCCCTTCCAACCCATGACGATCCGCGTGTGAAGGTAGAGGGCGAAGACGAACCAGGTGATCAGGCTCCAGACTTCCTTGGGGTCCCAACCCCAGTACCTTCCCCAGGCCCGGTAGGCCCAGACCATGCCGAAGACCAGGCCGCCCAAGGTGAAGAGAGGAAAGCCCACGGCCACGGCCCTATAGCTCAGGGCGTCGAGGCGTTCCTTTTTTTCCTCCGTATCGGCGGCGAGGTAGAGGAGGCTCGAGATGAAGGCGACGGCAAAGAACGCCTCGCCGAGGAGCGTCACCGAGACATGGAGCCAGAGCCAGTAGCTCTGAAGCGCCGGGACGAGGGGCGTCGCCTCTTTGGGCATGAGCGGGGACGAGGCCAGGGCGACCAGGCCCACGACGATGAGCATGAGATAGGGGCCGAGCCGCGGCACCCGGGATTTCCGGCTGAACACGACCAGGGCCAGGACCATGGCCCAGGACAGGAAGGACAGGGATTCATACATGTTGGTAAACGGGGCGTGCCGGCTGACCACGGTCCTCAGGATGAGGGCCGCGGTATGGAAAACGAGTCCGGCCGCCGCCAAGGCGAGCCCATTCCTTGTCCACTTCTCCCTCCGGACGAACAGCGAGGCGAAATAGACGATCAGGGCCCCGACGTACAGAGCGAAGGCGATGGTGAATAATGTCGATTCGGTCATGCCGGCCTCCTGGCTGAATCGAAGATCCGGTCGAATTCGGATTGGAACGTCTCCCGACTTTTCGCCGCCTGGCCGCCGGCCGTCACTTCGACCTTGCCCTGGACCTCATCGAGGACGACCCGGATCTCCCGGGGCGGCCAGTAGAAGGCCAGGAAGAACCCGGCCATAACGAGAAGGCAGCCGAGCCAGATGAAGTTGACACCCGGGTCTTTGGCCGCCTCGAGAACGGAATACGGAGCCGCCGTGTATTTTTTCAGCACGAAAGCGAGGGCGGATTGACCCGCCACATGCCCCTGGCCGAAATCCGGGAATTTGGCGAAGATCCAACCGCCGAAAACGCGCTCCTCCCCTTTCCACGCTTCGACCAGCGCGGCGGGGTTGTTGGGCTCTTGGGAGCGGCTCTGGACCTTGTTCCCCTCGCCAATGACGAAATCGGGGATGAACTGCCGGACGACGACGTGGTCGACGTCCGCATCGTCGACAGGCATGCGCTCGCCGACCCTCAAGGCGACGGTCTTGGAGAAAGCCGGGTCGGCCCGTTTCCTGACCTCGAGCTCGAGCCGCGGGCTGTCCCAGTCCCAGCCGTAGCTCGTCTGATAGAAGTTGTAGCCGCCATAAGCGAGCGGATGGTTGACCTCGACGACCCGGGTCAGGACCGGCGCGCCATTCTCGAGGACGGTGACCGTGCTCTTCCAGTCCTTGACCTCGCCCCTGGGATAGTATTCCGTTTCGAACTTGTCCAGGCGGACCTGGAAAGCCGCGCGTGGGATATCCGCCGTCTGGCCTTCGAGGAGGGGAACGTCGGCCCGGCGCCCGCCGAGGCCGCTGATGAAACCGCCTATCAGGATGACCAGAAGGCCGAGGTGAACGATGTCGGACCCGAACAAGCCCGTTCGCCTTTTCCGGGCCAGAAGGATGATCCCGTTGACCCGGCCCGATTCGGTCAGGATATAATGCCGGGAACGCAGGAGCCCGGCGATCCTGTCCTTGGCCGCGGCGGCCGGGAGCGCGAGGCGGAACCGGCTCTTGACCTTCAGCGTCATGAGCGTCTGTGCGTCCGTCGCGGCGATCGGTCCGAACGCCCTTCGCCACTTCGGTCCGAATCTGGAGAGCGTACAGACGACCGTGTTCAGGCCGAAGAAGAGGAGGAGGGCCAGGTACCAGAAGGACTGGTACAAGCGCGTCAGCTGGAGCGATACGAAGAGCCCGGACAGGCCGCCGTAGCGCGCCGCGTATTCGGCGGCGCTCCGGCCCTGGGGGATGAGCGTCCCCAGAATCGAGGCCAGGGTTATCAGGATGAACAGGACGATGGCCAGTTTGACCGAAGCGAAAAATTTTCCGGCTGATCTCATTCGATCTCCACGGTCCGGCGAACGTCGTCTCCGAAACCCTATCGATTGTATCGGATTCGATCGTTTTTGACAACGCGCGCTCCCGCGCGATCTCTTGAACCTTTCCGGCGAACGGACGTAATCGGAGGATTAAAGGGAACGTTGAGGGACTGTCCTCGTTCGGGAACCGTTCTTGCTTTGCCCCCGAATGGGGACTGTCCCTCTTTAAATTCGGAAGGACGGGAATAGGACTTTAAGAGTCGTGCACGGTGTGGCGACTCAGGGAGTGCGGCTCGAGACCCCGAGCCGCATCGAGGCAGGATCCCCCGGCCGAAATGGCCCGCCGGCCGACGCGGGATAGGGCCGGAGTTCCACGGAAAGGTCCCCGCCATATGCGAACGGACTCGCCTGGAAAAATGACCCAATGGATAGGGTTTCTTGGCCCTTCCCCATGCAGGAGAGGACTCCCTCGAATGGTCCATTTGGCCCCGACGCGGGGATATCCACGAGCGTGTAGTGGTGTTTCTTGGTGAACCAGGGCTCTGCCACGGCGGGCTCCAGGAAATTCCTCTGGCCCCCGCCTCCTGTAATGACCATGAGGACGCCGTTGTGGACTATGGACGCGTGAATGTGCCTGTGGCCGAAGGCGGCCAGGACGACGTGGTGGCGGGCAAGGATGTCAAGGAACTCCCCCTCGTTTTCGAGCCGCGGGGCGAAGAGGGAGGCCAGGCCCGGAGTGATCCTCTTGAACGGGGCCTTCGGCGGAACGTGGGCGAAAAAGAATTTTCGCGACGGGGTGGGCGGCTTCAACGTATCTTCGAGCCAGCCCAACTGCTCTTTGCTGAAACCGAAATCCCCATCCCCGTAGACATCGCTCATGAACACGAAGCGCATGTCTTCCCTGTCGAAGAAGAAATCCTTGTCGCCGAAGAAGGCCCTCGAGATCCGCTCGCCTTCCTCCCTGACATCATGGTTCCCGTCGACGTGGAGGATGGGGCAGGGAGGATCGCCGATGGTCTTGAGGTACGTGCCGTAGTATTTATCGACGGGCGAGACGACCCGGTCTCCCAGATGGACGATAAACGACGGACGCGGATCGAGAGCGGCGATCTCGTCGAGAAAGGTCCGGAAGGTCTCGTTGTTGTCGGAGATCGTGTCCCCGATGACGACGAACCTCAGATCTCCCCCATCGTTTCGGGCCGAGATCGCTCGCGCCGCTTCGCTGTTGGTCGGGACGATGCCCCGGAGATCGTCGGGGACGGAGCTCAGCTCGGCGTTATCCCGGAACCGGGACAGGTCATATCCCCCGTCCGCAAGGGAGTACTTGCATCGGCCCGTGACCAGGGCTATTAAAAAAAGCATAAAGACAGTTCTCTTTCTGAACATTTATCTTTTCCATCTCTCCACTACTATTATAGCCGACGCCAAAAACCGGCCGAATGAACCCCGTTTTTCCGCTAAAATTCCATCGTCCAACCCTCCGTTCGACAAAACACTATGCAGGAAGAATAAAATGAAGATGAGTTTGGCAAGAGCCGGCCTTGTCCTCTTCGCCGTTGTCTGGTTCTCCGGATGTCGAGCGGGCGTACGAGTCATTCCTCCTTCCGTCACTCCCACAACCCCCGCTCCCGCCGCACAAAGCGCCGCCGTGACGCGGACAGGCTACACCGTGCAGGTGGGCGCCTTCTCCATCCCGGACAATGCTCGACGGCTGGCCCAGGCCCTGAACGACATCGGCCTGGACGCTTATTATTTTCCACAGGGGTCGGGGCTCTATCGAGTTCGTTTCGGGGACTTTCCTTCCAGGAGCGCCGCAGTCCGGGAAGCCAATCGACTTCTCGAGCAAAAGCTCGTCGAGGACTACTTCATCGTCGGCCCCGAGGATCACCCCGTTTTCAGGCGGAGCTTGTCGGGAGAGGACCTCCGGGGAAAAGTGGTGGCCACGGCCGAGAGTTTCATCGGTGTGGAGTA
The DNA here is from genome assembly GCA_964652895.1 of uncultured Eubacteriales bacterium. Taxonomy (GTDB): domain Bacteria; phylum Acidobacteriota; class Aminicenantia; order Aminicenantales; family Saccharicenantaceae; genus RBG-16-66-30. The sequence continues at coordinate 16,245 of CAZZCH010000029.1, forward strand.
CACGTGGGGCGGAACATCGAGGCGCGAAGGCGTCGATTGCAGCGGACTCGTCCGGGCGGTCTATCAGCTGAACGGCCTCAACCTGCCTCGGTCGATGACGGATCAATACCAAGCGGGAACGACGGTCACCCGGGACCGGCTGCAAAAGGGCGACCTCGTCTTCTTCTCCGACTCTCCGGGCCGGCCGATATCCCATGTGGGGATCTACGTCGGAGAGAACGTCTTTATTCATGCCCCGGGGACAGGCAAAAAGGTCCGCGAGGAGTCTCTCGACGGCCGCTATTTCAAGGAGCGTTTCTCCGGAGCCAGAGCCTACCTGAACTAGCCCCCTCCCCTACCCCTGCGGCTTGATTCAGGACCGCAAGTGGAGCTATCATTCCTCTCAAGCAAGGCTCTTTGGGAGATAACGAATGAATGACATCATTTCCTCCAACGGTTTCTTCGCGCTAGCCCTCATTTGCGCCATCCCGCTCCTGGCGGCCCCGACTCAGGCCCCGAAGCAGAGGGAGCTCAACGTGTCCGTCGTCAAGAACGATACGGAAGGCCCGAAATACATGGCCGAGGGCGGCCTCGTTCAGCTCCTTGAAAAGTTGGGCTGCGAGCTCACGAGCCTCGACACCGTCACGCTCTCGAAGGAAGAAGACGCGGAGTACGGCGCCTGGAACCGCGACGCTCTGGAGAGCCGGCACATCGGCGCCATCGTTTCAAAGAACCGTCGGAGCTAAGGTCCCTGCTTAAATGAACTTTTCCCTTTTCTGAAGCCGCAGCAGGGCCATCATGGTCAGGAAGAGCGAGCCGCTGATGAGATAGAGTCGGTTGGCGAACGTCGTTTTGGCCATGATGATCGACTGGATCTGGTCTCCCTCGGCGAACGGGTTGTAAAAAAGATACCAGGGGCCGCCGCCGAGCTGTCCCCGGAAGAGCCAGAACCCCAGAATGACCACGATGAGGATGACGGCCGTCGCCACGCCGTTCCCGATCTGGCTGGCCGTGAAAAAGGCCAGGCTGCCCACGAAAATCACCGGGATCATGGCCTGAAACACCATCGTCCCCAGCGGGAAATCCGCCAGCCCGACCCGGCAGAAAGCGGCCAGGAAAAAGAGAAGCGCGGCCGTCACGAGATAAAGGGAGAAATAGCGAACAAGCCAGATCTTGTAGCGGTAGTCGGGGATCCCGAAGAGGACCTCGATCATCCCCGAGTCCCTGTCGCTCTGGATCGCGAAAACGGCGGGGTAGAAGACGAGGAGGACGCCGGGGACGAGAAGGAACTCGTAGATCTTCTGGGCCGTGATCGTCCCTCCCCCCCGGCCGAGTAGATTGAGGACGAGGATGATGATGAAAACCCCGCCGGCGAGGAGCATGAAATAGCCCGCCCGTCCGGAAAAGACGTTGATGACGTTGTAGTGGAGGAACCTCCTGAGGTCCAAAATGCCGGCGAGCGGTCCCGTTCGGATTTTCACGTTTCGGCCGGAATCCTTCATTGGCTCAATCCTTCCCTCCCCAGCAGCCACATGTAGGAGTCCTCGAGGGTCGGGGTGACCTCGACGGCGTCCTCGAGGGGCTTTTCGCCCGCGAGGATCCGGACCCGGATCTTGTCCTTGTCGCGCATATGATGAAGCACCTTGAACGTTTTGCGCACGACTTCAAAACGAGAATCGTCGAGGACAGCCTGCCAGACGGAGCCTCTCGTCAGCTCGATCATGTCAGAGGGCGGCCCGACGAAGCGGACCTTCCCCTTGAGGAGGACCGCTAGCCGGTTACACGAACTGGAGATGTCTTCGATGATATGGGTCGAAAAGATGACGATCCTGTCTTTTGAAAGCTCGGCCAGGAGGTTCCGGAATTTGATCCGTTCGGTAGGATCCAATCCCGCGGTCGGCTCGTCGACCACCAGAATCCGGGGTAGGTGGAGGAGGGTCTGGGCGATTCCAAGGCGTTGCTTCATCCCTCCCGAAAACGTCTTGATCCTGCTCAGCCTTCTGTCCCAAAGATGGACCGCGCGGAGAGCCTCCTCGACGGCGGCCGTCCTCTTCCTCCGGCTCCAAAGCCCCTTGAGCTGGGCCTGGTAGTCCAGGAAATCGAGGGCGGTCATGTTCTGGTAGGCCCCGAACTCTTGGGGCAGGTAGCCGATGAGCGACTGGAGCTCCTCGCGGTGGCGGCCGAGGTCCAGGCCGTTGAAAAAGACTTTGCCCCGGGTCGGGGGAAGAATCCCGCAAATCGCCCGCATCAGGGTCGTCTTTCCCGAACCATTGGGCCCGATGAGTCCGAACATCCCGGAGCCGATTTCGAGGGAGACCCTGTCGAGCGCCTGGAAGGGAACCTTCCGGGCCCCGATCACCGGGATCTTGCGGACGAACCGGTAGACGACGGTCCGCGGTTTCCTCAGGCGGCCCGTGATCCGGTCGACGTTGATCTTTTCAGCCTCGATCTTGCGCGATGTCCGGTAGACATAGAGCGCGGAATACCAAATCACGGCGATGACGGCAACGGCCCCCCACCACCGCCAGCGGGACTGGAACCAGAGGCAATTGGCCAGAGGAAGCCCCCAGGCGACCAGGGAGGACAGGACCCGCCGCGGCAGCCGCTTCGCGCTCTTCGGCGATCCCATCGTCTTCCACGGCGACAGTCCCGGGATCTGTAAGACGAGAAGGTAGCTGACGACGGCAAAAACGACGATCCAAAAACCGCTCTGGAGATAGAAATAGGTGAAATAGACAAGAAAGGCGAAGAGGGGGAGCTTCCAGACCAGGGAATGCCGCCGCTCCCCGCGCCGGACAGCCCCGGAAACGGTCTGGGGGGCTCTTTCGGCGAGGCCCTTCCTCCACTCCTTGGTGAATTTGGCGAAGTCGTCGTAGAGCTTGCTGACGTTGCGGATGGTGAGGATGATGGGGGTCCCGGGAGGGATGATCGTGGCTTGGCTCCGGCGGAGGCTCGTCATGGCGAAAAACGTGAAGGCCGGAATTCCGAGAAGAAGGATCAGGGAATATGCGACCTGCCACAGGAGCGTGTCTAGGGATGCGAACAGGAGCCATGACCCCGCGGCGAAAACGAGCCCTTGGACGGCCTTGATCTTCCAGCCGAGACCGCGCCACCAGGCCAGGGCGTTTTCCAAGCTGAAAGAGACCGTCGGAATGAGAACCAGGGTGAACAGGGTGGCGACGGCGAGCCCTCCGATGACCGTGATGGCGAATGGGGCCCCGATGAGGGAGACGTATGCTCCCTGGCCCATGGCGATCGGCAGCATCCCCAGGATCGTCGTGACCGCGGTGATGAGGATGGGCCGGACCCGGGTCAGCCCCGATGTCATGAGGGCCCGCTCCTGTCTCTGCCCGCGGCGGACGAGTTGGCGGGCGTAGTCGATGAGAAGGACGCCGTTGTTGACGACGACCCCGAAAAGAATGAGAAAGCCGATGAGGACGTTGGCGTTGTTGATCGAATTCGAGGTCAGGATGAGAGCCGTGAAAGCCCCGATCCCGGCGAGGGGTATGGTGAACATCATGACTCCGGGGGCGAGAAGGGACTCGAAGGTCGACGCCAGGATCATGAAGATGAGGAGGGCGGCTAGGACGATGAGGAGGGTGAACTCTGAGGCGTCGCCGACGTCGTGGGCGACTTCGATGATCACTCCGGGCGGCGGGATGATGCCCGCGACGAGGTCCTCCACCGACAAGCGGGCCTGGTCGAGGAGGGCTTTCGAATCCTCGATCTCCGATTCGAAACGGTAGGTCACCTCGACCCGTTTCTCCTGGTTGATCCGGTTGATGTTCGCATAGCCGCTCGAGAACACGATCCGGGCGACTTGGGAGAGCGGGACGAGCCCCCCGGACGAGGAGGGGAACTGGAGCCGGCGCAGGTCCTCGATCTTCTTTTCGATCTCTTCGGCGGGCTTGAGGACGATGTCGACCTCGTCGGCCCCTGCCTTGAATTTGATGCCGGCGGAGGTCTGCCGCTGGAATCCGTTCAGTTCGCTGCGGACGGTATTGAGGCTCACTCCGAAGTGGGCCAGGGCCGCCTGGTCGAGGAGGAGATCGATCGTCGGCTGCTGGCTCGAAACGCTCGTCCGGGCGCTCCGGACCGTATCCATCTCGCCGATGTTGTACCTGACATCGTCCGCCACGGCCCGGAGGACTTCGAGGTCCCGGCCGCGGACGACGACTTTTTCCTGGGCGGCTCCGACGCCGAGGAGCCGGGTCAGGTTCACCGCTCCGCCTCCTCCCCCGGACGAACCCATGAATCGGGTGTTCTGCTGGGGCGCTTCCGAGTCGAAGTCGACCCGGGGGAAGGCCGCGTCCAGCCGGTCGATGATGTCCTCCCTGATGAGATCGACGCTCCGGTCCGAGGTCTTCTCGTAATCTTCGACGAGCCTAAAGATGAAGATGACGTTGTCCTCCTCGATCGCCGCCAGCCTCTCCTTGACTTCGGGGATGTCCGCGAGCAGGGCATCCATGTCCTTGACCTGCTCGTCGGCGGCCTCGATCGTCGTCCCCGAGGGGAGGATGGCGTAGACCGTGAATTCCGAGAGCTCGACCTCCCGGGGAACATCGACGCTGAGGTTCAAGGACAGGCCGAGGGTCAGAAAAAAGAGGACGACCGTCGCGACGACGGTCCGACCCGGCGAACGGAAACAGGTTTTGAGGAGGACGATATAGACCTGTCTCATCCGACCATGAAGCCATCCGGTCCGGCCTTCCTCCCAGGTCGACGGCGGGCGGCGCGAAAGGAACTGGAAGGCGAGGACGGGGATGAGGAGGAAGGCCACCGCGAGGGAAACGAGGAGGGTGGTGATGATCGAGGCCCCGACCTGCCAGCCGAGCATCCTCACCTCCGCGACCGTCGAGAAGAGAAAAGGGCAGAAAATGGCGACCGTCGTCAGCGTGGAAGCGGTGATCGCCCGGGCCACCTCCCCCGTCCCCCGGACGACGGCCTGGCGCACGTCAGGATTCATGGACGCGTGCCGGATGATGCTCTCCAGGACGACGACACTGCTGTCGACGAGCATCCCCACGGCGATGGCCAACCCGACCATGGTCAGGGTATTGATGGTAAGACCAAAGGCGTAGAAGAGGTTCATGGAGATCAGGACGGAAATGGGGACCGCGGCCGATACCGTCAGGACGAGGGCCGGTTTTCTCAGAAAAGCCCAGAGGACGCCGACCGCGAGAATCCCCCCGATCAAGATCAGCCCAAGGATGGACTGGATGTTGTCCTCGATGGTCCTCGCTTCGTCGGACTGGATGACGAGCTCGATCCCGTCCGGTTTGATCTCCACCCCGAGGTCGGCGACGGCCCGGCGGGTTCGCCGGGCGAGGCTGATGAGGTTGGCCTCCCAGCTCCGCTGGAGCGAGAGCGTGACCGCCTCCTGGCCGTTGATCCGGGAAATCGTCTCCTGTTCGGCGCCTCCGTCACGGACTTCGGCGATATTCTTGAGGAGAACAGGCCCGATGTCCTTGACGACGAGGTCCTCGATGGCCGGGAGCGACGTGTACTCGCTGATCAGGTTGACGAAGTACTTCCGCCGGCTCTCCTCCGCCTGACCGAGATAGAGGCGTTGGCCGGACTGCTCGGCGATCTTGGAAGACACCTGACCAACCGTCAGCCCGTAGAGCTTCATCGCGTTCTCGTCGAAGAGAACTTCCACGGTGCGGCTTCGGCCGCCGTAGACTTCGACGCTGGCGACCCCGTCGATGGAGGAGAGCGCCGTGGTCACTTTCTCGTCGACGACGGCTCTGATCTGGTCGAGTGAGCCCTCGCCTCGCGCTTGGAGAACGAGGAACCGGTTGGATAGCTGCTCGGGGTCGGATTTCGACACGGTGACAGAGAACTCGGTCCCGATCGCGGCCTGGACCTCCTCGGCCCGTCGCTGGAGCTTGAGATACGCGTATTTGAGGTTGGCGCTCTTCGCGTAATAGACGTAGATGACGCCCCGCTTCGAATCGATCCGGGTTTCGAGCCGTTCGATTTTGTCCAGGGTGGCGATGGCGCTCTCCATGGGAATGACGGCGTGCTTCTCGAGGTAGGCGGGGTCGGAAGTCTGGCTGCTCCGGAGGTTGACGATGATCCGGGGCTCCTCGGATTGGGGAAAAAGCTCCATGGGTAGCTCGGTGAAGGACAGCACGCCCAGGAGGCATAGCCCGACGAGGAGCATGCCCACGAAGAGTGGGCGGCGGATGAAAAAACCGATCATGCCCCACTCGCTCCCGATGTCAAAGGTCTTTTCCCGAGCAGACGGTAAACCGCCGGGATGACGACCAGGGTCAGGGCCGTCGAGCTGAAGAGGCCCCCGATCACGGCCACGGCCATGGGAGCCCGGAGAGAGGCTCCGGCGCCGAAGCCGATGGTGAGCGGGAGAAGAGCAAGGACTGTCGTCAGGCTGGTGATGATGATGGGCCGGATGCGCATCCTGGCCGCATAGACGATCGCTTCATCGAGACCCATCCCGCCCCTCCGGCTCTGGTTGATCAAGTCCACGAGGATGATGGAGTCGTTGACGGCTATGCCGGCTAGCATGATCAGGCCGATGATGGACATGATGTTGAACGGCATCCCCAGAGCGAGGAGGAGAAAGAGCGCGCCCACTCCGGCCAGGGGGATCGTCAGGAGAATGATGAAGGGATGGATCAGGGACTCGAATTGGGCGGCGAGGACCATGTACACCAGGATGATCGCCAGGAGGAGGGCGAATTTCAGGTTCTTGAAGGATTCACGACGGAGGAGCTCCTCCCCCGTGACGGACATCAGGTACCCCTCGGGAAGAGAGATCCCCGAGATCGCCCTCCCGACCCGGGAGGCGACCCGGTCGAAGGCGATATCGCCGCCGATCTGGGCCCGGACTTCGGCGACGCGGGTCTGGTTCTTGCGGATGATCTCCCGGGGGGATTCCGTCCGGACCAGCCGGGCGACCTCGCCGAGAGGAACGCGGAGCCCGGAGGGGGCCTCGAGAAGGACGTCCTTGAGGCTCGAGACAGGGACCTTCGGATTCCGGTACATGATCTTCAGGTATTCACCCTTGTCCTCGAACTCTCCGAGGTCGCTCCCGGCGAGAATGGTTCCGACCTGGTTTCCGATGGTGTCCGCCCTGAGCGAATAGTGGGCGGCCTGGGCCTTGTCGATTTCGATGTCGATCTGGGGCCGGCCCTCCTGGAAGCTCGTCTCGACGTCCTTCAATTCCTCGAGTTTGCCGAGCTCGGCTTTGACCGCGTCAGCCAGGCCGACGAGCGTCTCGAGGTCTTTCCCCTTGATCTCCACGACCAGGGGAGCGTTCTCCGCGCCGATCGTCGCCTGGAGCGTCGTCTGCCGTCGGACGAATTGGACGTCGAGATCGGGGACAGAGGCCAGGTCCTGCTCCAATCTCTTGACGACTCCCCCGAGGGCCTTAACCGAAGCGGCCTTGAAGGCGACGTGGATGACGGCGTTGTTCTCGTCCTCGAGGATCTCAGCCGCGCTCTGGGCCGTCCCCGTCGGTCCAACCCTGGAGAAAATCCGCTCGATCTTATCTGCGGCCGACTCACGGATCATGGCTTCGATCGAGCGGACCGTTCCCTCTGTCCGATCGAGCCCGGTCCCTTCGGGCAGGGCGATGTTCATGATAAGCTCGTTCTGGCTCTGCTGGGGCAGGAATTCACTGCCCATGAACCGGAGGCAGAAGAGCGCGGTCCCGACCAGGGCCAGGGCGAAGAGGACGACGAGCCACCTTTTCCGGAGAATCCCTTCCACGATCCGCCCGTAGAAGGCGAACCGGACCGACTTCGCCCGCAAGGACTTCCCTTTGTCCGGTTTGATGAACCGGGAAAAGAGCATGGGGACGACGGCCAAGGCGACGACGAGCGAAGAGAGGAGCGAGAAGGCGACCGTCCAGGCCTGGTCCTTGAAGAGCTCCCCGGCGACGCCGTGAAGGTAGACGATCGGCAGGAAGACGATGATCGTCGTCAGGGTGGAGCTCGTGATCGCCCCTCCGACTTCGCCGGCGCCGCGGACCGCGGCTTCGCCGATCGACAGCCCCGCCTCGGCATGGCGGAAGATGTTTTCCCCCACCACGATGGCGTTGTCCACGAGCATCCCGGCCCCGAGGGCCAGGCCTCCCAAGGTCATGATGTTCAAGGTCAGGTTGTTAAAATACATCAGGTTGAACGTCGCCACGACCGACACGGGGATGGCCAGGGCGATGACGGCCGTGACCCCGACGCGCCGGAGGAACGCGTAAAGGACGAGGACGGCGAGGATGATGCCGATGAGTGCGGACTGTTGGACCTCCCCGATGGCCGTCCTGATGAAATCCGCCTGGTCCTGGATGAGGTGGATCCGATAACCGGGGAGCGATCGTCCCAAGGCGTCGAGCTCGTCGCGGATGGCCCGCGAGGCCGTGGTCGTATTGGATCCGGCCTCTTTGAAGATCTCGAGGGCGATGCACGGAGTCCCGTTGTAGCGGACGACGTTCTCGGGCTCGCTCAGGGCCAAGCGGACCTCGGCGATGTCGCGGAGATAGACGGGCGTCCTCAGCACGGGCTCGCCCGCGGGCACCGTTTCCGTTTTGTAGGCGACGATGAGGTTCCTGATGTCTTCGAGGGAGCTGAGCTGCCCGACGCCCCGGATCGTGTAACGGATCCCCATTTCGACGATGGTCCCCCCGGACATGTTGCGGTTGAAGTTCTGGATCGTCGAGGAAAGCTGGTCCTGGGTCAACCCGAAGGCCTCGAGGGTGAAGGCGTCCGAAAGGATCTCGATCTCCCGCCGTCTGTCTCCGACGAGTTCGACGGCGGCGACCCCGGGCAGGCGGATGAGCTCGTTCCGAATGACGTTCTCCGCGGTCTGCCGCAGGAGGTCCAGATCGATCGACTCCTCGTGGACGAGGACAGCGGTGATGATGGGCTGGGCGTTGGGATCGAGCTGGGTGACGTTGATCTCGTCGATTCCGCTTCCCTGGCCGACGCCGGCGACGGCTTTCTGGAGGTCGAGATAAGCCTCGTCCATGTCCGTCGTCCACTGGTATTCGACCGTGATCAGGGCCTTCCCGACCCGGGACAAGGACAAGACGCCGGTGACGTTCCGCCCCCTGGCGGCCAGGGCTTCGATCTTCTCGACGTACTGCTTTTCCATCTCCTCGGGGGGGCGCTCACCCGCCTGGACCTCGATATACAGCCTGGGGCTCGCGAGCCGCGGCAGGAGGTCCATCCCGAGCCTCTTGTAGGAAATGAAGCCGAGAAGGAGGACGGCCAGGACGGCCATGGCGACCGTCGTCGGGTGGCGGACGGAGAACCTCGCCAGTTTGTTCATCGACAGGCCTTATTCGATGACCTTGACCCTCGACCGGTTGCGGAGGGTCTCGAAACCTTCCGTGACGATCCGGTCGGAGGGTTGGAGGCCGCTTATGACCTCCGCCTCGTCGATGTTTTCGATGCCTGTTTCTATCTTCCTTTCGAGGGCCACGCCCCTGTCGACAACGAAGACGGTTTTGGCCCCGCGCCGGTCGAGGATGATGTTTTTGGGAATGACGAGGGCCGAGGCTTTTTCCTGGACGACGATGTTCGCCTTGATGAAGCCGCCGGGCTTAAGCCGGAGGTCGGAGTTGGGGATGACGATCTTCAGGGCGAACATCCGGCTTTCCGGGTCGAGGGCCGGGGAGATCTGGTCCACGGTCCCGGTCGCGGTCTTGTCCGGACTGCTGTAATCGCTGACGAGGACGGACTGGCCGCGGACGAGCCGGCCCATCTCCTTCCCCGGAAGGGTGAGCTCGGAATAGAGCCGGGAATAGTCCATGACGTGAGCTACGATGACGTTGGCCTCGACCAACTGGCCCCCGGAAAAATGGGGCAACCCGACGATGACGCCGTCGAACGGGGCCGTGACCTCGAGCTTCTTCAGGGAGAGCACGGCGTTGTCGAAGCTGTACTTGGAGTCGATGAAGGACCGTTCCGCGTCGGTCAGCTCCTTGAGGGTGATCCCGCCTTTCTCATAGACGCTCTGCTGCTTGGTGTATTCTCTCTCGGCGGAGTCGCGCTGGAGCTTTTTGGCGTCGAAGGCGACCTGGTTGACGAACTCGGGGTTTTCGAGCGAGACGAGGACGTCGCCCTTTTTGACGAGGTCGTTCATCCGGTAGGAAGCGCCTGTCCGGGGATTGACCTTGAGCGTGTAGCGGCCGGCCTGCTCGGTCTTGAGCTCCATCTCCTGGATGGCGAAGGCCGTGCCCGTGGCCGTCACGTATTCCCGGATGGACTTCGGGATGAGCTCGGCGGTCCGGACAGGGATCGTCGTTTCGGTGTCCACGCTGAGGCTCTCCTCCTTGCAGGCCGAGAGCACGGCCAGGGCGGCTAGGATCAGGACGAAGATTTTTACATTTTTCACGGGTGTCCTCCTAGAGGATGTCCTTAACTGCCATGTCGCGCTCGAAATCCCAGAGCGACCGGATCTTGATATCAAGGAGCGCAAGTTTATAATTGATGAGGGCGGAAACCTCGTTGAGCTTCTGCTGGGAGAGCTGGAGCTGGTAGTATTCCATGTCCTTCGACGAAAGGTCCCCGTTTTTGTAACGCAGGAGATTGATGTCGTAGGTCAGCTGGGCGTTTGTGATGTTTTTTTCGGCGATCTCGATCTGGCGCTCCTGGTTCTGGAGGTTGCGGTGGGCCTGGCGGATATCGACCTCGATCTGCTTTTCCTCTTCGGAGGCCGAGAGCTTTTGGATGTCCACTTGGGCCCGGCTGGCGGCCAAAACATGTTTTTTTTGTCCCCAGTCGAAGATCGGGATGTTGAGCGTGACCGCGACGAGCTTGTCGACATCGGGGGCATCATAGATGTTCTTCAGGGCCTCGTTGACTCCCGTGAGGCCCAGGGTCATGTCCACGGAGGCCTTGAATTCGTTGAGGGAGCCGGCGACGATGAGGTCGTTCAAGGCGTTGCGGATGGAGATTTCCGATTGGCGGAGCTCCATCCGGTATTCCAGTCCGTTTCCTATGGCTTTAGCCAGGTCCACGGCGACGATGCTCTTGCGGATGTCGGCCACGGCCTCGATGTCCTCGTTGAGAGGTAGCCCGATGAGGATCTTGAATTGGTCCAGGGCGTTTTCGAACTGGATCTGCTTGTTCTCGAGGGAGGCCAGGCTGTTGGACTGGGTCAAATCGGCCTGGTAGAGCTCCCCCCGGGCAGAGATCCCGGCCTGGACCTTGCTCTCGATGATCGCGAAGCTCTCTCCGGCGTTCTTGTATTCCTCCTCCGCGATCTTGACCCCTTCCCGGAGGTAAAAGAGATTGAGGAACTGTTGGGTGACCTGTCTTTCGATTGCCAGCTTCTGGATGGCGTGGTTGAGCGTGGCGTTTTCCAGGGAGAGTTTCAGCTCCTCGAGATTCATCTTGGTCCGGTTGTAGGTGAAGAGCGGTTGGTTGAGCCGGAGGGTCAGGGAGTTGTTGAACGTCCTGGTCTTGTCGCCTCCCGTGTAGGTGCTCGAAGCCTCCTGCCAATTGAACCGATCGGACAGGGTGATGGTCCCGTCCGTCCATTTGATGGGCTGGGTGATGGAGAAGCGGGCTTCGGACTTGGCCAGGGTCTGATAGAAATAGCTCGATGTCAGGTCGTTGAAGTTTCTCGTATTGGAGATACTGAGGGGAGTTAGAGTCAAATTGAACTGGGACTTGAGGCCGGCTTGCTGGGCCATGAGATTCTGCTGGCTCGTCTCCAGTCTAAACGAGGCTTCCTGGATGGAGGGGCTGTTGCGGAAGGCGTACTCCAGAGCCTTATCCAGGGTCAAGTATTCCGTTGCCGGGCAAAGAAGGCCAGGAAAAAGAACCAGGCTGGCGGCCAGCACCGCTCCGGTCGCCAACCTCACCATCCGTGACGGGCTTTTCGGGAATGCCTCTGTTCTCATCATCCGCGCTCCTCAGGTAAGGGCTCCGGGCCGGGCCGGGCTATCTGTTCTTGCGGACCCACTTCACGGCGTCCGCGATGACGAAACGTGCCTCGCTCTTATCTGTCAGTTCGACGGTGTTCTTGCCCGCGACGAGACGGAATTCGCCAAGCAGGTTCCATCCGGCGGGAGCATTGTCGAGGTCGACCACGACTTCCTCGGTCCCGTCCTCGTGATGGACGATGAAGTGCCGCTCGCCCGGTCTCATCCGGCCGCGCATTTGGCCGGGACCCTGCTGCTGTCCGCCGGCGACACCGCCCGCCACTCCGCCCCGGACGCCACCTCCGGGCATTCCCCCCCCTCCGGCCATCCTGCCGAAATCGCCCCGGCCCATGCCCCCTCCGAATCCCTCATTATAAAAAAAGATGTCGTAATTACCCGGTTCCTTGATGTCGGCGGTCCAGGTGACGCGGCTCGATCCCGAGCCGGATTTGATCAAGAGAGCCGAACGGACGAAACCCCCAAAGAAATTCTGCATGATCAAAGGCTCCCACTCGTCCGGAGGCCTGACGAGCGCGGGGATGGCAGCGGGGTCGTCACCCGCGTCTCCGGAGACAAAGATCTCGCGGACAAAGCGGCGGAGCCAATTGGCCTTCCCCGGAGCCGGTTGTTCGAAGCCCGGATCCGCGTTGTCGACGATATACTCGCCGCCCGCCCCCCGTTCGGCGGGGACGTAGGGGCGAGCCGTCTCCCCCTCGACAGGAAGGGCGCCAGGCGGGGCGGTCCTGTTCGTAAAAGAAAGGTTGAAGACGGAGGGGAGATTCCTGGACAGAGCCGTGTCCACTGTCGCCAGAAAAGCGACTTGATCGAGAATGACGTTCACGTCCTCGACGGTCCGGGGCGGGACATGAAAGGCCCGGTCCTCTCCGGTCGCTCCGCCTCCCCCTCTATCGGACATGGCGCCCCGGGTGACGAAGTTGAGGAGGAGGACGCCTTCGAGGTCGGTCGGGTTGGTGACTCGGAATTTGATTTGGAAACGGGTCCTTTCGCCGTCGACGACCGGATAGCCCTGGACATCTTCGATGAGAAAGCCCGGCAACCCTTTGACTTCGGACCAGGTTTTGATGGTGCTCTCCAGGTCGAGCGAGCCCATCTCCGCGATCCACCCGGAAACATCCTCTCGGCGGATCGGCTGGAATCGGTGGGCTTTGAACAACCCGGCCAGACGCTCGTCGAAATCCGCGGCGCCGAGCTTGGACCGGATGAGAAGGACCAGGTATTTGGTCTTCTCTTGGAGGATAGAGGACACGGGAAGCGAGCCGGGACGAGGATCCGCGAGGACCTCGGCCAGGGAATGGTCGAGAAGATAGGCGTTCGTTCCTTCCTGGCCCAACATGCCTTGGACCATGGCCCGCGTGGCCGCCTGGGCCTGGGGAGCCATCTGCTCCTTGACGTAGGTTTCGAAGGCATAGCCCAGAAGGGGCCACTCGGGCGTGTCCACGGAGGTCGTGAAAGTCAGAAAATTGGGAAAGATTCCGAAGCGCGCTTCCGAATTCGACTCCACCCGGATGCCGAGGAGGCCCCGTTGTTGAAGCGGTCCGGCCGCCATGTTTTGGGTTCCGATCAAGTTGGATTGGACGAAACGGTTGAAAATTTGACGCTGGATGACCTTGGGGCTGATCTCCCTCCCAGCCTGCCGGCCGGCCGCGGCGGCCATCCCGGCCATCGGACCCTGGCCGGGACCGCGCCCCGCCCTGAATTCGGCGCCCGGATTCAAGACTCCCATTTCCGGGAGAAAGACGAGCTGGGGCTGGACGCTCTCCTGGGCCGTCGTCCAGAGACGGTCGTAGGCGACGACCTGAAGCGGGACTTCCACGAGGGAAAGCTTCTCGTAGGGATAGGTCAGGCCGAGCCCGACCTCATAAGTGTCCCGGATAGTCTTGATGAGACCGGGCAAATCGGGGCCGAGTTCATTGAATTTCGGGGTGAAGCGGTCGTGCCCTTCGAGGAGGAGAAGCGAATAGCTGATCCCGTCGACTACGAGGGATTTTATTTCGTACCGGCCCAGGGTCAGGGAGATCTGGGGAAGAGGCGTCCCCGGCTGAAAATTCCAGGTTTTCTCCGCCTCACCGCTCTCCTTCGGGATTCCCTGGGACACGGCGGTCAGGTTTCCCCGGGCCTCGACAACCAGGCTGAAGCGGCTGAAATCCTGTTTCACCCGATCGGGGAAAAGGACGGATTGAGGAATGCCGGGACGGGGATACCAGCCGCATTCGGGAGTCAGGTGGACAAAATCGGGACTGACGACCGCGTAGCGCTTGGGAATCGTAAGGAGCCAGATTTTAAGGGGTGTTTCGAGTTTGTCTGCACCTACGTCGAGATAGCAGTACCGTTCGTCGATCCCCCCCCTGTACGAAATCGAGACCCGAATTTTGCCGCCGGGGGGAACGGGCTCGGGAGCATCGATCTCGATGAGGTGACGCGTTCTCAAGTAGGAGAGCGGCCCGGAATCTCCCCGGATGCCACTGATCTCGAGGCCCGGATTGAGGCTGAGGACGATGGACTCCTGGCCTTGGCCGCCGTCATTGACAAGAATGAGATCGGCCTCCGCCGAAATGGAGTTTCCCTCGTGCTTCAGCCGGATGTCGCAGGTCTCGAGGGCGAACGGGGCCTCTCCGGAGTGCTTTCGGCTTTCCGACTTGAGTTCCTGACGAAAAGTCCTGGCTCCCTTGATCCCCTCGAAATAGACGACGCCGAAGACGGTCGCCGCGGCGGCGAGAACCAGGGTGAGGGCGCCGATAATCCGGTTCCATCCCGGGGCCTGGCTAAGCCTCTTCATGAGAAGCGACGAACCCAAGACGAGGGCCAGTCCCATCGCCAGATACCCGCCCCGAAGAAGCAGGACCTGGGAGAGATTTCCCAAGCCGATGAATTCCGAGCGGAATATCGGCATATGGAATGCGAAGAGGTCGAAGACGAAAGAAAAACGGGGACCGACGACGACGAGCGAGAGCATGACCGTGGACAGGCCCAGGAGATAGACGACGGCTTGGTTACGGATGAGGGTCCCCAGGAAAATCGTCAGGCCGATCATGAACACCAGGGTCGGCACTCCGATGATCCCAAGGGCGAGGAGGTAGGCGGCCACGCTCGAGGGCGTCCGGGCGAAGAAAACGTGGATGACGGCCGTGACGAGGAATACGGTGGCGGTGAGGAGCAGGAACGCGGCGAAGATCCCAAGGAATTTTCCGAAGATGTACTGCCCGTTCGAGAAGGACTGGGAGAAGACGACCTGAGACGTGTCGAGCCTTCTGTCGCGCTTCAGAAACTCCGAGGCCAGAAAGACCGCCATGATGCCTTGCAAGACGTTGAGGAGCTTCATGACGACGACGGGAAGAGCTCCCGAGAGGGCCCGACTGAAATAGAAGGCGGAATATGTCGGAAGGACGATGGCGATGACGGTTAGCGCGAGGACGGCGACGGCCAGGCCCGAAAAAATCCTGAAACCCCAGGAGCGGAGGAGGAGCTTGGCTTCGTACCTGGCGATGCTGGAGACTGTTTGTGATGCGTGCATGCCCTGGCTCCTCTCCCCCCCCCCGGGGAAACCTACAAACCGTGCCCCTGCCCGTCGTCTGTTCCCATGAAATCGACGTAGGCGTCCTCGAGGTTGGGCTCGACCGCCTCCGCGGGGCCTTCCTCGTAGCGTTCGGCAACGAGACGGATCTGGTATCCGTCATCCGAGGGGACGGAGGATATCACCGGATATTTCAGCTTGACGGAATCCAGGTACGGCGAGGCGACGTTGACCCGCCAGACTTTGCCCCGGGCTTTGGCCGCGAGGTCCTCGGGCGGGCCGTTGAAGACGACCCTCCCCTCCTTTAAAAGGGCGATCCGGGAGCACGTCGAAGAGATGTCGCCCACGATGTGGGTCGAGAGGAGGATGACTTTTTCCTGGGCGGAGAGGTCGGTGAGGAGATTACGGAAGCGGACCCGCTCCTCGGGATCGAGGCCCGCCGTCGGCTCGTCGATGACCATGATCCGGGGCTCGTTAAGAAGGGTCTGGGCGATGCCCAGCCGGCGTTTCATGCCGCCCGATAGCTTTCCCGCTTTGCGGTCGCGCGCCTCGTAGAGGCCGACGTCTTCGAGGGCTTTCTCGACGAGCTCTCGGCGCCGGCGCTTGGGCCGGATCCCCCTCAGTCTGCCGATATAATCCAGGAACTCCCAGGCCGAAAGCCTCGAGAACGTGGAAAACTCTTGAGGAAGGTAGCCGGTGATGCGCCGAATCGTCTTTCTGTCCTTTGTCAGGTCCAGGCCGTCGACGGAAATCCGGCCGGTCGTCGGCTTGAGGAGGGTCACCAGGATCTTCATGAGGGTGGTCTTCCCCGCTCCGTTGGGTCCGAGAAGTCCGAACATCCCGTTCTCGATATCGAGATCGACGTCTTGGAGGGCGGTCGTGTTCCCGGCGTAGCGGTGGGTGAGCTCGCGGATGGATATCATGGTCGCGCCTTAATCATATTCAAGGTTGCCATCTCGGGCCGTCTGCCAATTTCGTCCTTTTAGACGAGAAACACAAGCATTTTCTTTCACATGCAAGGACGTTTGCGGATTTCGCCATCTTGTTTATCCGTTAGACAATAAATCCGCGAGATTCTTTGCCTATTTCGCGGCACAAACGGATAAGGAAGATCCGAGCCCCGCGTTTTTCCCTTAGGACAGGCAGAAACGCGAACCGGGGAGGCTTGATCCCTTATCCGGCCAGGTTTTCGATCCAGGGATCCCGGGTCTTTTCCAGCCAGGGAATGAGTTCGTCCCGCTTGAGCCGGCGGACGGTCTCGTAGCCCTCTTGGGCGAAATTCTTCGTCTGGTAAGGATCGCGGATACGGTCGAAGAGGACGACCTCGGGGGGGCTGTTCTCCAGGCAGGTCATGACCAGAGTATGGCCCAGGGTCCGGACGCCGCGCTTCCCCCAGCCCGGCTTTCCAACGGGCGTCCAGACGTAAAGCTGGGAGGAAGGCCGGGAGCCCTTGCCGCCGAGAAGATCCACGGCATAGCTTGTCCCCTGGACGTGTGTGGGGATCGCGGCCCGGAGTCCCATCGCCTCGAGAAGCGTCGGGCCGATGTCCGGGGTGGAGACGAGGAGGTTTTCCCGGCGCGGCCTGAACCTTCCCGGCCAGCGCACGAGCAGGGGGACACGCATCGACTCCTCGTAGGGGTTGTTCTTGGAGATCTCGCCATGGATCCCCAGACAGTTGCCGTGATCGGAATGAAAGACGACGATCGTGTTGTCTTTCAAGTCCGTTTCCTCGAGGGCGGCCAAGATCCGGCCGAACTGCTCGTCAACGCCGCTGATCATCGCGTAATAGCCCCGGATGTTGTCGCGGTAATATTCGCCCCACTTCTCGTTGGCCGGAGGGATATTGGGCCGGCGGGTGAGCCGGTCCAAAGGCATGTCTTCATAACGCTCAAGGTAATCTGGCGGGACCTGGCTGTAGGGCATATGAGGAGGATTCATAGCCACGAAAAGGGCGAAGGGCTTCTCCGGATCGCGAAATTTCCCATCCTCGTTCCGGATGTATCGGACGGCCATCTTCGCCTCATGGATGGGTCCCCACTCGTCGACGAACCGTCCCTCGTCGCGGGAAGCCTTTGTCGTCCAGTAGAAGGGCCGGAGATGCTGGTCGTACGTGCCGTAGGCGTACCAGAAATCGAAGCCGTGGCGCCGGTCGGGATGCGTCCATTCGTTCCAGGCGAAATCTTCCGTGTTGTTGCTTGTCTTGACATAGGGTTTATGAGGAGAGTCGAGGTGCCACTTGCCGATATAGCCCAGGCTGTACCCCTTGGCCTTGAGGACATCCGACCAGCACACTTCGTCCGTCCTCAGCTCATACCCGTGCGGTGCGCTCTCGCTGTTGCAGTTGCCGAGGACCCTGTTCCGGTGCGGATACTTCATGGTCAAGAGCATCGCCCGGCTGGGGCTGCAGACGGGATAGTTCGAGACGGCTTCGGTGAACACGACGCTTTCCCGGGAGAATCCGTCGAGAACGGGGGTGAGGACGGGTTCCTGTCCCATAAAGCCCATCGCCTGGCCCCTCATCTGGTCGGGGTAGACGACAACTAGGTTCGGGGAAGCTTCAACGACTCCGGGCTTCCTCGACCCGATGCCGATTCCCCCGAAAGCCGCGAGGGCCGCCGTTCCGCCCGCTTCCCGGATGAACCGTCTCCGGGTGATTCTCTTGTCGGGACGCATATAATGGCCCGGGCTTAAAAAGGGTCCGGCATTGATTCTCTTCTTCCCTCGGCTCAAGCGCCAGGCCGAGTTGCCGAATCAACGATAACTCCGATTAGCATTCCCACCCCCGCTCCTATGCCCAAATATATTCCTAACTTATTGAAAATCAAACCGAGGATAATGCCAAGAACTGCTCCAATAATAATTCCCCACGTCATATGCTTATTTCTTCTCATTTCCCTTCCTTCTAAAACTGCCTTCGAGGTAGGTCATGAATGGTCTTGTCTAATTCATCTCCTCTTCCGGTTCGATTTCCAGGCCGAGTTGCACGATCCGGCATCAAAGTGAATCCCCTCCACAAAATTAAAAATATACTAAACAGGGCCTCTTAGCCTGAATTATGCATAAAAAAAGCTGTTTCCTCCTCAACATGTTGATTTA
>CAZZCH010000030.1:0-32743 GCA_964652895.1 uncultured Eubacteriales bacterium
CTTTGAACCAGTCCACATCGCCCATGACCAGGGCCATGGCGCCCTCTTCGCGGCGCCGCTTGCTCAGGGCGTTGACCTTTTGGAGGACTTTTTCGAAGAACGGTTCGGGCCTGAGGAGCCCGGTCAGGGGGTCGAACTGGATGAGGTTGAGCTTGGCCATGGCGATGGCCATGTGCTCGGAAAGGCCGCGGAGGATCTGCTGGTCTTCCCGGGAAAAGCCCTCGGGGGTCGCCTTCCCGCCGGCCGTTTTGTTGTAGACCTCGAGGACGCCGATGACCTTGCGGCCGTGCATGATGGGCACGCCGAGCAGGTTCATTAACGGGGCCTTGAGGAAGGACGTGTAGCGCTTGCTCAGGCGCCTGTCGAAGGCCAGGCCGGCGACGCTGACGCCGTGGCCGAACCGGGCGACCGAGGCGGCGAAATCCTGGGACTCGAGCGGGGCGATGTATTTGGAGAAGTCGGAGTGGGCCAGGAAGGCGTTGTCCCAGACGAGGGGCTTCAAGTAGGGGCCGATGGCCTCGCTTTCCTCCAGGATGTAGACCGTGACGCTCTCCGCCTGGACGATGTCCCGGATCTCGGGCACGATGTCGAGGAGGCTGCTGACGTCGTCCGCGCCGTAGATCTTCCGCAGGATGCTCTCGACCTTCTGGCGCTCCTGCTGGGACCCGATATATCGGGCCTCGATGGCGATGCGCTTTTCGACTTCGCGGAGGAAACCCGTGTGGAGCAGGCCCTTGATCTCGTGGATCTCGGCGAGGACGTCCTTGACCTTGGCCTCCTGGAGGCCGAGGGACAGGCGGAGGGCGGCCGCCTCCGCCTTCAGCTGGGCGTGTTCGACCGACCGCCCCAAGGCTCGGAGGAAAGCCAGCTCGCGAGGATTTTCCGGAGAGATCGGGCAGACGTCAACGTCGACGCCCGGCGGCCATTCGTCGGCGGCCTTGGCGAGGAGTTCATCGTTGGCGCCGGTCAGGAGGACTCCGACCGGGGGATGGATCATGGCTTGAAGAGCCGTCGGCCCCGCGAAGGCGACGTCGAGGACCACCACGGCGAACTCTCCCTCGGCGAGCGTGGCCATGGCCGCCTCGGGATTGGTTTCAGAGAGGGCGGAGCCGTACTTTTGGGCCAGCCGGGCCAGGCGGTCGACTTCCTCGGACAACGGGTTGACAACGAGGATGCGCTTTTGGATCATAGCCCTTGTCGCTTCAGGAATTCGCCAGCGACATCAGTCCTTTCCTCTTCGCACGAAACCTTGGCCCAGACCTAATAAAAAGAGCTAAGAGCTCTTCGCTTCCTGAAGATAATTTACATCAGTTGTCCGGCCTTCGTCAATCATTATTTTTCCCCGGGATCGGCCTGGCCGGAGGGGCCGGGACAGCTTTTGAAAAGCGGTCCCGGGGTATGGTATATTCCAGGGGCGGAACATATTTGAGGAGACGAGAAATGACGCGGAAGAACAGCGAACCTATCACCTCCATCCGGGCTCCCAGGGGCTCCCGCTTGACGACCAAAGGCTGGTCCCAGGAGGGGGCTTTGCGGATGCTCATGAACAATTTGGACCCGCAGGTCGCCGAAAAGCCCGGAGAGCTCATCGTCTACGGGGGCACCGGCAAGGCCGCCCGGAACTGGGAGGCCTACCGGGCCATCGTGGCCAGCCTCAAGAAGCTGGAGAACGACGAGACGCTCATCGTCCAGTCGGGCAAACCCGTGGCCGTCTTCAGGACCCACCCCGAGGCGCCCCGGGTCCTGATCGCCAACGCCCTGATCGTGCCCCAATGGGCGACCTGGGATGAGTTCCGCCGCCTCGAAGCGCTTGGGCTGACCATGTACGGGCAGATGACGGCCGGGAGCTGGATCTACATCGGGACCCAGGGCATCCTTCAGGGGACCTACGAGACACTGGCCGCGGTCGCCCGGAAGCATTTCGGCGGCTCGCTCAAGGGCCGGCTCACGCTGACCGCCGGCTTGGGCGGGATGGGCGGGGCCCAGCCCCTGGCCGTGACCATGAACGACGGCGTGGCCATCGTCGTCGAGGTCGATCCCCGTCGCATCGAGAGGCGCCTCGACACGAAGTACGTCGACGTCATGACCGAAAGTCTGGACGAGGCCCTGCGCCTGGCCCGGGAGGCCATGAAGAAGGAGGAGCCGCTTTCGATCGCACTCCTCGGGAACGCCGCCGACGTCCTGCCGGAGTTCGTCCGCCGGGGCATCACGCCGGACATCCTGACCGACCAGACTTCGGCCCACGACGAGCTCAACGGCTATGTGCCCCACGGTCTCGCCTATGAGGACGCGCTGGCCCTCCGGGTCAAGGACCCGGCCGACTACATCCGGCGGTCCTACGCCTCGATGGCCGCTCACGTCGAGGCCATGCTCGAGCTCCGGAAAAGAGGGGCGAAGGCCTTCGATTACGGCAACAATATCCGCGGCCAGGCCCGCAAAGCGGGGGTCGAACGGGCCTTCGACATCCCCGGCTTCGTCCCGGAATACATCCGGCCCCTCTTCTGCCTCGGCAAGGGGCCCTTCCGCTGGGCGGCGCTCTCGGGGAAACCGGGGGACATCTACGCCACGGACGAGGCCGTCCTCAGGGAATTCCCGGAGGATGAAGCCCTGGCCCGCTGGATCAGCAAGGCTCGCCGCCAGGTCAAGTTCCAGGGCTTGCCGTCCCGCATTTGCTGGCTCGGTTACGGCGAGCGGGCCCGCTTCGGCGCCGTCATCAACCACATGGTGAAGAAGGGAAAGACGGCCGCGCCCGTCGTCATCGGACGCGACCATCTGGACACGGGGTCGGTCGCCTCGCCGAACCGCGAGACCGAGAACATGCGGGACGGCTCGGACGCCATCGCCGACTGGCCGGTCCTCAACGCCCTGCTCAACGCGGTCAGCGGCGCCTCCTGGGTGTCGGTCCATCACGGCGGCGGCGTGGGCATCGGCCTATCTCTCCACGCCGGCATGGTCATCGTCGCCGACGGCACGCCCATGATGGGCCGCCGGCTGGAGCGCGTCCTGACGGTCGACCCGGGTTTGGGCGTCGCCCGCCACGCCGATGCCGGATACCCGGACGCCATCGCCTGCGCGAAAAAGAACGGCATCAAGATCCCCATGATGAAATGAGCTCGGTCCCGGCCTGATAGCCGGCCCGGGTTTCTTGCCGATCGTCAATAACGAGCGACGCGCCACGGCGCGCATCCCCGTCCGATGTCAACTCGTCTTTCCTGCGACTTTCGGAGTCCTATCCCATCCTGAATTTTATCAAAGGCTTGGACTGCGCTCCGAGTTCCTCGCCGCTGGCACGCCGTTTGCTCTGGAGAGGGCGAAAGGAGATACCGATGAAAAAGCTGGCAGTCTTAGTCCTGGCCGGACTCGTTTTCGTCTCAGCGGCTCTTTTTTTTCCCACGTCCCTTGCCGCGCACCATGTCAATGAGTGCTACAAAGACCACCTGGATTGCCGGGTGAACGCCCTCAACCTGGACGCTCCCTGGTACAAGGTCATGCTCATCCTGACGGTTTGCGACATCGCGCTCGGCAAGTGCGCCTTGAGCCTGTGACGGAGACGAAGGGGGCCCTCGGCTTCGAGGGCCCTCGTTTTTTTCCCCTGGGAGGAAAGAAGAGGAAAGAAAGGAATGAGAAGAAAAGGACGCTTGATCATGGCGGTCCTCGGCGTCTCACTAGCCGTCTCTACGGCGGCCCGGGCGGTAGAAAGACCCGGCGTCGGGAAATGGAAGGCGGTCGAGGTCGTCCTACCGGTCAACGATGCAGACGAGGCCTGTCTCGGGCGGCCCATCGCCCTGGCCCTCGACGCCGATCATCTCTACATCGTCGATGCTCAGGACTGCGCGGTCAAGATTTTTTCGAAGGACGGGGAATTCCACAGGGCTGTCGGCCGGAAAGGCCGCGGCCCGGGCGAGCTCTCTTTCCCGTCCGGCGTGTCCGTCATCGGCGGGCGGCTCTATGTCGCGGATAAATTCAACGCCAGGGTCCAAGCCTTCGACCGGGCGGGGGAGCCCTGCGGGGGATTTTCGACACCCTTCGCGCCGGACAAGGTCTTGGCCCTTACCGGCGAAACGCTCCTGGTCACGAGCAGCCCGACCGGCCGGACGGCGGCAGAAAAAATGCTCCACCTCTACGATTTCGGCGGCCGCCTCCTCTGGGAAGGGCTCGAGGCCCGGACATCCTCCGACCCCGTGTTCGACGCCTTCGTCAATATGATCCTCGTCTGCCCGGGCGAGGGCGGGGATTTTTTCGTCGTCTTCCGGAGCGGCGAGCGGAGCATCCTCCATTTCACGGCCTCGGGGGCCCTCGCCGGGAAGATCCTCGTCGACGAGCGCCACGCTTTCCAGCCGTTGGACATGCCCTTCCGGGGACCGAAAAAGCGCCTCCTCGGTTTTTGCTGGGCCGCGGCCTGGGACCGGGGATTTTTCTATATATCCGCGCCCGCGCCCGTGGAGGGGAAGGACCTCGGGCCGGGCCGGCTCCTGTCCGTCGTCGACCGGGAGGGCCGCCTGACCGCTTCCATTGAACTGCCGTGTCCCGTCCACCGTTTCGTCGTCGAGGGAAGGCGGATCTATGCCGTCGACGATGACGGTGGGCTGAGGATCTTTGAGGTCGTGCGATGAAACGTGTATGGCTCCCCTTCGCTCTCGCCGCGGCTCTCGCCGGAGGCGCGATGGGTGCGGCTCGGGACGCCGTCGAGACCCGCATCTGCGCCTCGCTCGAAGAGGCGTCCCGGGGCTCGTCCGGCCCGGTCCTTCTCGTCTTCTTCTCGACGGATTGTTCGATCTGCTATGACGACCTCTTCGAGTCGAGATACCTCGTCGATAAGGGCGACTGGCCCGTGTCCGTGGTCGGCGTCTTTTCCGGGCTGAGGGATGACCTTCAGGCTTTTCTCGAGAAGTACGCCTGGACTCTGCCCGTCGTCCTGGACAGGCGGAAGGTCCTTTTCAAGAAGTACAAGGTGGACGCCGTCCCTTTCAAGGCCCTGCTGATCGGGACGGAGGCGGTCTACCGGGACGATCCCTATGGTCAACCCGATAGCCGTCGGGAGGAATTGAAACGATGCTTGACACGGCTCTTTTCCCGCTAACCTGGCAGGTCACCCGGCGCCGGCTCATCGCGTCGCCGCTGACCTTGGCCTCCTGCCTGGCCTTCCCTGCGGTCATCGTCTGGATCGGCCTCGGCGACTCCTACGAAACAGCGGCGAAGTTCTTCTTTTTTCTTTTTCCCCATGTGTTTCTTATCGCCGCTCAGGACATGGTCCGCTCGGATATCGACGGTGGGGCCCTTGAAAACGTCCTCTTCCTCGGGGGGAAATTCAGGCGCTTTTTATGGGCGAAGAACTTCGTCCTGGCCGGGGCCGGCGGGGCCTACGTCCTTCTGCTTTTCGCCCTGTTTTCGGCCTGGGGATTGGCCCTGGGCGAATTCAGGCCCGTCCACGCCGCCCAATTCGGGATGGGCCTCCTGGCCGGGTTTTATTATATCGGTCTAGCTGGAACCCTGAGCTATTTCCTCAGGGCCGGCTCGAATACGATGGTTCTGCTCCTGGCCCAATCGGCCGCCTTGGTTGGGCTCCTCTTCTCGGCCACTTCGCGTACGGGTTTCCTCGACTACGCGGCCTCGGGCCGCTTTCCCGGCGTCGGCTCCAAGCTCCTCTTCGGCGGGCTCGTCGCCGTCCTGCCCAACCTGGTTGTATCCGGCCGGCTGGCCGCGTTCGGGGCCGAGATCCTGGCGGGGCTCGCCCTATTGCTTTTCGTCCAGTACCGGCTGGTCCGGGCGCTCGAACTCGACAAATAGGAGACGAACATGATCGAAGCTCATCGGCTGTCCAAAAGATTCGGTCCGGTCCAGGCCCTGCGGGACGTCAGCTTCAAGATCCGGAAAGGGACGATCACGGCCATGCTCGGCGAGAACGGCGCTGGCAAGACGACCACGATCAAGATCCTCCTTGGGTTCCTCAGGCCCGACTCGGGGACCGTCATCGTTGCTCCCGGCCGTGTCGGATACGTGCCCGATAGACCGGTCTATTTCACCTGGCTCGACGGGCGGACGATCCTGGGGCTATCCGACGGACAGGCGAACGGGAACGGGAAGGAGCCAGGGGCGCGCATCCTGGCGGTCGCGGGAGACCTCCTCTTCGATCCGGCCCTCCTCCGGCGCCGCCCCGGCTCGTACTCGGCCGGGAACGCCAAGAAGTTCGCCTATCTTCAGAACCTCATCGTCAGGCCGGACCTCCTCGTTGTCGACGAGCCCTTTGCCGCCCTCGACCCGCCATCGATCAAGTGTGTCCGGAACCTCTTCCTCGAGCTGAGAGACGCCGGGACGACCCTTCTTCTGAGCTCTCATATGCTGGCCGAGATGGAGCGGATCGCCGATGGCTTCATCGTCCTCCGCAGGGGAACGGCCATCGCCCATGCCGGAATCAAGGAGTGGCGCCTTCTTCGGTCAGCCCGGACGGCGCCGGACCTCGAATCCGTGTTTCTTCATCTCACAGGGCTTTGAATAAAAGGGGTTTATATGATCGTGCCGTCGGGGATGACGGCGCTTTTCGGGACGACGATGATGCCGTCGACGATGACGTAATTCTCGGCGGATTCGTTGGCCGTCCCGTTCCGGTTAACCAGCCTGACGCCGTGGCCGATCCGGGCGTTCTTGTCGACGATGGCGTTGTGGATCTCGCAGTCACGGCCGATCCCGACGTCGGGAATCCCGTTCTCCCTGTTCCGGGCCTGGTCCTCCCGCGATTCGAAATAATCCGCGCCCATGATCACGGTCCGCTCGAGGCGGCAGTTGTCGCCGATGCGTGACCGGATGCCGACGATGGAATCCCGGATCCTGGAGCGGTTGACGATGCTCCCTTCGCAGAGGATGGCGTTCTCGACTTCGGAGGCGAGGATCTTGGAACCGGGGAGGAAGCGGGCGTGGGTGAAAATGGGCTTGTCCTCGTCGTAGAAGTCGAACTTCGGCAGGGGTCGGGTCAGATCCATGTGGGCGTTGAAAAAACTCGGGATGGTCCCGATGTCCTCCCAATAGCCGTCGAAGAAGTGACCGAAGACCCGGCGCTCGCCGATCGCGTGGGGAATGGCCTCACGGCCGAAATCCTTGTAGTCGGTGTGGGCGAGCAGGTCGCGGAGGACATTCTGGTTGAAGAGGTAGACGCCCATCGAGGCGAGGTGCGTCCGGCCCTCGGCGGCGACGCTGAACTTCTTGAAGATATCCTCCGGGACCCTCATCCGGTCGACGTCGGTGGCGGCCTTGGGCTTCTCGGAGAACTCGGTGATCCGGCCCCGGCTGTTGACCTTCATGACGCCGAATTCCGGTACTTGCTCCGTCCGGACGGGGGTGACGGCGATGCTGATATCGGCGCCGCTGGCCTCGTGGGACTCCTGGAACTTCCGGTAGTCCATCCGGTAGAGTTGGTCGCCGGCGAGGACGAGGACATGCGCGGCGGCGTCTTTGACGAAGGTCAGGTTCTGCCGGACGGCGTCGGCCGTGCCCTGGTACCAGTTCCTGTTTTCGAGGGTCTGCTGGGCCGAGAGGAGGGTGATGAAATCGCGATGAAAATTGTCGAAGCGGTAGGTCGTGAAAATGTGGCGGTGGAGGGATTCGCTGGCGAACTGGGTCAGCACGAAGATGCTGCGGACGTTCGAATGGATGCAGTTCGAGATCGAGATGTCGATGAGCCGGAAGCGGCCGGCGATGGGCACGGCCGGCTTGCTCCGGACCTTGGTCAGCGGATAAAGCCGGCTTCCTTGCCCTCCGGCCATGATGATGCCGACGACGTTGGCCATGCGGGCATTGTAGCACCCTCTCCCCGCCAAAAAAAGAGGGACTGTCCCCTGCGAAGGGGACAGTCCCTCTTTTCTGTGTTCACGGTTTTGGGCTAAGATGAGGCCGTGATGTACGACGTCATCGTGATCGGAGCGGGCCTCGGCGGGCTCATGGCGGCGGCCAAGCTGGCCGGCGCGGGGCTGCGCGTTCGCGTCCTCGACAAAAAGGCCCTGCCCGGCGGAACGAGCTATCTTTTCCGCAGGGGCGGCTATGCCTTTCCCATGGGTCCGTTGTCTTTCGGCTTTCCCGGCCGTGTCCGGAGTTTCCTGGCCGCTGTCGGGGTCGAGGAGGGCCTCGAATTCCGGCGGAGCGGTTTCGAGATCCGGACGCCGGCTCTCGATGTCGTCATCTCCCGGCCCCTGTCCGAACTCGACTCCGAGCTCAAGAAAAACCTGGCCCTGAAGTTGGTGCGGACGGCCGAACATGTCCTTCCCGGGCTCTCCGGCGCCGTCGAGGTCATGGAGACGGCCACGCCCCTGACCTACCGGGATTGGGGCGGCAGATACGAAGGATCTATCGCCGGATGGACCTGGGCCGCCCGGCCGTCCGGCGCGCTTGCCGGAAAGGTCCTCGTCCGGACGCCCGTGCCCGGCCTCCTTGCCGCCGGCGCCTACGCGGCGACCGAATTATTCCTGGGCGGCGTTCCCACGGCCCTCTATACGGGCAGCCTTGCCGCGGACATCATACTCGAACAATAAAAAAGGGACGCCCGCTTGAGGCGGACGTCCCTTGGACGTTCGAGCCGGTTCGGCCGGCCTATTTTGCCGCGTTCTGGACGGGGGCGAGGTCGTCGATGATCCACATTCCCCGGCCGTTCGTGGCGATGATCATGGCGTTGTCGCGCGGGTGGATGGCGATGTCCCAGACATAGCTTGTCGGGAGCCCGCCGCCGAGGACGTTCCAGGTCTTGCCCGCGTCCTGGCTGACATAAACGCCGGTGTCCGTGCCCGCATAGAGGATGTCCTTTTTCTTCGGGTCTTCGCGGACGACGTTGACCGGGCCGCCGGGAATGTTCGCGGCGATCGAGACCCAGGTCTTGCCGTAGTCGACGGACTTGAAGATATAGGGGTTGAAGTCGTCGTCGTGGCGGCCGATGAGCGTCACATAGACCGTGGCCGGGTCGTACTTCGAAGCGACGACCTTCCAGACGTGCTTGTTGTAGGGAAGCCCGGCCGTGATCTCCGTCCAGCTGTCGCCGCTCGTCTTCGTCACCCAGACCCGGCCGTCGTCCGTGCCCGCGTAGAGCAGGCCGAACTTGAACGGGGATTCGTCGACCGCGGTGATCGAGGCGAAGGGGATGGCATAGGGCCACTTGCCCTGTTCCGCGGGATTGTTGTAGGTCAGGTCGGGGCTGATCTTCTCCCAGGTTTCGCCCTTGTTCATGGACCGGAAGAGATACTGGAATCCGTGGTAGACAACCTGCGGATTGTGCGGAGAGAGCATGCTTGCCGCCAGCCATTGGCCGCGGTATTCGGGCTCGCCCTGGGCCGCCTTCGGAAAGATCTGCTTGCTCGTCCACTGCCCGTCCTTGTACTCGGACCGCTCGACGCGGCCGTAGTACGACGAGGAATAGATGGTGTTGGGATCCGTCGGATCGACGCCGATGAGCGTCCCCTCGCCGCCGGGGGCGGTCTCCCACTTGGGCTGGGCCATGCCGAAACGCCGACGCCCGGCTGGAGCGCCCGTCGTGGGCCTCCGGAGAGGGATGAGGCCGCGGTAGGTCCCTTGGTCCTGGACCGAGCCGTAGACCCAGAATGGCGTCGAGAAATCGAAGGAGACGTTGTAGAACTGGACGCAGGGGATGCCGTTGTGGAAGTCCCTCCAGCTCTTGCCGCCGTCGTAGGAGATGTTGACGCCGCCGTCGTTGTTGTTGATCAGGTGGTTGCTGTCGTGGGGGTCGATCCACAGGCCGTGGTGGTCGCCATGGAGCCCTTCTCCGTAGAGGTTCTGGAAGGTCTTGCCGCCGTCGGTCGACTTGGACAGGCCCAGGCCCATGATGTAGATCATCTCCGGCGTGTTGGGATCGACGCGGATCTGGGCGAAGACCCAGCCGTAGGTGCCGCCGAAGCGTTCCATTCCCGGCGGGCTGACCTTGCGCCAGCTCCCGCCCGCGTCGTCGGAGCGGTAGACCTCGGCGCCGACGATCCCCCGCTGGGCCGGCCGCCCGTAGGAGTCTCGGCCTCCTGCCGGGGGCTCAGCGCCGGGCGTGTGGTTGTCGACGTAGGCGTAGATGACGGACGGTTTCGTCCGGCAGAGGTCGATCCCGATGCGGCCGGTGAAGTTCGTGTCGGGCAGCCCGTTGTTGATGGGCGTCCAGGTCTTGCCGCCGTCGGTCGTCTTGTACAGGCCGTCCTCGCCGCCGGGCACGGGGTCGCTCCAGCGCCGGCGTATGCGGTTCCAGGTGGCGGCGTAGAGGGTGTCGGGCTGCTGCGGGTCCATGACGAGGTCGTTCGCGCCGACCCTCTCGTTGATATAGAGGACCTTCTGCCAGGTCGTGCCGCCGTCGGCCGTCTTGAAGACGCCCCGGTCGGGGTTGGTCGTCCACTCGTGGCCCGTGGCCGCGACATAGACGATATCGGGATTTTTCGGATGGATGACGATCCGGGCGATCGTGTATGTCCCTTCGAGCCCCATATTCTTCCAGGTCTTGCCCGCGTCGGTCGACTTGTAGATGCCGATCCCGGGCTCGGACGCTCGGAAGATGTTGGCCTCGCCGGTCCCGACCCAGACGATGTTGGGGTCGGACTCGGCGACGGCGATGTCGCCGATGGAGAGCGTCGGCATGTCGTCGAAGATGGGTTCCCACGTCGTGCCGGCATTGACGGTCTTGAAGACGCCGCCCGTGGCCGCGCCGGCGTAGAAGACGGTCCGGCTGCCGAACGGCACGGCGACGTCCGTGCAGCGGCCGCCGAGGTCGAAGGGGCCGATGAATCGCCACTTGAGGTCCTTCGTCGGCGACTGCTGTTTCATGGCCGTGTGTTGCTCGAACCATTTGAGCCGCTGGGCCGTGTCGGTATTCTCGATTTTCTTTTGAGCCTTGGCCGGCGCCTTGCCCTGGGGTGCGGCCGCGAGAAAGCCGACCAGAAGGGCGATGACGCCGAGGGCCAGAGTTGTACGTTTGGATAGATGCATGAAAGACCTCCCTGAGAAGTTCATGGCGAGATGTCTAATATATGATATTTCAGAACCATCTGTCAATATAAATCCTCGCGGCTGGCGGCTACTTTTTCGGCTGGGCTATATCGAGGACCTCGATCTCGTAGACGAGCAGCGTATTGGGGGAGATGACGAAGCGCTTCTCGCCCGGTCTTTGCTTCGCGTAGAATCCGCCGGTCCTATAAGCCTGCTCCGACGGGACGATCAAAAGACGTTTCTCGCCTTTCCTCATCCGGGCCATCGCCGCGTCCAACCCTGGATTGACGCGCGTCGTGCCGGTGACGAACTCGAACGGTTCGGGAATCTCGCCCCAGTACGGTTTGCCCTCCTCCGCCGTACTGACGAAAGATTTGCCGGCAAACGGCATCTTGCCCGCATAAACGACCTTCAGCGTTGCGCCGGCGCGCAGAAGCGGACCCCGCCCTTCCTTCAGGACGATGTATTTGACGCCGCCCTCCGCTTCGACGGCCCCGGGCCAATTGGCTACGATGAATTCGTCCTCTCTGGCCTTTTTCTCGGCGGCGGCCTTGAGGACGCGCGCCCGGGCTTCTTCGACCATGGCCTTGAACGACTCCGTTGTCGGCTTGAACGCCCGGGCCTTCTGGCCGACGCGGACGATCCTCACGGTCCTGATCTCGTCGTCATGGCCATCGTTCTTGTTGAAGGCCATGACGATGGACATGACGACATCCATCCCTTCGACGACTTGGCCGAAGACCGTGTAGTCGCCGTCGAGGTAGGAGCGGTCGCCGAGGGTGATGCACCATTGACTCCCGTTCGTGTGCGGTCCGCCGTTGGCCATGTTGACCATGCCCGCCCGGCCGTGGTTGAGGTCGGGCAGGACGATCTCGTTCGGGAACTCGTAGCCGGGGTCTTTGGCCTTGTCGCTCTTGGGGATGCCGCACTGGATGACGTGGCCGGGGACGACGCGGTGCCATTTGGTCCCGTCGAAGTAGGGCGTGCCGGGGGAGGACGCGGCGTTCGCGATCGTGCCCTCGGCCAGGCCGACGAAGTTGGCCGCGGTCATGGGCGTTTTTTCGAATTCGAGCCGGAGAACGATGAGGCCCTTGTTGGTCGCGACCTCGACGTACAGCCCTTCGGGATATTTCGGGCTCCGGCAGGCGGGAGCGACGGCCAGACCGAGGAGCGCCAGGGCGGCCGCCGGGATCATTCCACTTTTCGCTGATCTCATCGTGTTGTCCTTTTCGTGCCTTGGGATGCCTCGTCAGGACAGGACTTTGAGCAGGTGGTAGTCCGATCCGATATCGATCTCTTTGACCTCGCCCGCCGTCCCGAACGGCAGGAATTCCACCCGGCCGTTCCGGAGATGGACGCAGCCGCCGGTCCGGCCCTCCATGAGGGCTTCGACGGCGGCGTGCCCCAGCCGCGCCGCCAGGATCCGGTCGACGGCGGTCGGCCGGCCGCCGCGCTGGATGTGGCCGAGGACGGCGATGCGCGTTTCGAGTCCCGTCGAGGCCGTTACGGCCGCGGCGACCTTGGAGGCCGAAGCCCGGCCTTCGGCGACGACGATGATCCAGCTCGCCTTGCCCCGGGCCCTCCCGGCCACGATCTCCTCGCAAAGGGCTTCGAGCGGCACGTCCTTCTCCGGAAGGAGAACCTCCTCACAGCCGCCGGCCAGGGCGACCTGCATGGCGATCCAGCCGCACTTTCGGCCCATGACCTCGACGACGAAGATCCGCTCGAGAGACGTCGCCGTGTCGCGGATCTTGTCGACGGCGTCCAGGGCGACATTGACGGCCGTATCGGCGCCGATGGAGCCCTCAACACCGGGGACATCGTTGTCGATGGTCGCCGGGACGCCGACGACCGGGAAGCCGTATTTCGAGGCCAGGACGCGGGCGCCGGCGAGGGAGCCGTTGCCGCCGATGACGACGAGTCCGTCGATCCCCCGGGAACGCATGTTGGCCAGGGCCATTTTCTGCCCTTCTTCGGCCATGAACGCCTCCGACCGGGCCGTCTTGAGGACGGTACCGCCGAGGCCGATGATGTTCGAAACGGAGCGGCGATCGAGGGGCACGAAATCGCCGCGGATGAGGCCTTCGTAGCCGCGCAGGACCCCGTCGACCAGGAGGCCCCTGGCCGCGGCCGTCCGGACGACGGCCCTGATGGCGGCGTTGACCCCGCCGCAGTCTCTGGTCAGGATGGCGATTCTCTTCATGGCCGGATTATATCAAAAACCGGCGCAGTCGGCTCTTCGTATGATAAAATGATCGTCAGAAGACAAAAAAGGAGAGTGACCGCAATGGCCAACAAGAAGTACTTTGCCATCGGCTGCCTCGGGGTGATCCTCCTGGGCGTCCTCGTCGTCGTTCTGTTCGTCACGGGCACCTATAACTCGCTCGTCGGGCTCGACCAGAAGGCCCAGGCCCAGTGGGGCCAGGTGGAAAACACCTACCAGCGCCGGGCCGACCTCGTGCCCAACCTGGTCGAGACCGTCAAGGGCGCGGCCGCCTTCGAGAAGGACACGTTCACGGCCGTCACCGAGGCCAGGTCCAAGGTCGGACAGGTCCAGGTCTCGGCCAACGACCTCAACTCCGCCAATCTCGCCAAGTTCCAAGAGGCCCAGGACGGATTGTCATCGGCCCTGTCGCGGCTTCTCGTGGTCATGGAAAAGTACCCCGACCTCAAGGCCACCGAGAACTTCAAGGAGCTCCAGGCCCAACTCGAGGGCACCGAGAACAGGATCACCGTGGAACGGATGCGTTTTAACGAGGCGGCCCAGGCCTTCAACACGAGGAGGATGAGGTTTCCCGCCGTCTTCATCGCCGGCTTTTTCGGCGACAGGTTCAAGGAGAAACCCTACTTCAAGGCCCAGGCGGGGGCCGAAACCGCTCCCAAGGTCAAGTTCTGAAGCGTGCCGGCGGATCGCAGACTGAATCGTGAACCTCATCGGGTTTCGGCGAGCTTTCGTTTTCCTGGCTTTGGCCGGGTGTCTCTCGATTTCACTCGCCCTGGCCCAGGCCAAGATCCCCCGGGCACCCGACCGCTGGGCCACGGACGAAGCGGGCTTCCTCTCCCGGCAGACGGTCGCCGCACTCGACGCCCGCCTCGAGGGTTTCGAACGGCAGACGGGACACCAGGTCCTCGTGTACATCGGCCGGACGCTGGGCACTGAAACCGTCCTCGAGGACTGGGCGGTTAAGACTTTCGAGGCGTGGAAGGTCGGCCGCCGCGGCCTCGACGACGGGCTCGTCCTCTTCATCCTGGCCGAGGACCGGAAGGAGCGGATCGAGGTCGGCTACGGCCTCGAGGACCGAGTTCCCGACGCCCGAGCCTTCCGGGTCATCAACGATATCCTCATCCCGGGTTTCCAGTCGGGCCGTCAGGACGAGGCCGTGAGCAACGCTGTCTCGGCCCTGCTTGGCTATATCGCCGGTGGGGAAGCCCCTGCGGATGAACAGGGGCGGCCCTCCGGCGCCGCGCCCCGCGCCAAATCCATCGTCAACATGATCTTCGTCGGTCTGGCCGTTCTCGTCTTCCTTTTCATCCTCATCACCAATCCCTCGCTGGCCATCTGGCTTTTCATCAGCGTCCTGAGCGGAGGCCGGGGCGGGGGAGGTGGAGGCGGCCGCTTTGGCGGCGGCGGCGGGCGTTCGGGAGGCGGCGGCGCCTCGGGATCGTGGTAGGGGAGGATGACGATGACCGTGCACAGCCGGCGCAAGCTCATGAAGGCGATCGACGTCGAGCGGGTCAAAGCGGCCATCACGTCGGCCGAACGTTCGGCCTCGGGCGAAGTCCGGGTGTCCGTCGCCCCGTTTTTCTGGGGGCGTGTGCGCCGCGTCGCCGAGAAGGCCTTCGTCCGGCTGGGGATGACCGCGACGAAGGACCGCAACGGCATCCTCTTCTTCATCGTCCCGGCCCGGAAGAAGTTCGCCGTCCTCGGGGACGCGGGCATACACACCAAGGTCAGCCAGGAGTTTTGGGAATCCCTGGCCGGCCTCATGTCCGGGCATTTTCGGAAGGGCGAGTTCACCGAAGGCCTGGTCGCGGCGATCGAGGAGGCCGGACGCCAGCTCGCCGCTCATTTTCCGTGCGACCCTTCGACCGACGTCAACGAGCTTCCCGACGACATCGATTTCGGTTTAAAATAGCCACCATCAAGGAGAGGAAATGAAAAAAATGGCATTGATGTTCGCATTGCTGTCCGTTGCCCTGGCCTTCGCCGCCTGTCAGAAGGGTGCGGCCAAGCTTACCTACCCGGCGACGAAAAAGGTCGACCAGGTCGACGATTACTTCGGGACTAAAGTCGCCGACCCCTACCGCTGGCTCGAGGACGACAACGCCGAGGAGGTCAAACACTGGGTCCAGGCCCAGAACGCCGTGACCTTCCGCTACCTCAATAAGATCCCTTTCCGGCCCAAGATCAAGGTGCGGTTGACCGAGATCTTCAACTACCCGCGTTACTCTTCGCCGTTCCGGGCCGGGGAATATTATTTCTTTTATAAGAACGACGGCCTGCAGAACCAATCCATCTGCTACATCCAGAAAGGGCTCGACGGGACGCCCGAGGTCTTCCTCGATCCCAACCTTCTCTCGACCGACGGCACGGTCCGGGCCTCCCTCATCGGCGCCTCCAACGACGACCGCTATGTCGCGGTCTCGCGCGGCGAGGCCGGCTCCGACTGGTCCGAGATCCGGGTCATGGAAGTCGCTACCAAACAGGAGCTTCCCGACCGCGTCCAGTGGGTCAAGTTCTCCGGGGCGGCCTGGAAGGGCGACGGCTTTTTCTACAGCGGCTATGACAAGCCCGCGCCCGGAGAGGAGCTCAAGGGCAAGAACGAGTACCAGAAGGTCTTTTATCACAAGCTGGGCGACACCCAGGACAAGGACGTTCTGGTCTGGGAGGACAAGGAGCATCCCCTCCGCTATGTCGGCGCCGGGACGACCGAGGACGAAAAAGTCCTGTTCCTCGTCGTGTCCGAGGGGACGAGCGGCTCCGAGCTCTACTACAAGGACCTGACCAAGAAGGACGCGGCGTTCAGCCTCCTGGTCAAGGGCTTCGCCTACGACAGCTCGCCGATCGAGGTCGTGGACGGCAAGGTCCTCGTCCTCACGAACGAGGACGCCCCGAACTTCCGGATCGTGCTCGTCGATCCCAAGAATCCGGCCAAGGAGACCTGGCAGACGGTCATCGCCGAGAAGCCCGAGGTCCTGAGCGGGGCGGGGGCGGCCGGCGGATATCTGTTCACGAACTACCTCAAAGACGCCAACTCCAAGATCTTCCAGCACAAGCTCGACGGGTCGCTCATCCGCGAGATCGAGCTTCCGGCCCTGGGCTCGGCCGGCGGCTTCGGCGGGAAGCGCGACGAGAAGACGCTTTTCTACACATTCACTTCATTCACTTATCCGCCGACGATCTACAAGTTCGACCCGGCCACGGGCACCTCCCAGGTCTTCCGCACGAGCGAGGTCAAGTTCAACCCGGCCGACTACGAGACCAAACAGGTCTTCTTCGCCAGCAAGGACGGGACGAAGGTGCCCATGTTTATCGTCCATAAGAAGGGACTCGTTCTTGACGGCAAGAACCCGACCTTCCTCACGGCCTACGGCGGCTTCAACATCAGCGTGACGCCCGGCTTCAGCGCCGCGAACATCGTCCTCCTCGAGAACGGCGGCGTCTTCGCCGAAGCCAATCTGCGGGGCGGCGGCGAATACGGCGAATCCTGGCACAAGGCCGGCATGCTCGAGAAGAAACAGAACGTCTTCGACGACTTTATCGCCGCCGCGGAGTACCTGGCCCAGGAAAAATACACATCCAAGGACCGGCTAGCCATCGCCGGCGGTTCGAACGGCGGCCTGCTCATCGGCGCGGTGATGACCCAGCGGCCGGAGCTCTTCGGCGTCGCCTTCCCCGCGGTCGGGGTCATGGACATGCTCCGCTACCACAAGTTCACGGTCGGCTGGGGCTGGGCGGTCGAGTACGGCTCGAGCGACAACGCCAAGGACTTCGCGTATCTTTACGCCTACTCGCCCCTCCACAACTTCAAGGACGGCGTCTGCTACCCGGCGACCATGGTGACGACGGCCGACCACGACGACCGCGTCGTTCCCGCCCACTCGTTCAAATTCGCGGCGACGCTCCAGGAGAAGCAGGCCTGCGCCAACCCCGTCCTCATCCGCATCGAGACGCGCTCCGGCCACGGCTCGAGCAACCTGAGCAAAGCCATCGAGGACCTGACGGACCAGTGGTCCTTCATGTTCTTCAACATGGGGGTCAAGCCGATCTATAAATAAGCGGCGCGCATTAGAGGTTGGGGGACATGTACTCTTTGTACGTGTCCCCCTTCTTGCTTTCTAAAACGGGGACACGTACCGAGGCGGTACATGTCCCCCCTTTTCTATTGCCCGGACTTACTTACCCGCCAGCGCCTTCGCCAGGGCCGCGCGGTATTTGTCCATGAGCTCCTTGTTCAGGTCGTTCGGCGGCGTCGCGTCCGCGGGCAGGAAGGGCTTATAGGGGTGGATCTTGGAATACTCTTCGAATTCCTTCCGCAGCTTGCCAAGCTCCGCGGGCTTCGTCAGGAGATCGACGGCCGAAGCGGCGATGGCCTTGGCCCCGGCGTTGAGGCCCTTCCAGGCGGTCGAGCCGTAGAAGCAGGCAACGTTCGACCAGTGGTGGCCGATCACCCCCGGGGCGGCGCCCGGAAAGGTGATGGTCGCCGTGGGCGCGATCAGAGTCACGTCGCCGACATCGGAGGAGCCGCCTCCGACGAACATGGCGCTCGGGGCTTCGAGCTTGTCCACCGCGGACGGCATCCCTTTTTGCTCCGCGCCGAGTTCTTTCTGCAGGGCCTTGGCGAAGGCCTGCTCCTCTTCACTCCACGAGGGCATCCCGACGAGCTCGATATTCTTCTGGAAGAGCTCGGCCGCGGCCTTGTTGGCGTGCCGCTGGTGGATGGCGCCGACGACGCGCATCGAGGCGAGTTCGACCCCGGCGGCCAGGGCGCCGGCCTTGGCGCAGTTGACGACACGCCGGTACATGTCCTCGAGACCTTCGTCCGTGCTCCGGACATAGTACCAGACGCTGGCCTTGTCGGGGACGACGTTGGGCGCTTCGCCGCCCTCGAGGATGACGTAGTGCATGCGCTGGGAGATGGGCAGGTGCTCCCGCAAGAAGTTCGTGGCCACGTCCATGATCTCGACGGCGTCGAGGGCGCTCCGCCCGACCCATGGCGCGCCGGCCGAGTGGGCCGTCTTCCCCTTGAAGGTGAAGATCGTCGAGAAGAGGGCGTTGCCGCCGACGCCGTAGTCGGTGCCGAAGCCGCTCGAGCTGTGGTTGTCGATGACGGCGTCCACGCCCTCGAAAAGGCCGGCCCGGATCATGTGGGGCCGGCTGGCCACGATCTCCTCGGCCGGCGAGCCGAAGACCTTGATCGTGCCCTTGATGCCATAAGTGACCATGGCCTCCTTGACGGCGATGGCTGCCGCCGCGGCGGCCGTGCACATGGCGTTGTGGCCGCAACCGTGGCCGGGCGCGCCCTCGACGACCGGATCCTTTTTCGGAACGCGTCCCTTCTGGGAGAGCATAGGCAGGGCGTCGAACTCGCCGAGGAGCCCGATGACGGGTTTCCCCGAGCCGTAGCTGGCCACGAAGCAGGTTGGCATGCCGGCCAGGCCGCGTTCGACCGTGAACCCGGCGGCCTCGAGCGTGTCGGCCAGAAGCTTCGACGACTCGAACTCCTGGAGGCCGAGCTCGGCGAATCCCCATATAGCGTCGGAGATCTTCCCGAACTTCTCGACCGTTTCGGGCTTGCCGAGCCAGTCGAGGACGATCTGCTTTTCCTTGGCGATCTTCGTCTTGGCCGCCGCCCCGACCGCCGGGCTTGAAGCGAGGCCCAGGACGAGCCCGCAGACGAGCGCCGAAAGCAGGAGTCGATGGCGAATAAGGCGATGGCTTGTATTTTTCATGGGCCTCCTTTGGAAAACTGATATACACCAAGATGAAGAGGGGGTCAAATCCCGCGAATTTTGACATCCCAAGGGAAAAAGCTTATCTTAAGAATCAATCGAAAGATCAATCCGAGGAGGTTCGTATGAAGAATATCGCGACATCGATCCTGTTGTCATTGATGATGATCGCCTTCCTGGGGGCATGTAAAGGGAAGGCCGTCGAGGAGGCCACACCCGTTGTCCCCGCCGAGATCGTCAGCCTCGAAACCCTGAAACCCGTTCTCGGCGAGGCCAGGGATGATGTGTCCGGGGTCCTGGATGTCACCCAGAACGAGGGAGAGGTTGTTCTCGAGTACCGCTACTACGACGCCGACCTGCAGAATATCGATAATGATATGGTGCCGGAATTAGCTCCCAAGATCCAGACCCTCTATAAAGATTTTAAAACCCTCGACCGGGTGGTCTTCCGGATCTCCATAAACAGCGAGACTCCCGGCGAGTGGAAACTGTATTCGAGCTTCGCCCTGACCCGGAAGATCGTTGGCGAGATCCAGTGGAGCGGCATCCTGGCCGAGGACTTTCTGCGGGCCGCCCTGGAGCATCAGCGGTATTAGCCTATCCCGTTCAAGCCGCTGCCGCCTGGCGTAGAAGTTGCATGGGGCCGGCTTCCCCGGCCGGGGAGTGCCGCTAGCCGAAGACCAAGATGAAAAGCGAGACGACCATGGTACGCGTTCGATTTGCCCCCAGCCCGACGGGCTTCCTCCACATCGGGAGCGCCCGGACGGCCATCTTCAATTGGCTCTTCGCCCGCCATTCCGGGGGAAAGTTCCTGCTCCGCGTCGAAGACACCGACCTGAAAAGGTCCGAACCGCGATTCCTCGACGAGATCCTCGAGGACCTCAAGTGGCTGGGTCTCGACTGGGACGAGGAACCCATCTTCCAGAGCCGGCGGTTCGAAGTCTACCGCGCCAAGGCCGCCGAACTCGTGGCCGCGGGCAAGGCCTACAAGGACGGCGACGCCGTCCTCTTCAAGGTCGAGCCGGGCCGCACGATCGCCTACGAGGACCTCATCCACGGCCGTATCGCCGTCGAGTCGGAGACGATCAAGGACCAGGTCATGATCAAGTCGGACGGCTCGCCGACCTACAACTTCTCCTGCATTGTCGACGACGCCCACCTCGGCATCACCCACATCCTCCGGGGCGACGACCACATCAGCAACACGCCGAAACAAATCATCTTCTACGAAGCCTTCGGCCTGGAACCGCCGCGGTTCGGCCACATGCCGCTCATCCTGGGGACCGACGGGGCCAAGCTCTCCAAGCGCCACGGCGGCGTCTCCGTCGAGGAGTACAAGCGCGAGGGCTTCCTGCCCGAGGCCCTGGCCAATTACCTCGTCCTCCTCGGCTGGATGCCCAAGGACGGGCGCGAGGTCATGCCCCCCGCCGAAGCCGTCCGGCTGTTCGAGATCTCGGAGATGAACGACGTCCAGGCCAAGTTCGACATCCAGAAGCTCCGCTGGCTCAACGCCGAATACATCATGAAGGCCGAGAATGCGCGCCTTCTGCCCCTCATCAAGAGCCGGATCGAGGCGGCCGGGATCGATCTGGCCGGGGTTCCGGACGACTACCTGTCGAGGGTTCTCGACCTCTACAAGGTCCGGACCAAGACCCTCAGCGAATTCCCAGCCATGACCGATTGCTTCTTCCGCGAGGATTTCGCCTACGAGGAGGAAGGGAAAAAGCACCTCGAGAAGCCGGAAAGCCGCGAATACCTGGCCCTCCTGGCCGACCGCCTGGCCGGGACCGGCGATTTCACCCACGACGCCATCGAGGCCGTTTTCCGCGAGTTCGCCGAGCAGAAGGGCCTCAAGACCGGTCAGGTCATCCACCCCGCCCGCATGGCCGTCAGCGGCAAGACCAAAGGCGCCGGCCTGTTCGAGATGATGGAAGTCCTCGGCCGCGAGCGCGTCGTCGCCCGTATGAGGAGAGCCGCCAATGGATGAGACAACCAAGCCCAAGTCCAATTTCGTCCGCGATATCATCAACGAGCACTTGCGGAACGGCCGGTTCACGAAGGTCCATACGCGCTTTCCGCCCGAGCCCAACGGTTACCTCCACATCGGCCACGCCAAGTCGATCCATCTCAACTTCGGACTGGCCCGCGACTATCAAGGGCTCTGCAACCTGCGCATGGACGACACCAACCCCGAGACCGAGGACATGGAATACGCCAACGCCATCAAGGAGGACGTCCGCTGGCTCGGCTTCGACTGGGAGGATCGTGATTATTACGCCTCCGACTACTACGCCAAGCTCTACGAGTGGGCCGTCGTCCTTATCAAGAAGGGCGTGGCCTACGTCTGCGACCAAAGCGTCGACCAGGTCCGCGAATACCGGGGCACGGTCACCAAAGCGGGCAAGGACAGCCCCTTCCGGAACCGCTCCGTCGAGGAGAACCTCGATCTCTTCGCGAGGATGCGGGCGGGGGAGTTCCCCGACGGCTCGAAGACCCTGCGGGCCAAGATCGACATGGCCAATCCGAACATGCTCCTGCGCGACCCGCTGATGTACCGCATCCGCCGCGAGCACCACTACCGGACGGGCGACGAGTGGTGCATCTATCCGACCTACGACTGGGCTCACGGCCAAAGCGATTCGATCGAGGGTGTCACCCATTCCATCTGCACCCTCGAGTTCGAAGTCCACCGGCCGCTTTATGATTGGTACCTCGACCAGCTCGGCGTCCACCACCCCCAGCAGATCGAATTCGCCCGGCTCAACCTGAGCCACACGGTGCTCAGCAAGCGGCGGCTCCTTGAGCTCGTCGAGAGCGGGCTCGTCAGCGGCTGGGACGACCCGCGGATGCCGACGATCTCGGGCTTCCGGCGTCGCGGCTTCACGCCCGAGTCTATCGCCAATTTCGCCGACATCATCGGCGTGGCCAAGGACAACAGCATCGTCGACATGCCGCTTCTCGAGATGTGCGTCCGCGAGAACCTGAACAGATCGGCGCCCCGGGTCATGGCCGTCCTGCGGCCGCTCAAGGTCGTCATCATCAACTACCCCGAGGGCAAGGTCGAGGAATTCGACGCCGTCAACAATCCCGAGGACGCGTCGGCCGGGGTGCGGAAGATCCCGTTCTCGCGCGAGCTTTGGATCGAGCGTGACGACTTCATCGAGGATCCGCCTTCCAAGTTCTACCGGCTTTCTCAGGGACGCGAGGTCCGTCTGCGTTACGCCTACTTCATCAGGTGCGAAGAGGTCGTCAAGGACGCGGCCGGGAACGTGGTCGAATTGCGCTGTACCTACGACCCGGGGACGAGGGGAGGGGACTCGCCCCCGGACGGGCGCAAGGTCAAAGCGACGCTCCACTGGGTGTCGGTCGGGCAGGCGATCGACGCCGAGGTCCGCCTCTACGACACTCTGTTCACGGTGCGGGACCCGGGCAACGTCCCCGAAGGCGTCGATTGGAAGGCGACCCTCAATCCCAGATCGCTCGAGGTCCTCAAGGACGCGAAACTCGAGCCCGGTCTGGCGAGCGCCGTGCCGGAGAGCCGTTGGCAGTTCGAGCGGCTGGGCTACTTCTGCGCCGACCGGCGCGATTCCAAGCCCGGCGCCCTCGTCTTCAACCGGACGGTGACGCTGCGCGACGAGTGGGCCCGGCTCCTCAGCTCGGGCCGGGAGAACAAGTAGCCGCTCCCCGCGCGACTTCTATTTTTTCAGATATTTCTCGAACCAGCCGACGACGCGGTTGAGGACGTCGATCCGGTGTTTCTCTTCCCTGATGCCGTGTCCCTCCCGCGGGTAAACCACGAGCTCCGTCTCGATGCCGTAGCGCCGGAGTCCCCGGTGGAACTGCACGCACTGCTCGACCGGATCGGTCGTGTCGTTCTCCCCGCAGAGCAGGAGGGTCGGGGTCTTGACCTTCTTGACAAATGTCACGGGCGAGCGCTCTGTGAAGAGCGGCAGGTTCTCATACGGATTTCCCATGAACCAGGTGTCGTAGGCGTTGATACCGGCATTCTCGGCGCCGTATTCCAAGGCCAGGTCGGTCATGGGCGCCCCTGAGACCGAGGCCTTGAAACGTATGGTCTGGGTCACAGCCCAGGCGGCCATGTAGCCGCCGTAGGACCAGCCGCCGATCCCGACACGGTCGGGGTCGGCGATCCCCTTTTTGATCAGCCAATCCGCGGCGGCCATGACGTCCTTGAAATCGCCGCCGCCCCAATCGCGGCGGTTCAGGACCATGAAATCGTGTCCGTAGCCCATCGACCCGCGGATGTTCGGGGCCAGGACGACGAAGCCGCGCGCGGCCAGGAGCTGTCCCCAGGCGTCGAAACGGTCCGTCCAGGCGCCGGTCGGGCCGCCGTGGACAAGGATGACCGCGGCAGGTTTGCCTGCGGACGGGGGGCCTTCGGGCCTGATGAGGGCGGCCTCGATCTCCTTTTTATCGAAACTCGGGTAACGGATGAATTCAGGTTTGAGCAGTTTGACCTCGTCCCAACCCTTGTTGAAATGGCTCGCTTTCTCGGCGTGTCCGGCCGTGGCGGCGACCCAGAGTTCGGGGGCTTCGGTCGCGGATTCGCCGACGAATACCAATCCGTTTTTCCCCTTGGCGTACGAGCCGACCAGGGGCGTCGGCGTCCACTCGGATCTTTCGGCCTTCCCGTCGACGGTCACCGTGAAAAATGCTCTTCCGAATCCCACGGACGCGGCCGAAAAGAGTTTCCCCGCATCCTCCCAGTCATAGGATCCGATGGGCCGGTCGATCGAACGGGAGGTCAGGTTTCGGGCCTCGCCGCCGGCGAGCGGCTGGGCGAAGAGGTCGTGGGCTTGCGGTCCGTCGACTCGCGATCCCACATAGGCCAAGGTCCTTCCGTCGGGAGAGACCTGGAGATCGCCGAAGGGCCCGGCCGGAGCCGCGAATAAAGTCATCTTGCCGTCGGCCGCGCCGACCCGATAGATCTTTTCCGTAAAGAGCTCTTCCTGGGGATCGTCGGTGGCCGTCATCATGAGCGAATCCCCGTCGGGGGTCCAGACGTATTCCGAGATCCGCCACGCGCCCTGGATAAGCGTCTTGATGGCTTTCGACTCGACGTCGATGACCTGGAAGAGTGTGCGGCCCTCGGGCTGGCCGACGATACGGGCGTCATCCTTGTCCTTGTCCTTTTTCTCTTCCTCTTCGGTCTTCGGGGCCGTCGTTTCGAAGGCGAGCCTTTTCCCGTCCGGGGCCCAATCGAACGAGCTGATCCCGGTCTTGCTCTCGGTGAGCGGCCGGGCCTCTCCTCCGTCAGGCGAGATGAGATAGATCTGGCTCGGGCCCTCGCGGTTCGAGAGGAAGGCCAACATCCGGCCGTCGGGTGACCAGCGGGGCTTCGTGTCGGACTTGGCCGAGGCGGTGAACTGTTTGAGGGAGCGCGTCGGGAAATCGTAGACCCATATGTTGCGGCGCTGACCGGCCGGTTTGGCCGGCTCCGAAACGACCATGG
This sequence comes from uncultured Eubacteriales bacterium, assembly GCA_964652895.1. Classification (GTDB taxonomy): domain Bacteria; phylum Acidobacteriota; class Aminicenantia; order Aminicenantales; family Saccharicenantaceae; genus RBG-16-66-30. The sequence continues at coordinate 24,380 of CAZZCH010000030.1, forward strand.
CGATGCGGTTCCCGTCCGGCGAAAGCCGGAGGTCGCCGATCGACCAGCGATCGAGGGTCATTTCGGGAGTGAGGGGCTTCGGCGTCGCGGCGTGAGTTTGTTGTCCGATCCGCGCGACATCCGGGCCGCGCCCCGCCGCGGCGGTCGGAAGAAGGACGAAGAGCGCGAGAAGCGCCGCGGCGAGCAGGGCCGACCTCCAAGTGAGCCTGGGATTTGTTCCGTATCGGGTCGTCGCCATGTCCACCTCCTCTTGGCTGGAAACCAACCCTAGGTATCCCACGATTTCCGTTCGATTTCAAGCCGCTTCCGGCCGGGGCCGCCCGAGGACATTTTTTTCTTGGACCTCCAGGGGAAAACCGCTATAATGGAAGCAGCTTTCGGAGCGAAAGTCTTATCCCCCTGACGGGTTGAATGATCTCTCCCCCAGGCCTCAAAGCGGCCGAGAAAGAAGACCGTGAGCATGAGCGACAAACCTCGAGAAACTCCCAGGGCTAACGCCAAGCCGGCCAGCGCCGGAGACGTCCAGCACGGGCCGAGCCTTCTCACGGAAGGGGACATCTACCTCTTCAAAGAGGGGAGCCATTTCAAGCTTTTTGAAAAGTTGGGTGCCCATCCCGTCGCGCTCGAGGGCCGGGACGGCACCCAATTCTCCGTCTGGGCGCCCAACGCCGAGCGCGTTTCCGTCATCGGCGACTTCAACGGCTGGGAGGACGTGCGCCATCCTCTCAAGGCCCGCTGGGACGACTCCGGCATATGGGAAGGGTTCATCCCCGGTATCGGCAAGGGCTGTCTTTATAAATACTCCATCGCCTCGAAGATCGACGGCTCCAGAAGCGAAAAAGCCGACCCCTACGGTTTCTATTCCGAGGCCCCGCCCCGGTCCGCCTCCATAGTCTGGGACCTGGACTATCGCTGGTGTGACGGGGACTGGATGGCCGAGAGGAAAAAACTCAACGGCCTGAACGGCCCTATTTCCATCTATGAAGTCCACCTCGGATCGTGGCGGCGGGTTCCGGAGGAGAACAACCGTTCCCTCACGTACCGGGAAATGGCCCCGCTGCTTGCCGAATACGTCAGGGAGATGGGCTTCACCCACGTCGAGATCCTGCCGATCATGGAACACCCATTCTACGGGTCGTGGGGGTATCAGACCATCGGCTACTTCGCCCCGACGAGCCGTTACGGAACGCCCCAGGACTTCATGTACCTCATGGACATGCTCCATCACTACAACATCGGCGTCATCTTGGACTGGGTACCTTCGCATTTCGCCGTCGACGGGCACGGCCTGGGGCGGTTCGACGGCAGTCACCTCTACGAGCACCAGGATGCGCGCAAGGGTTTCCACCCGGACTGGAAGAGCGCCATCTTCAACTACGGGCGGAACGAGGTCCGCGCGTTCCTCGTCAGCAGCGCCCTGTTCTGGCTCGAGCGCTACCACGCCGACGGCCTCCGCATCGATGCCGTGGCCTCCATGCTCTATCTCGACTATTCCCGTAAGGCCGGGGAGTGGATCCCCAACGAATACGGCGGCCGGGAGAACCTCGAGGCCCTGAACTTCATCAAGCGCCTCAACGAAGCCGCCTACGGCGCCTTCCCCGACATCCAGACGAGCGCCGAGGAATCGACGGCCTGGCCCATGGTGACCCGCCCGGTTTATCTCGGGGGGCTGGGCTTCGGCCTGAAATGGAAGATGGGCTGGATGCACGACATGCTCGCCTATTTCAGCAAAGACCCCATTTTCCGCAAGTTCAGCCACAACGACCTGACCTTCAGCATGTGGTATGCCTACACGGAGAATTTCGTCCTGCCTCTGTCGCACGACGAGGTCGTCCACGGCAAGGGCTCGCTCGTGGGCAAGATGCCCGGCCTCGAGATGGAGAAGTACGCCAACCTCAAGGCCTTGTACGGCTACATGTATACCCATCCCGGCAAGAAGCTCCTCTTCATGGGCGGGGAGTTCGCCCAGTGGAAGGAGTGGACGCACGAGGAAAGCCTGGAATGGCACGCCCTCGAGCACGAATCGCACAGGAACGTCCAGCGCTGGGTCAAAGACCTGAACGACCTCTACCGCCGCGAGCCGGCCCTCCACGAGCTCGATTTCGATCCGGCCGGATTCGAATGGGTCGACTTCAACGACGTCGATCACAGCATCGTAAGCTACCTGCGGAAGGGGAGCTCGACGCCGGAGACCGTGCTGGTCGTCTGCAATTTTACACCCATCGCCTACCCGGAGTACCGCGTCGGCGTTCCCGCCGGAGGCCTCTGGAAAGAGCTCCTCAACAGCGACGCGAAAGAGTACGGCGGCCACGGTCTGGGGAACCTCGGCTCGGTCCGGGCGGTCGCCCAGCCGCTCCACGGCCGGAGCCATTCTCTCCGCTTGACCCTCCCGCCTCTGGGAGTTCTCGTCTTCAAGAGGGAGATATGAGCCGCTTCATCTGCATTCACGGTCATTTCTACCAGCCGCCCCGCGAGAACGCCTGGCTCGAGGAGATCGAGGTCCAGGATTCGGCCGCCCCCTACCACGATTGGAACGAGCGGGTGACCGCCGAGAGCTACGCGCCCAACTCCGCCTCGCGGATCCTGGATGCCGAGGACAGGATCGTCGACATCGTCAACAACTACGCCTCGATCAGTTTCGACGCCGGGCCGACGCTCCTCGCTTGGCTCGAGAAATACAGCCCCGCCGTCTACCGGGCGATCCTCGACGCCGACCGCCAGAGCCGGGACAGGTTCCGCGGCCACGGCGGCGCGATGGCCCAGGCCTACAACCACCTCATCATGCCGCTGGCGAACAGCCGCGACAAGCGGACCCAGGTCGTCTGGGGCATTCGCGATTTCGAATCCCGGTTCGGCCGAAAGCCCGAAGGGATGTGGCTGCCGGAGACGGCGGTCGACCTCGAATCGCTGGATATCATGGCCGAACAGGGCATCCTGTTCACGGTCCTGTCCCCCTACCAGGCTTTCCGCGTCAGGGAGATCAAGGGAGTCGAGTGGAAGGATGCGAGGCAGGGCCGGGTCGATCCGAAGATGCCTTACCTCTGCCGGCTCCCCTCGGGCCGCAGTATCGCCCTCTTTTTCTACGACGGGCCGATCTCCCGCGAAATAGCTTTCGGCGACCTCCTCCGCAACGGAGAGAACTTCGCGAAGAGACTCGTGAGGGCCTTCTCCGTCGACGGGTCCAAGGCCGAGCTCGTCCATATCGCCACCGACGGCGAAACCTACGGGCACCATCACCGCTTCGGCGACATGGCCCTGGCGTATTGCCTGGATTATCTGGAGACCAACAAGCTGGCCGAGGTCACGGTATACGGCGATTACCTGGAGAGGTTCCCTCCCACGCACGAGGCCGAGGTCATCGAAAAGACGGCCTGGAGCTGCGGCCACGGCGTCGAGCGCTGGCGGAGCGACTGCGGCGACAGCAGCGGCGCGCACCCCGGCTGGAACCAGAAGTGGCGCACCCCGTTGCGGGAGGCCATGGATTGGCTCGGGGCCAAGGCAGCGGGCGTTTACGAGAGGGAGATGGCCCCCTTTTCCCCGGACCCCTGGGGCGTCCGGGACGATTACATCCGGGTGATCCTGGACCGCTCGCCGGAGACGGTCGAGGCCTTCATCTCCGGGCATGTGGGGCGCGCCCTCGAGACGCGGGAAAAGTCGAGGTTTCTCAAGCTCGTCGAGCTCGAGCGGCAAGCCATGCTCATCTACACGAGCGACGGCTGGTTTTTCGACGACATCTCCAATATTGAGACCGTGCAGATCATGCAATACGCGACACGGGCCATGCAGCTCGTACGGGACGTCACGGGAACCGACCTCGAGCCGGAATACGTCCGGATGCTGGGGAACGCTGCGAGCAACGTGCCCGAGTACCGGGACGGCGCCCGGGTCTACGATCGGTTCGTCCGGACCGCTTTCGTCGATTTCCTCCGCCTCGGCGCCCATTACGCCGTGTCGTCGCTTTTCGAGGACTATCCCCGGGCGACGAGGATCGGCCATTATTCCGCGGTCGCCGAAGTCCACGATCGTGAGGAGGTCGGAAGGCACAGGCTGGCCATCGGCGTGGTGACGCTCAAGTCGGCGATCACGCTGGAGGAGCGGACGGTCTCCTACGCGGTCGTCCATTTGGGAGACCAGAACCTGACCGCCGGCGTGCGGGAGTTCGACGGGGAGAGCCGGTTGCAGGAGATGCGGCTCAAGATCCGCGAGTCCTTCGCCAAGGGGGATATGGCGACGGTGATCCGGTTGATCGGGCAGGATTTCGGGACCCGCAGCTATTCCCTTTGGCACCTCTTCAAGGACGAGAAGAGGAAGATCCTGAACCAGATCCTAGCCGAGACCCTGGGCGGGCTCGAAGCCACGTACCGCCAGATCTACCAGAGAAACTACACGGTCATGCAAGTTATCCGGGAGATGCAGATCCCCCTTCCAGAGGCGCTGTCCGCTCCCGCGGGTTTCGTCCTCAACGCCGACTTTCTCCATCTCCTCGAGCGGGAAGAGATGGATGTCAAAGAGCTCAAAAGGATCGTTGGCGAGTACTTGACCTGGTCGTTCGAGCCGGACAAGATCGGCCTGGGTTTCGCGGCCGGGAGGAGAGCCGACCTGCTGATGCAGGCGTTCGCCGGGAAACCCGATGACATCAGCGCGTTGCGAACGGTCGTGGAGATGTTCCAGATCCTGAAACCGCTGGGACTCGATATCGACCTCTGGCAGTGTCAGAACATTTGCTTTGCGCTCAGCCAGTCCATATACCGGGACACAAAACAGAAAGCCGCCCGAGGGAACGCGGCCGCCAAGGATTGGCTCTCGAGTTTCGAGGCGCTCGGCCGCCTCCTCGGCGTAAATCCGGCGGCCGCCCGCTTGTCTTTGCCGCCCGTTTAGAGTATAAAAAGACCCGCGATAGGCCTTAATACGTGCCTGTAGCTCAGCTGGATAGAGCGTTGGACTCCGGATCCAAAGGTCGGAGGTTCGAATCCTCTCAGGCACGCCATTCTTGTTTTCTCGGAACCCCTTCGCCCAAAACGAACAGGGCGTCAAATGGCCTTTTCCAGGTGATAAAGAGATCTCCATTCCTGAGCGTGGCCTTGTCGATGACCGCGCTGAGAATGACGGCCTTCGCCTCTTCGTCGGCCTCATCATAGGTCTGTTTGAAATCCTTGAGGAGGTCGATGATGGCGGAGCCTTCCTCCCTGTATTTCGCGTTGTAGCGTCCCAGTTTTTCGATGTCGGCTTGGATGCCGCGCAATTCCTGCTGGATCACGGCCTGTTTCTCCAGATATTGTTCTTTGGTGATCGTGCCGTCTAATCTGTCGGTGTAGAGTAAATTTAGGTGGTTTGTCTTCCGGGTCTCTTCCATCCGCAACCGTTGAAGCTCCTTCTTATCGGACGCCTGTTGGTCAAGGTGCGACCTTCTCAGTTCCTCACGGATTTGTTCGGCGATATCCCGGTTGATGTAGAGCTTCCCGATATTCTCGGAGAACATCTTGTCGATCTGCTCTTCCTTATAAACCAGTTGGGGACAGTTCCTGTCTTTCGACCGAGTGCACTTGTAATATCGGTATAGGCCGCTCTTGTGGGCGCCCGATTTCTCCTCAGCGGTGATTCCCGATCTACAGTAACCGCAGCGGAGATATCGCTTGAATATGAAAACCTTCTTCGACTTCGGCCTCGCATAGCTCTGGTTTTCCTTGAGGCGGGCCTGGACCCTTTCGAACAGGTCGACGGATATCAACGGCTCATGATTGCCCTTGAATAACTGCTTGTCCCATCTGAGGGAACCATAATAGAACGGATTGTGAAGGATGACCTTGAGGCCGTAGATGCTCATGGGCGTCGTCTTTTGACGGAGACCGCGCCGGTTGAGTTCGTCTCTGAGTGTCGACAGCGAATAGCCGCCCTGAGCATAAAGTTCGAAAGCCAACCGCACCAAAGGGGCCTTGACGGGATCGACGACGACGGTCCGCTTCTGGCCCGTGGCGTCAACAGTGTTGCGATAGCCAACAGGCGCCTTAGATGGGAACGTTCCGCCCCTGGCCTTTTCCAGCATTCCCATTTTAGCGTTGGCAGCCCGGCGCATATTGTCCAAATAGGCGATATTCCCGAACATCAGGAAGGTGAACTTTTCCATCGGATCAGAACTCTTACTGACGATCTTGTTCTGATCCACGACGAAGACGCTCAGGCCGTTCTTCTGAATGAGGTTGTGGATGGTGTTGAGATCTTCGGGATTCCGCGTTATCCGGTCGATGGCATAGGCAATGAGGTAGTCGGGCCTGTATTCGTCGATGAACTGGATGAGTTCCCTGAACTGTTTTCGGGCTTCCGATGTCTTAGCCGATTCTGAGACGTTGAATTCCTTAATGACATCGATGGATTTTCTCGCAGCGGCTTCCCTTAGAGCCCGGAGTTGGGCGTCAGGGCTATAACCGGATGACTGGTCAGTCGATGAGACTCTAATCCAAAGAACGCCCTTCATTTCTTTTTTGCCTTCTTGAGAGCTTTGACCAGATCGGCCAAGTTGCCGAGAGGGGCCGGCTCATTCAGCATTTCGTCGAGGTCGCGTTTGGTCTCCTCAACGATCTGCTTCCGGTCCTTCTCTACGTCCGGGGCCTTGAACTGGCTGGCCGATTTTCGCACGGGAATATTATACAGCGCGTTGCCCGTGTGTAGCCGAGTTTTTTTGTCCCAGACGGCGCATTGACACGGCACATCCTTAATGATCTTATATTGTTGTTCTGAGGGAAAATAGGTTATAAAGGAGAAAATTATGAAAATATTGCGTGTTCTTGGGAGAACTTGGCTAATTCTGGCCTTAATTCTGCCAATTTTTTTGCGATCACAAGATTCGTATAAAGAAACATATGTTGTTTGCTATTTCGGGGCGACAAACTGCGGATACTGTAATATTCTTGCCAACATTGAAAAAATAAAGCAAATAAAGAATGAATTTTTTAAAAAATATCCAGATTCCGACACAAAATATGTTTTTGTCTGTATGGACAGGAATATCGAAGAAGGGCTCGAATTTATAAAAAAGTACGGATATTGGGACGAAATATCAATAGGCAGCTTTTACAACAACGAATTAGCCTTAAGCTTACTAAATATGACAAAGACACCAGGAGTTCCCCACGTTATGGTTTACAAAGACACATATTCGAAATTAGAACAATTTTCAATCCCGGTGATTAAGGAAAGAAAATTGATCGTTGATTTGGTTGGAGGCACACAGATAGGAAATTGGATAGATAACGGCTATCCGTTAAAAATCGAATAAGACAAATACTCGATAATTCCTATTATTGATTCCTGCATAAATAATGTCCTAATTTGAGCATCTCTGCTTTTTCATTCGTACCACCCTAAGCATGTTTGGGCCCTCCGCCAGCCAGATCTGCCCGCCCCCGTCCCTCGTGCTGGGGAAGGCGCAGAAAATGCCCGAGGTGGCGCGGGAGGGGCAGAGAAGGGTATAAGTCAGAGTTATTGCCAAATGACCCTGTATCGATTCTATTTCTGGTCGCTAGGTTTCCGAAGTATTACCGGATTCTGGAAAGAGCAATAAGTCTTGATTTCGACCGCGTTTTTTTGTTTTAAGTGCTTCCAAGAGTTTTTCATTAAGCGAGTTGATTTTTTTCCAACTCCTGTTTCTTTTATCTGCATATAGTTCTATACCAAAAGCTAATGGCCTTTTATGAAAAATTCTACCAATCGACGGCGGCCACGGCGGTCTTTGTACACATTGTCCGTTATGACATACAACTTGTTCTCTTCATGCAGAAAAATCGTCATAGTGCGAACAACAACACCCTGATTCCAATTGACGATAGCCTCCTTCCCACGGATGATACCTTTTTCCTCTCCCCAATCGCAATCTTTAGGATGACATTTCCCCCAAGCATGCACAAACAGTTTAGGGCCATCTTGTTTGATATCCAATTTGGTGATTCCTCTCGTGTTAGAATCCTCGTTAACCCATACACCCTGGAATAGATCGATAGGTGGGACTTTGGGTTCTTTTACTGCAAGGCTACAGCTAATAAATTGAAATAACATCAATATCAGGCAATTTTTTCTAATCATGACTCCCCTCCTTTACGAGCCAATCATCCCACCCTGCCTCGGCGAAGTCAAGGCTCCGTGTCTAGCCCTGCTTTTTTTGCCCATGCGTTTTAAATCTGCCCGCCCCGTCCCTCGTGCTGGGGAAGGCGCAGAAAATGCCCGAGGAGGCGCGGGAAGGGAAAGGGATAGGAAAAACACACTCATCAACCAAGGCGTTTACATAGAGTACTTGATGTCCCAACGACTATAAATCGGTTTAACCTGAATTATGCATAAAAAAAGCTGTTTCCTCCTCAACATGTTGATTTA
>CAZZCH010000031.1:0-32155 GCA_964652895.1 uncultured Eubacteriales bacterium
CTCTCAGTATCGCATATTCCGATTGCCGCGGGGAGGGGATTCGTGCAACAGGCTCTTTACTTCGTTGAAATCAGGGCCGAAAATACATAGATACCAGCCGCGGGATTCAGAGGAGTCCTTGCTATTCCTCACGGCCAAATAGTTCCCGTTTTCAAGCGGGATGGCTTCTCTCAGGACATAATGTGCCTTTGTTTCTTGGACAAAATTGCCGTCAGCATCGAACTCCAACAGCTTGCTGGCGCTCCTATCGGAAATCAGGATATGGCCGCTCTTATTGATGACAAAGGAATAGATCCCCTGGATTTCTCCCGGTCCCTGCCCCTTCTTGCCGAACTTTTTGATGAACTTCCCGTCGGGACTGAACTTGTATATAAAATATTCCGAATATGAGAATTGCTCCACGACATAGATATTGCCCTGAGGATCGGCTTCGGCGAAATCGGGCTCTTTAAGGCCCAGCCCGCTATACTCGGCTTTTTCAAAATCGATCCTGGTCTCCTCTTTGAGGTCGATCTGAGAAGGCTGGCCTTTAAGTGCGTAGGGTTCGAGATGGTTCAAGACGACTTCAACTCCGTTCTCGACGGCCCTATCGACCTGGGATTGCCGCCCCCCGCACGCGGCCAATAAGCTTATCCCCGCAATAATGCACAGCGGTTTATTCATGTTCCCCTCCATCAGGCCTAACGCTCGCTATTTATCTCCGCGAATTCTTTTTTCAGCGGCTCCCGTGATCTCTTCTGGATAGCCGACGTGACGCAGGAGTTTAATGGCGTTCCTGGTTTCCGACGGGCCTTCGTGCAATTGATATTTGAAAATAAGCCCGTGTTCGCCGATCTCCTCTTGGAAATGGGTATTGACATACGCGCCGGCGACAAGCCGGGTGAGTTCAAGATCGTGGGTCGAGGCGAAAACCAGGCCGTTGTTTTTAGCCAGATACAACAGGACTTCCGCCGAAGCGGAGATCCTTTCAACGGAATTGGTCCCCCTGAAGAGTTCATCGATCAGGCAAAGGCATGGAACGTCTTGCCGAGAAGCTTGAATGATGCGTAAGAGGGTTAGGATCTCGTCGAGATAATAGCTTTTCCCTTCGATGATGTTATCCTTCCGGCCGATGAGGGTCAATGTATTGAAGAACGAGGAACTAAATCGCTTGGCCAGACAGAAATGGAGGGTCTGGGCAAAGAGCATATTGACGCCGATCGTTTTTAAAAAAGTCGTTTTCCCCGACATGTTGGATCCCGTTACCAGCATCCCCCCTGTTCTCAAGCGAACGGAATTCGGCACGGGTTTCTCCAATAGCGGATGCGCGACGTTTTCGATATCGAGGGATGGAGGCGAATCCGTAAGCTCCGGTTCTACGGACTCATTCAACCCGGCCTTGTAAGACGCCGCGGCCACCATGGCGTCCAAAAAGCCGATGGTTTCAAAGACATCCCGCAGTTCGTTCACATATCGATCCATCAGCTTTAAATAGGAATGGAAGGCCCGGACCTCGATCAGAAAAAGAATATTCAGATATTCGAAGAGAGGATTATTATCGCCCATGCTCAGCAAGTCTGTTTTGGGGACGATGCCGGATACTCTGGCCCGCGCCGATCCTAATCGCGTCATAAGAGGCTCCAGGGACGAATCCCGGAGACCGCTGAGGCGAGAGGCACATTTGACCATCCTTCCCAGATACCGGATAGAAGGAAGGTCCTCGGAAAATTTCCGTTTAGTCCGGTAATGGATCACCGCGTTGCCCAGGGATAACGCGATCAGTCCAAACCAGGCCAGATTTTCGCCTGACAGTCCCAAGATGACAAAAACGGGAATGAGGAGGAGAAGCCATGGGTAGAGGAATGCGAGCTTATTCGGGGCTGGACGCTCGTCCCACAACAGATCAACGACATACTTGCCCTCGCTCTTGCCTAGCTTTGATAAAACCACCTGGATCCGCTCCCGCCTCTCCTGGTCTTTGATGAAACCGTCAATGACCTCGCTCCGTTCTTCCAGCGGCTTCCGGGAAAAAGCAGGTGTCCGGAGGAGGGCATAAAGCGCCTGCTCGCCTGGAATGGTCAGAGTCTGGTTCATCCGGCTATAGATGAGATCCATGTCCAGATCGGTCCATGTCCTGTCATCCACTAAGCAGTTCGACCCCCGCGATGACGCGGTTTTCCTGAAATACTTGCTGATCTCGACAAAGTCTATTTCGCGAGTCGCGGGAGTGCCCCATCTTTTCCGCAACGACACCAGGAGCTTATCCCTCTTTTTCATTCTTGTTAAGATACTATATCAGAAAAGCCCCTGGCCATCGAACTCGAACGGCTCGACACGAGCTGGCTCCATTATCGGATCACGGTCACCGAGTATGCAGGGATTTTGCTCTTGGCGAGCGGCGGTAAGATATCTTTTGACAGATCCCGCTCCGTCCGTTATCATGAAAATGTCATTCCTCTTCGCCCCAAGCCTTTTGCATTATTAATAAATTCGGAGGATTTGAGATGAAGAGGCCTCCTCTGGTCGTCTTTACCGACCTCGACGGGACCCTGCTCGAGCACGCCACGTACTCGTTCGAGCCCGCCCGGCCCGCGCTCGACGCCCTGGCCGAAGCCGGCATCCCTCTGGTTTTTTGCACCAGCAAGACCCTCGCCGAAACCGAACGTTGGCGCGCGGCACTCAAGAACACGCATCCGTTCATCGTCGAGAACGGCGGGGCCGCTTTCGTCCCGGACGGGTATTTCCCTTCGGCCGGCGGCTTCGACAGACACGAGGCCGGTTACGGCATCCTGGAATTCGCCAGGCCCTATACCGAACTCCGCCGGGCCCTGGCCGGCATCCGCGCGAGAACGGGGCTTTCCCTCACGGGCTTCGGCGACATGTCCGTCGAGGAGATCGCCGACCGCTGCGGCTTCTCCCGCGAGGATGCGATGCTGGCCGCGAAACGCGAATACGACGAGCCCTTCGTCGTGCCCGACCCGGCCGTCCTGTCCTCGGTCGTCCGCGAGGCCGCGGCCGAGGGACTGAGCGTCGTCAGCGGCGGGAGGTTCCACCATTTGATAGGAGGCAGCGACAAGGGCCGCGCGGTGGCCGCGCTCCGGGCCCTCTACGATAAGGCCTTCGGCAGCCAGCGCGCCGTCGGCGTCGGCGACAGCGTCAACGACGAGCCTATGCTCAGGGCGGTCGACGTCCCCATCCTCGTCCGCAAGCCGGGCGGCGGGTTTGCCACGGCTATTCATTTGCCGGGGCTTGTCTTGGCCCCCTACGCGGGGCCGGAAGGATGGCGGGAGGCCATCCTCGAGCTTCTCCGCGGCGAAGCCTGAGGGCCCGCCAGGGAAAGCGAAATGATGTACGAAGGAGGACCGCATGGCAGACTTTTATCAGACCGGCCTTCTGGCCACGTTCCATCGGCTCGGCACCCTCAACCTTGAGCGTCTAGAGGGCGACCTCGGGGAATTCAACAAGCATCGTCCCCTCGCGCTTGTCCTGCCCACCACCCCCAAGGAGCTTGGTTCTCCCGCCCTTCAGGGCATCCTCGCCAACCTCAAGGACATCAAGTATCTCAACGAAATCGTCATCACCCTGGGGCGGACCGATGACCCGGCCCACTTCGCCCAGGTCCGGGAGCTTTTCTCCGTCCTCCCCCATCGCCACAGGATCGTCTGGGCGTCGGGGCCCCGTTTTCTCGAGCTCTACAACCTCCTCGAGACGAACGACCTCTCGGCCGGCGAGGACGGCAAGGGGCGTTCCGCTTGGACCGCCTACGGCTACATCCTGGCCCGCGATGAGAGCAAGATCATCGGCCTTCACGACTGCGACATCGTCAACCACTCCCGGGAGATGGTCGGGCGGCTCTTTTATCCCGTGGCCTCGCCGCATATCGACTACGCCTTCTGCAAGGGCTACTACGCCAGGGTCACGGACCGGATGCACGGCCGGGTGACGCGGCTGTTCGTCACGCCCCTCGTTCGAAGCCTGATCAAGCTCTTCGGGTACCTTCCCTTCCTCGTCTATCTCGACAGCTTCCGCTACGCCCTGGCCGGGGAATTTTCGATGATCTCGGAGCTCGCCCGGATCAACCGCATCCCCGGCGATTGGGGGCTCGAGGTCGAGACCCTGGCCGAAGTCTACCGCAACTACTCGCTGCGACGGATCTGCCAGGCGGAGATCTGCGAGACCTACGAGCACAAACATCAGCCCCTTTCCGCGGAGGACCCGAAGACCGGCCTGATGAAGATGGCCATCGACATCGCCAAGTCCGTCTTCCGGAACCTGGCCGTCGAGAGCATCATTCTCAGCGAGAGCGCCTTGCGCACCTTGATCATCAATTACCAAAGGACGGCCAAGGACGCCCTCAAGCGCTACAGCGACGACGCCGCCTTCAACGGGCTGAGCTTCGACTACCACCTGGAGACGGTCATCGTCGAGGCCTTCACCCGGGCCATCCAGATCGCGGGCAAGGAATTCATGGAACACCCGCTCTACTCCCCCCTCATCCCCAGCTGGAACAGGGTCATATCGGCCATCCCGGACTTCCTGGACCGGCTTCGCATAGCCGTCGAGGAGGACAACGGCGGGGACGGCTCGCTGGGCTGATCCCGGGGAATCGAGCCTGTATCTGGATATTATTCAGCGATTTGGCAAGCGGCCGTATTCGGCTTTCCGATCAGAGCGCACCGATGATTGAAACGTGACCTGTTTTGCTCGAATGCCCCATTCGTGATAAACTCGGGGCTAAGAGAACGGTTTATTCTTGGTAACGCCCCGCCGGGGTGATCTTACGCGGAAGGATAATGGACTGAGCCATGGCTTGGAACAAAGACACTCTCCGAGACATCATAAAGGGGAAGATCGGATCCCATAAGTTCATCGTTGTTGCCAACCGAGAACCTTACATCCATAGTTACTCGGAGATCGGGATCCGGTGCACGACTGCGGCCAGCGGCATGACGGTGGCCCTGGATCCGGTGATGCGGGCCTGCGGCGGCACGTGGATCGGCCACGGTTCGGGGGATGCCGACCGGGAGGTCGTCGATGAGAAGGATCACATCCGGGTTCCGCCCGAAGATCCTCTCTATACCTTGAGACGTGTCTGGCTGACGAAGGAAGAAGAGGATGCGTTCTATTACGGGTTTTCCAACGAAGGCTTGTGGCCCCTCTGTCACATCGTCCATGTGCGCCCCATATTTCGGGAGAGCGACTGGGAATCCTACAAGAGGGTCAACGAAAAATTCGCCGACGCCGTCCTGGAAGAGCTGGGGAGCGACCCGGGTTTTGTGTTCATCCAGGACTACCATTTCGCCCTGCTCCCCAAAATGATCAAGGACCGCCGGCCCGAGACCATCGTCGCCCATTTTTGGCATATCCCCTGGCCCAACCCGGAGGCCTTCCGTGTCTGCCCTCAAGCGGAGGAGATCTTGTGGGGCCTTTTGGGCAACGACATCCTCGGATTTCACGTCCGTTACCACGCCCTGAACTTTTTGGATTCCGTCAATCTCTCCCTAGAGGTCCGCGTCGACCGGGAACGCCTTTCGGTCTTTAAAGACGGCCGAGAAACCCTGGTCCGGGCCTACCCCATCAGCATCGACTTCGACATGACAGAAAAAGTCGCCAAAAGCCCGAGCGTCGAACAGCGAAGATCGCTCATCAAATCGGACTTCCGGAGCAGAAACCGGCTGATCGGCGTGGGTATCGACCGGATAGATTATACCAAAGGGATCGTGGAGCGCTTTGAGGCCATCGACCGTTTCCTCGAGAAATACCCGGCCTACATCGAGAAATTCGTCTTTTTCCAAGTGGGCCCTCTTTCCCGGATCCACATTCCGAAGTACCGGGAATACAACGACGAAGTGTATAACCGGATGGTGGACATCAACGAGAAATGGCGGCGGAAAAACTGGCAGCCCATCATCCTTCATAAGGTCCATCTCGGCCTGGAGGACGTCCTCGCCTACTACCGGGCGGCCGATATCTGCATCGTGGGTGCGATCCATGACGGAATGAACCTTGTGGCCAAGGAATTCGTGGCCTCGAGGACCGACGAGAAAGGGGTGCTCCTGCTCAGCAAGTTCACCGGCTCCTCGAGGGAACTCGAGCAGGCCATCCTGATCAACCCGTTGGCCACCGACCAATTCGCGGACGCCATCCGACAGGCTTTAGAGATGCCTGCCGATGAACAGACCGAACGCATGAGGAAAATGAGGAACGCCGTCAGGAAGAACAACGTCTACCGCTGGGCGGGAAAGATCGTCAACGACATGAAGAAATTGATGTGACATCATGGCCAATACATTTCTTTTCGCGACCCGGCTCAACCTGGTGGAGCTCCTGGGAATACGGGCGAAGAACATCCCCGAACTCCTCGAGGGGCTGCGGAGCGTTCCGGGAACGTCGATCTATTACCATACCCATCGGTTCCTGCAGCAACATCATTATCTGTCTCCCGAGCCCCCCAACGATTTCGCCTTCTGGGTGACCAACACGTTGGTTCTCGACGACCTCGGAGAGCGACTGGCCAGCGTCGATACGGTTTCGTTCTCGACGATCCGGGACCTGAGGACAAGGTACATTGAAATCTTTGAAGCCTACAGCCAGGACCAACAGGCTCGAAACGGCGACTGCCCGGATGGCCAGGAGTTCCATTTCATGTCCTGCCGGACGTTCATTCTTCCCACGCCTTATGAGGCCCACAACCTCGAGGAATTCCGGGATATTCTCAAGAAGATCAGCATCAATTCGATCTACTTCCATATTTTCGAGGCCCGGCTGCGCCTCGAAAGAGGCAGCAACGACTTTTCGAACTGGCTGGCCGACATGGGGCAGCCCCAGTTGGCTTCGGAGATCTCCCGCCTCGATCCGTATACCATGACGCTCGAGGGTCTGCGGAAGGAGCTCGTCCAGAAAGTGAGCCGATATGTCGAACATCCGTGATTACGCGCCGCTCGTCGGCGAAGCCCCGATTGAGGAACTGCTCCTGCTGGCCGAGCGGCTCAAAGGGAAGAAGATCCAAAACATCAATTCCACGGCCGTGGGGGGAGGCGTGGCCGAGATCTTGATCCGGATGCTTCCCCTTCTCCGGGACCTCGGCGTGAACGCCGCCTGGGGCGTGATCAAAGGCAACGAGAAGTTCTTCGACATCACCAAGAAGATGCACAATGCCCTCCACGGAGTGGACGTGGCAATCGGCCCGGACGAGCTGGACTTTTTTATCGACGTGAACCGCCAGAACACGCGGGAGATCATGGCCGATGCCGACATCCTGTTCATCCACGATCCTCAACCCATCGTCCTCGTCGAGGAGAAAGACACGCCGGGCAAAAAGTGGATCTGGCGGTGCCATATCGATTTTACGAATCCCAAGAAAGACGTCTGGGAGTTCTTGAAGAGCTACATCGAACGCTACGATTGCGCCGTCTTTTCCGCCCCCGCCTTTTCCAGGCCGTTGGCCATCAGACAGGTGCTGATCTCGCCTTCCATCGACCCTCTGAGCGACAAGAACAAGGATCTTTCCGACGATCGGATCAACGGCGTCTGCGAACGATTCAAACTCGACAGGGAAAGGCCTATCATCACCCAAATCTCCCGATTCGACTATCTCAAGGACCCGGTGGGCGTGATCAAGGCCTACAAGCTGGTCAAAAAGCACGTCGACTGCCAGCTCGTATTGGCCGGCGGGGGCGCCACCGACGATCCCGAGGGCATGAAAGTCCTGGAAGACGTCCATCGCGAGGCCGAGAACGATCCCGATATTTTCGTCTTGTTCCTTCCTCCGGGAAGCGACGTCGAGATCAACGCCCTGCAGAGGGCTTCGGATATCGTGCTCCAGAAGTCCCTGCGGGAGGGTTTTGGCTTGACGGTGGCCGAGGCTCTGTGGAAGGGAAAGCCGGTCATCGCTTCGGCCGTAGGGGGGATCCCGCTTCAGATAGGCCATAAATATTCGGGTATCCTCACGCATTCGATCGAAGGCACGGCGTACTGGATCAAGCAGCTTATCCATGAGCCGGCCTATGCGGACAAGCTCGGCGCGAACGGAAGAGAACATATCAAGTACAATTACTTGATCACCCGCCACATTCGGGATTACCTCCTCCTCTTTCTCTCCCTCTATGAGCAGGACGATATCGTTCTATTATGAGGGCTATCGGCCGGGACGTCACAAGCGGGAAACCCATTCTGCTCTTCCTGGATTATGACGGCACCCTGGTGCGCCTCAAGAGGGTTCCCGAATTGGCCGTCCTGCGGACCTCGAGAAGGCGCCTTCTCCAGCGGCTGAGCCGGAGCGTTTTTATCTGCATCGTGTCCGGCCGATCGCTCGCCGATATTCGGAAAATGGCGTCGATCAAGGACATCGCCTATATCGGCAATCACGGGATGGAGATCGCCTTTCGCGGCCGCCGATGGACACACCCGGAAGCGAAGAGGATCCAGCCGGTCATTAAAAACGTCCTCGAAAGGATCCGCCGCAAGACGGGGGATTGGCCCGGCCTGCTGGTCGAGGATAAGGGACTGACGGGAAGCGTTCACTACCGTCGTCTGGCGGCTCCTTTGCCCCGAAAACTTAGGGATATCATCGAACAGGAAGTCCGGTCGAGAAGCCGGGAATTGAAACTGACGGAAGGCAAGAAGGTCCTCGAGATCCGGCCCAATATCGATTGGGACAAGGGGAAAGGCATCCTGGAGCTCAGCCGGTGGCCGAACGTCAAACGGCCGGCCTTGCGCATCTACATCGGGGACGACCAAACGGACGAGGACGCCTTCAGGGCGCTTTCCCCCGAAGATCTCACGATCCTCGTGGGAAAGCGTAAGGATACCTTGGCCCGCTCGCGGCTCCCGGACGTCGACGCCGTCTGGAAATTCTTAGGCGCCCTGCTTCCGGCAGGCGCCCCTCCCCCGTCCAAGAACCACCGCCACCGCGTTTCCGGGTGAGGCTTTTCAGGATCAGGTATTGACGGAGGCCTGGGCCCGGATGAGGTCATGCAGGGTGATGATGCCCTGGATCATGTCGCTCTCCCGGCGGACGACCACGAGGACGTTGATCGGAGACTGGATGAACTTGTCCCCGATTTCACGGACCGTCTGATCGGGAAAGCAGGTGATGACGTTGTGGATCTCCGGCGGCTCCTTGCTGAGCAAGGATTCGAGGATCTGCTGCCGCGTCAGGATGCCTTGGAGCCGGCCGTCGACCTCGAGCGGAAAGCTATTATACGGGTACCTATCGACGACATCGCGCAATGTCTTCGGGTCCAGGTTCCGGATGACCACGGGCCGGGGATTGGCGACGGCGGAGACCGGGAGGTTCTGCCAGCTATGCAGGTCCTGGGGAGGGTGGATCTTATGGAGCTCATGGCCGTCCTGAACGAGCACGGCGTCATAGAAGTTCAGCCGTCCGGACAAACGGGATAAGGCCTGACTGACGATAAATCCCAACATGAGCGCGGGCACCAGGGCGAACTGGTGCGTCATCTCGAAGACGATCAGGAGGGACGTCAGGGGCGCCCCGACCACGGTTCCCAGGCAGGCGCTCATGCCGACGGCGGACAGGACGATGTGGTCGGCGGGCGTCAGGGGGATCCACATCCCGGCCAAGCCGCCGATGAAATAGCCGCTCATTCCCCCGATGAAAAGCAGCGGAGCGAAAATGCCTCCGCAACCGCCGAAACCGTAGCTGGCGATCGTCGCCACGAGCTTGGCGCAGACCATGATGCCGGCGACCTTCCATTCGAAATTGTTGTTGAGAGCCCTGCTCAGGTCTTGGTACCCCAGACCGAAAACGCCCAATTTCCCCGCGGACAGAAAGACGGAGACGCCCAGGATCCAGGTGACGAGTCCGCCGAAGCCAGGCCAGAGCCAGGCGGGTACCGAGGTTATTTTTTTCTGCTTGGCCCTCAAGAACAGGGTCCCTTTCTGAAAGAATACGCCCGCCAACGAAGCGACAGCCGCCACCACGGGGACGAGGGCATAATGAAGCCAACTGACATTCTCGATGGCCGGCAGGGAAAAGGCCGGCTGGCGACCGAGGATGGCATAGACCGTGAGCGCCCCCAGCACCGAGGAGAAAACCACGCGCCCCAGGTAGCGGCTATTCATGTCTCCCGTGATCTCCTCGATGGCGAAGGTAATGGCGGCGAGCGGCGTGTTGAACGCCGCGGCCAGCCCAGCCGACGCCCCCATGAGAGTCGCCGCCCGCCGTTCGCGCCGCGGCGTCCCCATGACGCCGGCGACATTCGAGGCGACACCGCTCCCGATATACACGGACGGGCCTTCACGGCCGAGGCTGGAGCCACCGCCGATGCTGAGAATACCCGCGAAAAACTTGACCAACGTCGATCGGAAGGGCAGGAAGCCGAGCTCTTTCCAATAAGCCGACTTGACCTGGGGGATCCCGCTGCCCGCCGCATCCGGGCTGAGCTTGTTCAGCAGGAGACCCACGAGAAGCGACGTGGCGATGATCAGGACGAAACTGGCGACGGCGAAAAACAATTTCGAGCGCGACGCGAACTGGACATAGGTGAGGGAGAAAAAGAGATTGGCCATGAATAAGAACACGACGGCCGACAGGCCGGCGGTCAGGCTGAGAATGGTGGTTTGCGTAACCTGCCGGATATTGTCGGGAAGTTTTTGCAGCCGGCGCACAATGGCGTTGTTTTCGAGAGCGGCCTTCATGTCTTTATCGTCTCTTTTCTTTCCCCGGCGCCGTGCCCCGGCGCGGCAGCCCCGGACGAACCCTCGGCGAAGCGATGAAACTCCCATTCTAGATAATCGGGGCCGGATTGGCCAATGATTTTTATCATCCCTTCCTTACGGCCCTTGCGGCCTGGAAGCAGCGCGACCCCAACCCTCCCGGCCGAAGCGGCCTTGACACGCGGCAGGGCCTGTTCTATTCTCCCGTTCTCAAGCGAATCGGATCGTCATGTCAGATATCATCTCCGGGCTGGTTGGAGCTCAAGCTAGCTCCCGCGGGCGCGGAGGTCTTTCATCCATTCGCGTCTTGGCAAAAGGGGCTGCGGGCGGGTCGATGATCCTGGTCCTGTCCCTGCTCGGCCTGGCGTTTTGCTCGGGCAAGGGCCGGGAAACAGTTCCGGTCCCGTCCTCGGTCCCCGGCCCGGCCGGCGAACTCACGCCGTCCAAGTCTCACTACTTCGATTGGATAAATAGCCAATACGAGGGGACGACGGAAGCCCAGACGCTCGCCAACATGGAGTTTTTCCAATGGCTCCATGACGAGTTCGGCCTGACGCTCGACGTCTATTCCCTGGACGTCGGCAATATCGATGACGGCCCTTATACGGCCGGTGTCGGGCGCCTCATTCCGTATCATTACGGAACCCTGGATTCCGAGGAGTTCAGGGCCCAGTTTCCGCGCGGCTTCGCCCTCCTTGTCAAAAAGGCGGCCGGGTTCGGCGGCCGCCTGGGCGTATGGATGGGACCCGATGGCTTCGGCGACACGTCCGAAGAAGAAAAGGCCCGGGCCGACATGCTCGTCTCGCTCTGCCGGGACTATAATTTCATAGCTTTCAAGATCGACGCCGTGGCCGGGCAGCTTAGGCCGGAGAAACAGGAGGTCTTCCGCCGGACCGTCGAGGCCTGCCGGTCATACCGTCCCGATCTCATGATACAGAACCATCGCGTGAAGCTCGGCGCCGCTGCCGATGTCGCGAGCACTTCCTTGTGGGAGGGCGTCGAGACCTATATCGACGTCTTCATGCCCAACAGCGGGACGGCCGCCCATCATAGGGCCGGTGCCCTGGCCCGCGAACTGCCGCCGGGCCTCACCCGGCGGCTGGAGGACCACGGCGTTTGCCTCTCGTCCTGCCTGGATTTCTGGGAAGATGACCTCGTTCTCCAGGCCTTCAACCGGTGCCTCCTGCTCGCCCCCTCGATCTACGGCAATCCCTGGCTGCTCCGGGATGACGAATTTCCCAAGCTGGCCCGGATCTTCAACCTCCACCGCAAGTATCGCGATATCCTCCCGAACGGGCTCGCCCTGCCCGAAGGCCGGTACGGCCCGTCCGCCGTATCGAGGGGGGACGCGTTGACGCGGTTCATCACGCTCCGCAATCTCACCTGGAATCCCGTCACCTACTCCGTCCGGCTCGACGAGACGCTCGGTCTCGAGACCGACGGAGAGATCGAGGTCCGCCGGTTCCATCCTTCCGAATCCATGCTCGGCCGCTTCCCGCGCGGCTCCGAAGTGGCCGTCGAGGTACCGCCCTTCAGGTCCTGTCTCATCGCCGCGTCGTCGCGGCCCTTTTCTGAAATCGGCGTCGAAGGCTGCGACTATGAAGTCGTCCGGGAGACGCCGGGCAAGCCGGTCATTGTCCGGTTGCTGGGGCCACCGGGAGCCGGAAAAGAAATTCGCCTGGCGCCGGGCGGCCGCGAGTTCCGCCGGGCCGTCCTCGACGGGGCCGACGCGAGCCCTCTCCTCGAGGGAAAGACCCTCCGGTTGGATTTCCCCGGCCGCAAGTTGAAAACCGGCTGGCACCGGAAGATCGGCGACCTTGAGCCCTGCGCCGTTCCGGCGGACGCTGAAGCCCTTTTCGAGGCGACATGCTTCGCCGCGAACAATAACGCCCTCGAGGTGAGGTCCCTGGTCCGGTCCGGTCCCAGCGCGATCCCGCAGGTCAACGCGGCCCGGACGGCTTTCTTCTCCAAGCCGATGTTCGTGAACCAGGGCATCTGGGACCGGAACCTCTTCGACGGAAAAATGGACACGTCCTTCGTCGCGCGCCTGCCGGGGCGGTCGTTCCGAGTGGATTTCGGCCGGCCTCTCCGGATGGACAGGATCGTGCTCAAGGTGCGGGACAGGCAGGCCGCCGACCTCAGCCCCGACCTGGACAGCTTCGAAAAAGACGCCGCGGCCGAGGTCTCCGCCGATCTCGAATCCTGGCTCCCTTTAGCTCCGGCCTGGGGCGGCAAGGGGACCATCGCCGTCCTCAAAACGCCTTCAGACAGGCCCGTGCGATACCTCCGGATCCACGGCGCTCTCCGCCGCCTTTCGGAAGTCGAAGCCTATCTCGACGGCGAGCCGCTGGACCGGTCGGGCTGGCGGGCGTCCAATCTCTTCCATGCCTATGCCGAGAAGCCCGCTCGTGCCACGTGGCGGCTCACCTTCAAGCCCGAAGAGGTCTCCGAGAACGCCTATCTCGCCGTGGCTTTGAACGGAGAACACGGCGACGAAGGGGCCTACGTCGCGCTCCGCGTCGACGGCCGCCCTGTGGGCGCCCCCGACCGCGCCGTTTCGTTTCCCAGCAACACGTGGGAATACTATAATGTCGAGTCAGACGGCAACTACACCTACTATTTTCCCCTGCCCGGGTCGTCGATGGCCGGAAAGTCCGTCGATATCTTCGTCCTCATTCTCCAAGGCGGAACCAATGGAGTGAGGCCCGAGGCCTGGTTGACCTCCTATCCTCAGCCCTGGGCCAAACGGGAGCTCATCCTTTACAAGTAACCGGGCCGTCCGGGTCCGGGGAGGAGGCTGCATGAGCAAAAAACCGGGATTCATCTCGCTTCTCATCGGGTTCTTTCTTGTCCCCTATATGGCCTGCTCCGGCGGCCGCCCGCCGGTGACCACCGGGTCGCTGTTCGAGGAAATGATCGACCTCGAGGCCCTGGCCCGATACCCGGAGCCCGCGTTCCGCACCATCCAGTTCTCCTCGACGGACCGCCGCAGCCGTTTGCCCGGAGGGCCGGATTGGTTCGCCAACGCGGACGGTTTCGGCGGCGAGCCGGTCCCGAACTTCGAGAAGGTCCTCAAGGCGCCCAAAGGAACGGGCCCCGGCGAATACCTCATGGCCGACGTCCCCGGCCCCGGCGCCGTGGTCCGGCTCTGGACCGCATCGATCTCGGGCCAAGTGAGGCTCTACGTGGACGACATGGAGCGTCCTCTCTATGTCGGCGAGGCCGACCCCTTCTTTCGCCGCCCCTATGACGTTTTTCCGGAGATGCGGGCGGTCGACCGCGAACGCTTCCAGGCCACCGTGTATCAGCGCGACGCCTCTTACGCTCCCATCCCCTTCGCCAAGCGGCTCCGCATGGTCTGGGTCGGGAAGCTGGACGAGATCCATTTCTATCACATCCAGGTCCGGAAGTATGACGCGGGAACAGCCGTCGTTTCTTTCCGGCCCGCCGATATCATAAAGTACAAGGATACGATCGACCGGGTCACTCAGGCCCTCTCCGACCCCGACGCGCGCCCGGCCTCGCGGGCGGCGAAGCCCGCCAAGGCCATTGAGATCTCCCTCGCGCCCGGGGAAAAGCGGGAGGTTCTCCAACTCGAGGGTCCGGGAGCCCTCGAAAAGTTCTGGCTCCGCGTGCAGGCGGACGATTTGGATAAGGCCCTGAGGGAGACCGTCCTCAATGTCATCTGCGATGGCTTCCCCTGGGGACAAGTCCAATCCCCCCTGGGCGATTTCTTCGGGGCCGCGCCGGGGGTCAATCCCTACCGCTCGCTTCCCTTCTCGGTAGAGGGGGACGGCCGGATGACCTGCCGGTTCATCATGCCCTTCGAAAAATCCTTCAGCCTGGTTCTCGAGAACCGCGGCGGCCAGGCCGTTCGCGTGGCCGGTGAGGCCGTGCCCATGGACTTCGCCTGGGACGAGAGGACGATGCACTTCCGGGCGCGCTGGCGCGTCGATCACGACCTTGTCGCCTCGGGAGAGGACGTCCAGGACCTGCCGTTCCTCCTGGCCAGGGGGAAGGGCGTCTATGTCGGAACGACCTCCATCCTCCTCAACCCGGCGACCGTGCCGACGCCTTGGGGCAACTGGTGGGGGGAAGGGGACGAAAAAGTCTTTGTGGATGACGACACGGTCCCCTCCATCTTCGGCACGGGCTCGGAGGACTATTACAATTATTCCTGGTCTTCCCCCGACATCTTCTTTTTCCCGTACTGCGGCCAACCGCGAAACGATGGGCCGGGGAACAGGGGCTTTGTCACGAACTACCGCTGGCACATCCTCGACCCCATCCCGTTCGCGCATTCGATCGGGTTCAGCCTTGAGCTCAACAGCCACGAACGGACACCGGGCATGACGTACGCCCGGACCGGATATTACTATGCCCGTCCCGGCACCATCGACGATCATGAGGCCATCATGCCGGACGACCTTCGCGAGCTCCGGCTTCCCGCCGGATGGCAGCCCGCCGCCCGGTTCGGGGCCAGGAATTCCGTTTTTTACGCCGCCGAGGAGGTCATGGGCGACAGGAAAGACACCGTGCTCCGGGACGGACGGCTTTGGGCCGGCGGGCGGCTTCTCGCCTGGACTCCGGAGAAACCGGGAGACCGGAAAAAGCTGACAATCCGGGTCGGTTCGCCGGGGAAAACGCAGGTCCACATCACGGCCGCCCTGACCCCCCGGTCGGGCGCGGTGACCGCCTGGCTCGCCGGCCTTCCGGCCGGAGGGACGGGCAAGATCGAGACGATCAATCTTTACGACCCGTTTCGCACACTGCTCAGGACCTTCTCTCTGGAACCGGTGGAATTGCCCCCCGGCGAGTATACGCTTATCATCGAATTCGAAGGAGCGGAAGCGGGAGTCTCCCGGCCGGAAATCGGCCTTGATTTCGTCTGGGTCCAGAAGCTCGGCGGCCGGCCTTGAAAATTCCCATGACAGGCGGAGAAACATGAAGAAGATGATGACCCGGAGAAAATTCCTAGGGGGATGTACGACGCTCGCGGCCGGGACGCTGGCTTCCGGCGGGGCGGGCTTGGCTTCCTGCTCGGGGCCGGTCGGCAAGGCGGGGGCGGGGCTCGCCGTTACGGTTGATCCACGGCCTCGATTCCCCCTCTCCCCGTATCTCTACATGCAGTTCATGGAGCCGCTCGGGACAACGGACAGCTCGGTCGACGCCGCCTGGGACTTCAGCCGGGACGTCTGGCGGGAAGACCTGGTCGAGACGACCCGGGAGCTCGCCCCGACCCTGATCCGTTGGGGCGGCTGCTTCATCTCCTTTTATCGCTGGAAGGAAGGCGTGGGCCCCATGAACAGGCGTAAGCCCATGGTCAATCTTCTCTGGGGAGGGATCTACAACAACCAGGTCGGAACGCGCGAGTTCGTCGAGTTCTGCCGGACCGTCGGGGCCGAGCCTCTCCTCTGCGTCAATTTCGAGTCGGACGGCAGGAAAGGGTGGGCCCGATCCCCCAAAGGAGAGGTCCGCTCGGCCGGCCCCGAGGAGGCGGCCGATTGGGTGGACTACTGCAACAACCCCGCCAACGCGGCCAGGATCGGGCATGGCCTCAAGAGCACGCTCGACGTCAAGCTCTGGCAGATCGGGAACGAAACCTCCTACGATGCGGAGGGATTCAACAACGAATCGGCCGCCAAAAGGACCCTGGATTTCGCCAGGGCCATGCGGAAATCCGACCCATCGATCAAACTCATCGGCTGGGCGGACAGCGGCTGGGCCAAGACCATGGCCCGGATCGCCGGGGAGGAGCTCCAATATCTGGCTTTTCACAACGGGTACGGCCCCGGGGGCGACGACTCGCCTCTGAGGGGGATCGAGTACCGGAAGGACTGGAAACGCACCTGGGAATATTTCATGCAGGCCCGGCGGGCACCCGAATCCAGGATCCTCGAGATGCGGGAAGAGACGGCGGGGCTCGGCCTTCCCCTGGCCATCACCGAGGCCCACTTCAGTCTCCCCGGCCGGAACCGCTGCGAAGCGCTGTCGACCTGGGCGGCAGGCGTCGCCAACGCCAGGATCTTCCACGTTTACGAAAGGAACGGGGACGTCATCAAGATCGCTACCCTGGCCGATTTCTGCGGTAACCGCTGGCAGAATAACGCGGTCATGATCCCCACCCCCCAGGACTCCGGCATCCCGTTCCTCATGCCCGTGGCGATGGTGATGGGGCTCTACCGCAAACACACCGGCGAAAATGCGCTGACGGTGGCCGAGGCCCCCGCGGACCTCGACATCACGGCCAGCCGGACCGGCAACCGCGTCTTCCTTCATGTCGCGAACGTCAACCGGACACGGCTGGTGGCGGCGCGTTTCAACGTGTCTGGCGGCAGGGTGGTCTCGGGCCGTGTCTTCCAGATCGCCCTTGATCCTGAATACGAGGTGTTCGAGCACAAGCCCGAAATAACGCGGCCCAAGGAATTGCCGTTACCGGCCTCGGGCGAATGGACCTTTCCCGCCGCGTCGGTCAGCGCCGTCGAGTTGGACATTTCAGACAAGGAGGGATGATGTGAGCAAGCCGCGCACGGCTTTCGTCTATTTCCTGGCGATCCTGGCGCTTCTCGCCGCCTGCCGGCGGGCTTCGCGCGAGACCGGAGCTCCCGGCGCCGAAAATTTCGAAAAATTCCTGGTCCGGACGTCCGAGATGACCCTCGAGTTCGGCCACCCCCCCGGCGGACGGCGCCTTTCCTTTCGTAACGTCAAACTGCCGCCGGAAGAATGGAGGGCTCGGGCCGGCCAAAAATTGGCCGAACTGCTCGGGGTTTCCCGGCCCGGTCCGGCCGAGGTCCGCGAGTTGAGAAGCCTCGAGTATCAGGGAGTGACGATCCATGCCCTTCTGATGCGCGTGGACGGCACGCTCACGATCCCGGCCTATCTCCTCGTCCCGGATGATAAGACACCGAGACGGAGCGCGGTCATGGCCATTCATGGTCACGGTTCCGTGGAGCCCTGCCTCGGTCTCGAGGACGACTACCATCACTTCTTCGCCCTTGAGCTGGCCAAGGCCGGCCATCTGGTCCTGGCCCCCGAGCTCCGGGGCTTCAGTACGCTCCGCGACCTGGCCGCGGGGCTGGACATCAACCGGCTGGACTACTGGATCGGCGGCTGCGGCCAGTTCACGCTGGTCACGGACGGCTTCCTCTCCGGCCGGACGCTCATCGGGGAGACCGTCGAGGACCTCCTGCGCTGGGAGGATTGGTTGGCCGCTTCCCAAGGGGTCGACGAGCTCGACGTGGCCGGCATTTCCTACGGCGGGGACTTGAGCATCGTCTATCCGGCCTTCAGCCGGCGGGTCCGCAGGATCTTCGCCAGCGGCACGATGGGCTCCTTCTCGGTCATCTTCTCCCGCTGCTACAACGCGCCGGCCCACTGCATCCCCGGCATCCTGGAGTGGATGGACAGGAGCGACATCGCCGGGCTGAGCGCGCCGAGGCCGATCGTCCTCCACTACGGCGAGCTGGACACGCCCAGCCCGACGAACGCGTCGGCTTCCTATAACGAGACGGTGCAGCCGTCCCTCGAAGAACTCCGGGAGATCTACCGGGCCTGGGGGGCGGACTCCGCGGTCCGCCTCATCGTCACGCCCAAGACCCATCACGAAATGGACATCCCGGCCCTCCTGGATTTTCTCGGGCCGCTCCCCGGAAAAGAAGGGGGATCGAAGTGAGGACGGCCCTCCCTCCCGGGGTCTTGAGGATCGCCGTTCTGACGGCCGCCGCCCTTTCCCTGGCCGGCGCCGCCCGCTCCGGGAAGGGATTCGAGGCCCGGCCGGCCGGGATGCTCCTCGAAAAGCTGACCCGAGTCCCTCCCCAAGTCAGCGTGCGGCAGGTCTCGAGCCATAACAAGAAAGGAATCAACGGGGACGAGAACTGGCCGCTCTACAAGGACTCCCGCGGCGACGATGTCATCTTCGACGCGGCCGGCCCCGGCTGCATCAAGAGCATGTGGGGCACGGCCTTCGACCCGAACGCCGTCCTCCAGTTTTATTTCGACGGCGAAAAGGAGCCGCGCCTCCGGATCAACGTCCTCGATTTTTACAAGGGAAAGCACCCGCTCTTTCCGCCGCCCTTGGTGTCGTATGAAAAGCGGGGCTTGTGGGGCGGAGAGCCCTTCGCGGGTAACTGCTTCGCCCCCATCCCCTTCGCGAAATCGCTTAAGATCAGCGTCAGGGGGGAATCCCGCTTTTTCCATATCATCTACGAGACGTATCCCTATCCCGCGGCCGTCGAGACCTTCACCGGTAAGGAGGACCGGTCGGCGCTGCTCGACGGCTTCAACCGGATGGGAGAGCCGCCCTTCGAGGCGCTTGAATCCGGCTACCATGGGACCCAAACCGAGACGATCGCCCCGGGGCAGGCCGTCTCTCTCCTGAAACTCGAAAACGCCTCCGGCATCATCCGCGCGATCGTCGTCGAGGCCGACGGGGGCGAGGATTTTTTCCAGAAGACCTGGTTCAGGATGCGCTGGGACGGCCATGCGCGCTGGGACGTGCAGGCCCCGCCGGGGATTCTCTTCGGCTCCGCGGTCAGGGCCAACGACATGAGCTCGTTGCCTCTCCGGGTGGAAAAACTCCCGGGAGGAAAAGTCAGGCTGAGCTCGTTCTTCCCGATGCCCTTCTGGGAAAATGCTGAGATCGAATGGGCGAACGCGTCGGGCCGGCCCATGGCGCCGCTTAAGGCCCGGATCACGGTCGACGAAAACCCGATTCCCCGGAGCGAGGGGACGTATTTCACGACGATGTATCACGCCGGGGAGACGGTCTACGGGCATGACTGGCTGCTCTTCGAGGGCCTGGGGACAGGCTGGCTGGCGGGAATCGTCCAGTCCATGATGCACTCCCATTACTGTGAGGGAAACGAACACTTCACGCTCGACGGGGCCGTTGGGCCGCAGATCAACGGGACGGGGACGGAAGACTACTACCTGGCC
Organism: uncultured Eubacteriales bacterium; assembly: GCA_964652895.1. GTDB lineage: Bacteria > Acidobacteriota > Aminicenantia > Aminicenantales > Saccharicenantaceae > RBG-16-66-30. The sequence goes on from CAZZCH010000031.1 coordinate 19,594, forward strand.
TGCTTCTGGCCGAACGTCGATTTCGACACGCCCTTCGGCTGCATCGCCGGGAATATCCAGGAGGAGGGAGGCGGCGATATCCTGGGCGCCTACCACGTGCCAGCGAGCTACAGCCGCTTCCACCTCGAGGCCCCGATCCCCTTTTTCTTCTCGATCGACGCGAGGATCCAGCACGGCGGCCGGAGCGACATCATCTCCGACTACCGGAGCCTCGCTTTCGCCTACCTTCAGAAGTCGCCGCGGCTGCGCCAGACGGATGGGATCGACGTTGGCAGTCCGGCGAGCGAAAAGGCCCACGGTTATAGGACCTCGAGGAAGGCTCCCTCGTTCGCGCTCGAGGCTCTCCCGGAGGGCGAGCGATCCGAGATCCTCCTGAGGGACACCGGGCGTGTCCACGAGGCGGGGGAGATCACGTTCCAGGCCGCGGTTGACCCCCGTAACGAGGGAGTCAGGCTGCGGCGCAGGATCGACCAGAAGATCTCCCGACAGAAGGCCCTGGTCTACGTCGACGGGAAATACGCCGGATGCTGGTATGACGCCTATCAGAACGAGGCCCTCCGCTGGCACGACAGCGACTTTGAGATCTCCCCGGCGTTCACTCGCGGCAAGGGGTCGCTCGACATCAGGTTGGTGGTCGCGAGGGACGGCGGCGAAGGGCCTTTTTCGGATTTCAAGTATGAGGTCTTCTGCCACGGCCTCTAGAGGACGCCGGCGGTTGGCCCCCTGAACCTTCCCGGCCGTGATACAAAAAAAGAGTCCCGGCCACCGCGGCTGTATCAAGTTGAGTTCGCAACATCGGGACTAGCGTTCCATCTTTAGTTGGCTGTCCGAACCCTGGCGGACTCGTAGATCCAAGCGCCTCTCGACGCGCGGCGGGGATCAGGATTCCCGCCCGCCGATTCCTTGATTTCGCCGGTGCCGCATGGTATTTTGGAATATGGAGTCTTTACTCGTATCATGAAATCTAAAGCCCGGGTGGTGTTCTTCTGCGTCTTCCTGGCCGCTCTCTGGCCGGCGCAAGGTTCTTTCGCCCAGGAAAAGGACCAAAAGGACGCTTCCTACGAGTACACGGTCCGGGCCATCACCCTCGCCGTCACCGTGCAGGACTCCAAGGGGCGCTTCGTCAACAACCTCACGGAGAAGGATTTCACCGTCTTCGAGAGCAACAAAAGAAAGCCCTTGACCTATTTCATTCACGATTTCGGGGCGCCGCTCAGCCTGACCGTCCTCCTCGATGTCAGCGGCAGCATGGCCATCGAGAATAAGCTCGCCGAATGCAAGGCGGCCCTCCGGAACCTGGCCACGAACCTGCTCCGCCCCCGGGACGAGATCGCCCTGCTCATCTTCGCCGACGGCCAGGTCGAGGTCGCCGCCAAGCACGCGACGGACAAGACGGAATTCCTCCGCGTCCTCGAAAAAACCGAGGCCTACGGCCAGACCGCCCTCAACGACGCCGTGGCCGTCTCGCCCGAATTCGCGACGAGGGCCAAGAACGAGAAGAGGGCCCTGCTCCTCCTCACCGACGGCATCGAGAACGACAGCCAGGCGACCGCCGAACAAGCGCTCGAGATCGCCCGGCGGGTCGACGTCCCCATCTACACCATCGGCTACAAGATCCCCCTCAGCGAGCAGCTCCTCAAGAGCCACAAGCGTTCGACCTCCCTGACCTCGGCCGGGATCATCGAGACCCTCGACCGGTTCTCCCGGGCCACGGGCGGCAAGGCCTATTTCCTGAACGAGCCCGCCGATCTGGCCTCCGTGGTCAGGGAGATCAAGAACGAACAGAGCCACCAGTACATCATCGGCTACACGTCCTACCAGGACACGGCGGACATCTTCCGCACGATCCGGGTGACCACGCCGAATTACAAGCACAAGGTCCGCACCCGCCAGGGGTATTGACCTCCCGGCCTTTATTTTTAGCCGGCTAAGGACTATAATAAAGATCAGTGGGGTTAAGAGGCCGAGGCAGCCGGATGCTGCCGAAATTTACCAACCAGGAGGAGGCTTTAATGAAAAAGAGGCAACTCGTCTTATTCACCGGTTTCGTGGTCCTCGTCGCGCTCGTCGTCGGACCGGCCTGCGCCACCAAGAAGTTCGTCAAGACCGAGTCGGCCGCCCTCGACCAGAAGATCGCCAACGTATCCACAGAGGTCGAGGCCAGCCAGAAGCGGATCAAGGAGCACGACGACCAGCTGGCGACGATCGGTTCGCTCATCACCCAGCACGACGGCCAGTTCAAGGCCGTCGACGGCAAGATCGAAGAGGTCAAGACGCTCATCCGCGGCAACCTCGTCATGACGGCGACCCTCAAGAACAGCGACGCCAAGTTCAAGTTCGATAGCGCCGAGCTGAGCGCGGAGGCCAAGGGCATCCTCGACCAGTTCGTCCAGAAGCTCATCGAGGAGAACAAGGGCGTTTTCATCGAGATCCAGGGCCACACCGACAACACCGGCACGGACGAGGTCAACATGACTCTCGGCCAGAAGCGGGCCGAAGCGGTCATGATGTACCTCTACAAACAGCACCGCATCCCGCTCCATCGCATGTCCGTCGTCAGCATGGGCAGCTCCATGCCCGTGGCCGACAATTCGAGCCGTGACGGTCGGAGCCAGAACCGGCGGGTCGAGATCCTCGTCTACGAATAACGGCCGCAGGATCAGCGGACGGTCGCCGTCGCCGCCGGGCTCTCGCGGTCGAGATCGCCGACGGCGACGACCTCATAATCGTAGGTTTCTTGGCCGTTGACCCCCCTGTGGAGGTAACGGTACACGGTGTTCGCAGAGGTCTGCGGGATCTCGGCGAGAAAGGTGCGGCCCTCCCCCGTGACCCGGTAAACCCGGAACTTTAAAACGCTCAAGTTCCGGGAGTCGCCCCGCCAGCTCAGGACGTTGACGTATTCCCTCAGGAGAAGGCTCCGGTTGATCGCCCGTTCGGCTTTCAGGCCGAGCGGCGGGAAGATGTTGTCCACGTTGACGGAGACGGACGCCGAGCCCGTCTGGAGGATCAGGTCGTAGGCGACGGCCCGGAGCGTGCGCGTCCCATTCGAAACGGTCGTGGTGTCGAGTAGGAAGGAAAAGGGCGGCGCGGCGAGGGTCTGTATCAGGCTCGAGTCCACGAAGAGATCCACGCGGGTGATGCCGCTGTCGTCGCTGGCCGAGACCTCGACCGGGATCGTCCCGAAGACCGTCTGGCCGTCGGCGATATTGTCGATGCCGGCGATCGGCGGCGAGTCGCTCGAATAGACCGTTACGCTCATGGGTGTCGTCGTCCCCAAGATGTTCATCAACCCCGTCGCCGTGGCCATGCCGTTGTAACGCGCCGAGTTCGGGACGGTGTCCGGTCCGAACGTCATGTGCGTCTTATAGTAATCCCCGGCGTCCGCGGAGGCGTTCAACGTCTCGATCTCCTCGAGGCCGTCGGCTTCCATGAGCTTCAGGAGCTTGTGGTCCGTATAGGAGTTGTCGTAGAGGAAGTCGTAGTTCCAGGAATCGAGCCGGGAATCCACGTGCCAGAGGATCAGCCCGTCGGACCCGGTAAAGAGATTGGTGTCGTTCCCCGACCGGTAGCGGTTCTGGACTATGAAGAACTCGTCGAAGATGCGGCCGGGGACCGCCCCGGGCATGAAGATGAGCGAATCGGGATAGAGGCCCGAGGCCCGCAGCGAAACCGTCTGCGACCCCGAGGAGACGACCGTCGGAGTGATCCAGCCCAGCATGAACTTGGAAAAACAATTGTGGTCGCCCGTGCTGTCCATGATATCCAAACCGCCGATGCCGCCCCGCGGCCCGATGTCGTCGTCGTAGTCGTAGTAGTCAGGCACCCCGAGGGCGTGGCCCGTCTCGTGGATGATGGTGCTCGGACCGAAGTTCCCGCTCGGATAGTTGTAGAGCTCCCACTGCCATGAGTAGGACGTCAGCCTCTTGCCGTCGAGACGGAACGTCGAGTCGGTGAACCAGGTGAAGTAGCCCCACCAGAACGAGCTCCATTCGCCGTGCGGGCCCGCCCAGAAGACGCAGAAATAATCGATCGCCCCGTCGCCGTCGTTATCGTACTGGGAAAAATCGTGGCCCTGCTGTTCGTAATGATTCAGGGCCTCCTTGATGACAGCTTGGCGGCCCTGGTCCGTTTCGACGACCGTGCTCCGGGCGTAGGGCGCCTGATACCAGCCGAGGACGTCGCCCTCGATCTCGAGCTGGTTGTAAGACGAGCGGCGGTAGAAATTCCTCAGGCTGTCGAAGGGCGGGCTGCCCTGTCCGTCCCCGAAGAGGCGCGAGGTGAAGTATTCCGGGGTCGTCACGCCCGGATAATCATTGAATGAAATAAGCAGGGCCAGCACCTTGACGGTCCCGATTGTCGGCATCCCCTCCCAGGCCGGAGGCGGGGCCTGGATCCGGCCGACGGGGCTCCCCATCCGCGCCCCGCGCTCGAGCGACAGGTTTCTCAGTCTATAGGCAAGTCTGTCCCGCGTGCGCGGGGGAAGCTTGTGATTGCCGATGGCTTTGGCCTGGGCGATGCGCATGGCCAGCGTGCCATCGAATCTGTAGCGTTCGATCTGCTCCTTGGTCGGCGGCTCGAGGCCGAACGCCGGAGCAAAGGCGCCGAGGGAAAAAGCGAGGAGGATCCCGGCGGCCAGGCTGGACCGGATGGCAAGCTTCATGGCACCGCTCCCTTCCTCCACGCGGCCATCTTAGCCCAGCGATGGGCCCGAGTCAAACCGGGCCCTTCCCGGATGCCGTCAGCGGACGCCGAAGCTGAACTCGGTTTGTTCCTCGTTCCTGTCCGTGGCCGGCGCCGGCTCGGGAGAAAGGCCCGATATCTCGGCCCGAAGTTCGGGGGTCATGGGGACGTCCGACGCGGCCAGGGACGGCCTGAGTTGGGCGACGTTCCGGGCGCCGATGATGGGGGCGGTGACCGCCGGGTTGGAGGCCGCCCAGGCCACGGCCAGGCTGACCGGGTCGAAGCCCCGTTCGACGGCGAAAGCCGTGAACTTTTCAGCCACCTCGAAATTCAGGGCATCGCCATAGCGGGCCCCATACGTCTTGTTGCTCAGGAGCCGCCCGGACTCGGGCCGCCGGCCGACGCCGTACTTGCCGCTGAGGAGGCCGCCGCCGAGGGGGCTGTAAGGGAACACGCCGAGGCCCTCGGCCTGGGCCATGGGCAGGATCTCGGATTCGGCCTGGCGCTTGACCAGGTTGTACATGGGCTGGACGCAGGCGAAAGCGGCCAGGCCTTCCTTCGCCGAGAGACCCAGGGCCTTGGCCACCTGCCAGGCAGCGAAGTTGCTCGCCCCCGTATAGACGACCTTGCCCTGCCGGACCAGGTCGTCCAGGGCCCGCAGGCTTTCGTCGAGTGGCGTGCAGTCGTCGAAGCGGTGGATGTAGTAGATGTCGATGCGGTCGGTCCCGAGGCGGCGCAGACTGCCCTCGACGGCGTACTGGATGTGGCGGCGGGAGGCGCCCATGCCGTTGACGTCCTTCGACGCGGCGAAATAGACCTTGCTCGTGACGAGGACCTCTTCCCGGCAGCCCTTGACCAGCCGGCCCAGGATCTCCTCGGAGCGGCCGCCGGCATAGACGTCGGCACAGTCGAAGACGTTGACGCCTCCGGCGCGGCAGGCCTCGAACAGGGCGGCCGATTCCTTCTCGTCGGCATCGCCGCCGAAGGACATCGTCCCGAAGGCGATGGTCGAAACTTTGACCCCGGTCTTCCCCAGAAATTTATAAGTCATGGCGATCGTCCTTTCTCATGGGATTCGTTTCTTCAACAGGATGCCGTGTCCGACCGGATAGAGATCCGGGATCGACACGGGCAGTTTGCCCCCGAAGTCCATCTCCCCGGCGAGGGCCCGGGCGGCGATGTCCTGCGTTTCCGGAGTGTTACGGTACAGGCAGACGTAGGCGTCCACTCCCGGAAAACGCCGCAGGAAATAGGGGCTGCCGAATGACACGACGACGATACGCAGACCGTTCTCCAGGGCGGCGAACTTCTTGATGAGGTCGACGTGCTTGGGCTCGAGATCGACGCTCCCCTTCCCGGCGCTGACCCTGGAGAAGAGGGCGAAAACGACGGTCCGAGCCCCGGCGGCTTTGGCGTACGCGTCATCCAGGTCTTCCCGTCCGGTATCCGCGTCGGCATAGAAGGCGGCCGCGTCCGGGAACCTTGTCCTCATGGCCGTGACGAACGCCCGTCCGGCGAAGTAGTCGCCGAGGTCGCTGCTCAGCGAAAAGACGGCGAACTTGCCGCCCGCGGCGACGAGCGGGAGCGCCCCGCGCTCGTTTTTCACCAGGGTCGCGGAGCTCTCGAACGTCTTCAAGGCCTGCTCGAGGAAGGGGCGGGAGGCGATCCTGCGGTCGAGTTCGTCGATCCGGACGAACCGGTTCCGATGGAGGCCGAGGGCGGCCTTGGCTTCGAGGATGCGACGGACCGACTCGTCGACCCGCCGCTCGGGCAGCCTGCCGTCCCTGACCGCCCCGGCGAGAAAGGCGATGACCTTGGCCGGCTCGGGCGGCAGGAGGAGCTGGTCGACGCCCGCCAGGACCGCCAAGAGCGAGGCTTCCTCGGTCGAGAAGGCGTTGGTCACCCCGCTCATTTCGAGGGCGTCGGAGACGATGAGGCCCCGGAAACCGAGCTTTTTCCGGAGGACGCCCGTGAGGATCGGGGCCGATAGCGTCGCCGGCAAGCCGGGCGTCGGGTCGAGGGCCGGGACGGCGAGGTGGGCGGTCATGACCGCCCGGACACCGGCGTCGACGGCCGCCTGGAACGGAACGAGCTCGACGCTCTCCAAGCGCTCGAGGCCGGCCTCGATCGTCGGCAGGAGGCTGTGGGAATCCTGGGACGTGTCGCCGTGGCCGGGGAAATGCTTGGCCGTGGCGATCATGCCGTTGTCCTGCGCGCCGCGGATGAAGCCGGCGGCGATGCCGCTGACGAGCCCGGGGTCGGCGCCGACGGCCCGGGTGTTGATGATGGGGTTATCGGGGTTGATGTTGACGTCGACGACCGGGGCGTAGGTCATGTGGATGCCCATGGCCCGGCCTTCGAGGGCGGTGACGCGTCCCATGCCGTAGGCCAGCTCCTCGGAGCCGGCCGCGCCCAAGGACATGAGCGGCGGGAAGAGGGTGGCTCCCGTGACCTGGTTGCCCGTCCCCCGCTCGAAGTCCGAAGCCATGAGGAGCGGGACCTTGGCCAGTCTCTGAAAAGCGTTCGCGAGCTCCGCCGTCTCGTAGACCTCGCCGCCGAAAAGGACCAGCCCGCCGATCCCGGACTTGACGACGAGGTCGTCGAGTTCCCGGAGATAGGCGCTGTCGGCGTTGCGGAAAGAGCCCGCGAAGCGGCAGGCCACCATCTGGCCGATCTTCTCCTCGACGGTCATCTTCTTCAGGGTTCGGACGACCCAGCTATCGTCCGGCGCCACGAGGCGCGGAACCGCCCCGGGCGCGGGCAACCGGGCGCAGCTCGAGGCGAAGAGGCCGAGCAGGACAGCCGCCCAGACGGCACCCTTCCCCGGCGATCCGGCCTCAGTACCGGACGAGGGCATGGACCTCGACCTCCGGATAGGCCCGCCGGATGTTCTCGACGCCTTTGAGGAATGAGAGTTCGACGACGGCCACGAAACCCGCCACGTCGCCCTTGAGCAACTTGACGAGGTTGATGGCGCTCACCGAGGAGGAGCCGGTGGCGATGAGGTCGTCGACGATGATGACGCGCTGGCCCGGGGCGACGCCGTCCTCGTGCATCTCGAAGGACTCGACGGCGTACTCGTTGGGGGCCAGGACGCAAGCCGACTTGCGCGGCAGCTTGCCTTTCTTGCGGATGACGGTCAGGCCGAGACTGAGCTCCCGGGCCAGGGCCGCGGCGAAGATGAAGCCCCGGGATTCGATCCCGGCGATGAGCTCCGGCCTCTTGGATCGGGCCCAGGCCGCAAGCTCGTCGATCGCGTGATTGAAGGCCTGGGCGCTTTGGAGGACGGGCGTGATGTCCTTGAACACGATCCCCGGCTTGGGGAAGTCGGGGACGTCGAGGATGAAGGATTTCAGGTCGATAGCCATGGGCGTGTCCTTTCCGGCGAGACGGCCGGACCTAATTTACAAACAAACGCGGCGGGAAGTCAATGAGTTGGGGTATACTTAGGAGGCGGGTCCCGCATGGTTACCGATTATTCCCTCTGTCTCGTCGCCGACGCGGAGTACGCGCCGGGCCGGGACCTCCTCGGTCTGATCGAGGAAGCCGTCCGCGGCGGAGCGAGCATCGTCCAGCTCCGGGCGAAAAACCTCACCTCCCGGGATCTTCTCGATCTGGGCCGCAGAGCGGCGGACCTGCTGGCGCGATTGAGCGTTCCCCTTCTCGTCAACGACCGGGTGGACGTCGCCCTGGCCTGCGGCGCCGCCGGCGTCCACCTCGGCCAGGAGGACATGCCCGTTGATCAGGCCCGGAGGCTCTTGGGCCCGGACAGGATCATCGGGGTCTCCGTCAACACCCCCGAGGAAGCGCTTCGCGCGGAGCGGGAGGGCGCGGATTACGTTGGCGCCAACCCGGCCTATGTGACCGCGACGAAAGAGATCGCGCTGCCCGTGCTCGGTCCGGAGGGAATAGGCCGGATCAAGCGCGCCGTCCGGATCCCGGTCGTGGCCATCGGCGGGATCGGCACGGCCAACGCCGCGGCGCTCGCCGCCGCCGGGGCGGACGGTATCGCCGTCATCTCGGCCATCCTCGGCGCTCCGGACGCGCGACGCGCGGCGGAGGAACTGAAAAAGGTTTTCAAGCGTTAGCTCGAACGAAGTCGCGCCAGCGTAAAAGAGAGCCGGTCCCTATGCGATCGTGATGCGACGCTCGCCGTCGTCGCCGCCGACGTCGGCGACGACGACTTCGATCCGGACACGGATGCCGTCCACGGACAGGCTCAACTTCTCGGCCCACTCGACGAGGACGATCCCCTCCCCCAAAAAATCCTCCCAGCCGAGGTCCAGGATCTCGGCCTCGCGCTCGAGGCGGTAAAGGTCGATGTGGAAGACGCGGTGTTTCCCCTCGTAAATATTGACCAGCGTGAACGAAGGGCTCGAGACCCGGTCGGTGTTCGTCACCCCCGCGCCCGCGGCGATCCCTTTGGCGAAGACGGTTTTCCCCGCTCCGAGCTCGCCGGTCATCAGAACGATCTCTTTTCCCTTGAACCCCGAGGCCAGCTCCTTGGCCAAACGGAACGTCTCCTCCTCGGACCGCGTCGTGAAGACTTGGGCGCGGGCTTCGGGTTCGGCCTTCGTACGGGTCATCCCGCCTCCTCTTCCGCCAACGCCTTCAAAGCCGGCGGGAGATAGCGGATGACGTCGCCGGCGGTGACCGATCTCTCGCCGAGCTTTTCGGCGGCGATATCGCCGGACAGGCCGTGAACGAAAACAGCCGAAAGGACGGCTCCGAGAAAGTCCTTTTCCTGGACGATCTGAGAGGCGATGAAGCCGCCGAGGACGTCCCCCGTTCCGCCGCTGGCCATGCCGGGGTTCCCCGTCGGGTTGACGAAGGCGCGGCCGTCGGGCGAAGCGATGAGCGTACGATAACCCTTGAGGACGACCGTGACGCCATGCTTCGCGGCAAATTCGGGAACGAGCTCCAGGCGGAACTTGAGAACCTCGGCCGCGGAGCGGCCGACGAGCCGGGCGAACTCCCCGGGATGCGGGGTGAGGACGGCGGGCGCCGCCAGGCGGCGCAGGATCTCCGGCTTCGCGGCGATGATATTGAGTCCGTCGGCGTCGATGACGCACGGGATCTTGATCTTGGGGAGCAGTGCGAGGACGAACTCCGCGGTCGACGGATGGGTGGAAAGCCCGGGCCCCAGGAGCACGGCGTTCTTCCCCTTGAGGAGAACAAGGGCTCGGGGCAGCGCCTCCCTGGCGATCGTTCTCGCGACCGTTTCCGCGAGCGGCTCGGTCATGAGTTCGGCCATGGACCGGGCGACAACCGGAAGGGCGCTCTGGGACGTGGCCACCGTGACCAGGCCGGCCCCCATCCGCAGCGCGGCCTTACCCGCCAGCGCCGCCGCGCCCGTCTTCCCGACCGACCCGGCGAAGACGAGGACGTGGCCGAAGGAGCCCTTGTGCGTGTCTTTCCGTCTTTTCCTGAAAAACGGCAGGACCGTTTTTCCCTCGACCAGCTCGAGCTTCAATTCGGGCTTCTCGAAAAGAAAGGGCGGGACCCCGATCGGGGCGACGACAAGGTCGCCGACGCATCCGGCCGCGGGCGCGAAAATGTGGGCGATCTTGGGGGCGGCCAACGCGACTGTCAGGTCCGCCTTGACGCAGGGACCGATCATCTCGAAAGTGTCCGAGGAAAGCCCCGAGGGGATGTCGACGGCGACCTTGAAAGCGGCGGACCTGTTGATATCCCCAACGGCCAGGGCGAAGATCCCGTCGAGAGGTTTGATGAGACCGGTCCCGAACAACGCGTCAACGATGACGGTCGCGTGAAAGACCTTGACCCTCGCCTTTTTCCATTCGGCGGGAGATCGGATCTCGGTTATCGGGATGCCGGACTTGAGGGCGATGGCCAGGTTGACGGCGGCGTCGCCACGGACCTCTTCCTTGGTCGCGAAGAGAAGCACTTCGGGCCTGAGGCCGGAATTGAAGAGGTGGCGGGCGACGACGAACCCGTCTCCCCCATTGTTGCCTTTTCCGGCCACGATGACGACCGTTTCGTCTTCGGGCTTCGGAAAGCGGCTCTTGAGCGCCCGGACGACCCTGAGGCCGGCGTTTTCCATCAAAACGGTCCCCGGGATGCCGATCTCCTCGATCGCGGTCCGGTCGATCTCCCGCATTTCCCGCACGGTCAGTATCTTCATGAGCGCTCCTCCGGCGGCCCCCATTCGAATTCGGGCGGCCGCTCGATCTCAAAGCAATTTTAGCATAAATCGGAAGATATCCGCAGAGGCCGCCGGTAAACATGGAAATGCGGCGTTCGACGGCCGGCCCCAATAGCTTGCGCGGGCCGGAAACTCCTCCCTCAATATATTGACATTCGCCCGGGGCTTGTGTTAGGAAATACGTGGAACCAGCTCTTGAGTGCAGCCTAAAAGGCAGAACGGAGATTGTCGATTTGACCAAACCCAATAAGCCCCGCCTCGCATCTCGAAAGATCCCCTGGCAGATCATCGTCGTTTTCTTCCTTCTCGCCGCGGGATTGTTCACGCTCTCCCGGATCTTTTACAGCGTTCAGATCAAGCACGCCCGCGTCTATAAAGAGGACGAGCTGGCCGCCCTGGCCGATCTGGACTCTCATCAGATCGCGAGCTGGAGGAAGGGGCTCCTGACCCTGGCCATCGCCTATTCCGAGGATCCCGCTCACGCGCGGCTCACGCAGGACCTCATCGAGGGCCGGAATGCGGGCCCAACCAGCCAGGCCATCGTCGACGGCCTCTCCGGCCTCAGAAAGAATTTCTACTTCGAATGGGCGACTCTCGTCCTCCCGGGAGGTAAGGTCGTTCTCAAGATCCCCATATCGGCCGACGTCCGATCGACGCCGGAATCGATACGATTGGGCCACGAGGTCTGGCAGACCAAGAAAGCCGGGCTCGGGACGATCAGCTTCAACGAAGCTAACGGGCGCCGCTCGATCGATCTCTTTATCCCGGTCTTGGCGCCGAAGGGACAGGACCTGGAGCCGATCGCCCTCCTGCGGTTGAACTTCGACCCGGCTAAGTCCCTCGACCCCATCCTGAAGACCCTTCCCGTCCGCAGCCCGACATCCGAAGCGCTTCTCCTCGAAAGGTCCGGAGAAGATTTCCTCGCCCTGGCCGCGCCCCGCCTTCGGGAATCCGCGGCGCTCCCGATCCGGCTTCCCATGCGCGATTTCCGTCGGCCGGCGGCGAAGGATTTTCTCGGCGAAGAAGGATTTGTCGAGGGAAAAGATTACCGCGGCGAGAATATCCTCGGCTTCGTCGAGGCCGTCCCGGACTCGCCCTGGTTCATCATGGCCAAATTCGACCTCCGGGAGCTGACGACGAAGATGATCTCCCGATATTGGATCTTGGTCGGGATCGCCGGCGCCTTCGTCCTCGTCTGCGGCGTCCTCCTCGGCCTGTTCTGGCGCAAGACCCTGGCCGCCCAGGACGCCGCCGAGAGCGGCAAGTGGGACCAGGCCAACAAGAACATGGACGAGTTCATCCAGCTCATGATCGACATCATGCCCAACCCGGCCTTCTTCAAGGACACGCACGGGGTTTACCAGGGCACAAATTCGGCGTTCGAAAAACTGCTCGGGCTGTCCAGGAACGAGATTATTGGAAAGGTCATCGGCGACATCGCCCCGGCCGAGATCGTCCAGAAGCACCAGGAACACGACCAGGCCCTCCTCGAAAAGCCCGGCCATCAAGTCTATGAGGCCCCTCTCCAGGCCTGGGACGGCGAACACCACGTCATCTTCATCAAGTCGACCTATAAGAAGCCCGACGGGACGATCGGCGGCATCATCGGCATCCTCAAGGACATCACCCAAAGGCTGCGCTCGGAGAAGGAGATCGAACAGCGTAATTACTCAATAAGTTGTGGAGTCAGCGCAGGAGGGGGTGGGGTCGGTCATC
>CAZZCH010000032.1:0-31657 GCA_964652895.1 uncultured Eubacteriales bacterium
GCGCCCCTCCTGTCCAGTCCGGGTGGCAGACGATGCCGGAATTGACGACGAAGTCACGGCCGATCGGCTCATTCGCAGAGCAGTTCTGGCCCTCTCGGACGGGACCGTCCTCGAGGGCGTAGGCTTCGGCGCGAGCGCCAAGATCGGGGGAGAAGTCGTTTTCAATACCGGGATCGTCGGCTACCCGGAATCCATCACCGACCCCTCCTATCACGGCCAGATCTTGTGCCAGACCTACCCGCTCATCGGCAACTATGGCGTCGATCCCTCCCGTTTCGAGTCGGAAAGGCCGCATATCGCCGGCTACGTCGTCTCGGAGCTCTGCACCCATCCGTCCCATGAGACGTCGATCAAAACCCTCGACGACTGGCTCCGGGAGAACGGCGTTCCGGGGATCTCCGGCATCGACACGCGGGCCCTGACAAAGAAGCTCCGGGTCCACGGCGTCATGCCCGGCCTCCTGGCCGTCGCCGACGGCCCGTTGAACCTCGCCGGGCTGCGCCGCGAGGCCCGCGTCGCACCCGACCCCAACGCCCGCGACCTCGTGGCCGAGGTCACGACGCCCGAGATCCGCATCGCCAATCCCCGGGCCCCGAAGACCATCGTCCTCATCGACTGCGGCGTCAAGCAGGGGATCATCCGCGCCCTCGTCCGGCGAGGCGTCTCGGTCGTCCGCGTCCCGGCCGACACGGACGCCGGCCGCATCCTGGCCTTTGCGCCGCGGGGCGTCGTCATCTCCAACGGCCCGGGCGACCCGAAACGGGCCGCGGCCACGATCGCCACCGTCCGCGGGCTCCTGGGGGAGAAAATTCCCCTTTTCGGCATCTGCCTGGGCAACCAGCTCCTGGCCCTGGCCGCGGGAGGGGATACGTTCAAGCTCAAGTTCGGCCACAGGAGCCAGAACCAGCCCTGCCTCGAGGAAGGCACAAAACGCTGTTACATCACCAGCCAGAATCACGGCTTCGCCGTCGACACCGCGACCCTGCCCCGCGGCTGGGCGACCTGGTTCCGGAACGCCAACGACGGGACGAACGAAGGCATCCGCCACCGCCGCCTGCCCGTCTTCGGCGTCCAGTTCCATCCCGAGGCCTGTCCCGGGCCGACGGACACCGAATTCCTTTTCGACACGTTCCTCGAGGCCGCCGGATGAAAAGGCCGAAAAAGATCCTCATCCTGGGGAGCGGCGCCCTCAAGATCGGCGAGGCCGGCGAGTTCGACTATTCCGGAAGCCAGGCCATCAAGGCCCTCAAAGAAGAGGGTGCGGAGGTCGTCCTCATCAATCCGAATATCGCCACGATCCAGACCTCCGAAGGGATGGCCGACCGGGTTTATTTCCTGCCCGTCACGCCCTATTTCGTCGAGAAGGTCATCGCCCGGGAAAAGCCCCAGGGCATCCTCCTCGCCTTCGGCGGCCAGACGGCCCTCAATTGCGGCATCGCCCTCTGGAAAAGCGGGGTCCTCGAAAGAGCGGGACTGCCTGTTCTCGGGACGCCGATGGAGGCCGTCGAAAAGACGGAAGACCGCAAGCTTTTCAACCAGGCCCTGGCCGCGGTCGGCCTCAAGGCGCCGCGCGGCATCGCCGTCAGAACGGTCGCGGCGGGGCTCCGGGCGGCCGAAGCCGTCGGCTATCCGGTCATGGCCCGCGTCGCCTACGCCCTCGGCGGCAAGGGCAGCGGCATCGCCTACACGCCGCGCGAGCTCCGGGAGTCGCTCGAAAAGGCCTTCACCGCCGCCCCCCAAATCCTCATCGAGGAATACCTCGACGGCTGGAAGGAGATCGAGTACGAGGTCATCCGCGACCGCGCCGACAACTGCGTCACCGTCTGCAATATGGAAAACTTCGACCCGATGGGCATCCACACGGGGGAGAGCATCGTCATCGCCCCGTCCCAGACGCTGACGAACGAAGAGTACCACCGCCTGCGCGCCATCGCCATCAAGGCCATCCGCCACCTGGGCATCGTCGGCGAGTGCAACATCCAGTACGCCCTCAATCCCCGCGACGGCGACATCCGCATCATCGAGGTCAACGCCCGCCTGTCGCGGAGCTCCGCCCTGGCCAGCAAGGCCACGGGCTACCCGCTGGCCTTCGTCGCCGCCAAGCTCGCCCTCGGCCATCTCCTGCCCGACCTGCCGAACTCGATCACCAAGGTCACCTCGGCCTGCTTCGAGCCGGCCCTCGACTACCTCGTCGTCAAGATCCCACGCTGGGACCTCAAGAAATTCGGCCGCGTCTCGAAGAAGATCGGCTCGGAAATGAAATCCGTCGGCGAGGTCATGGCCGTCGGCCGGTCCTTCGAGGAGGCCATCCAGAAGGCGGCCCGGATGCTCCAGGTCGGCGTGTATGGCCTCGTCGCCAACGAGAACTACTCCTTCCGGAGCCTGGAGAAGGAGCTCCGCCAGCCGACCGACGAGCGTCTCTTCGGCATCGCCGAGGCCCTCAAGAAGGGCTTCACCGTCGACCGTATCCACAAGCTCACCCGGATCGACCGCTGGTTCCTCCACAAGATCAAGTCCGTTGTCGACTGCGAGGCCCGGCTCCGGGGCCGCCGGCTCGGCGCCGTGACGGCGGACCTTTTGCTCGAGGCCAAAAGGAAGGGTTTCTCCGACAAGCAGATCGCGCTCCTCACCGGGTCGACAGAGCTCCGCGTGAGAAAGAGGCGGAAGGAGACGGGCCTCGTCCCGGCCGTGAAGCAGATCGACACGCTCGCCGCCGAGTACCCGGCCCAGACGAATTACCTCTACGTGACCTACAATGGCCGCGAAGACGACGTCTCTTTCCGCAACGGCGGGGGCCATCCGGACAAGGTCATGGTCCTCGGCTCAGGGTCCTACAGCATCGGCTCCTCGGTCGAGTTCGACTGGTGCTGCGTCAACGCCGCCCTGGCCCTCAAGAAACTCGGTTACGCGACGATCATGGTCAACTACAACCCGGAAACGGTGTCAACCGACTACGACATCTGCGACCGGCTTTATTTCGACGAGCTCAGCTTCGAGCGGGTCCTCGATATCTACGAGAAGGAACGGCCCCTCGGCGTCCTCCTGTCGATGGGCGGGCAGATCCCGAACAACATCGCCCTGAGGTGCCACCGGGCCGGAGTGCGCGTCCTGGGGACGCCGCCGGCCAGCATCGACCGGGCCGAGAACCGTTTCAAGTTCTCGAAACTCCTCGACGAGCTCGGCGTCGACCAGCCCGAGTGGCGTGAGCTGCGGAGCGTCCGGGAGGCCAAGGCCTTCGCCCGGACGATCGGCTACCCCGTCCTCATCCGTCCGTCCTACGTTCTGAGCGGGGCGGCCATGAGCATCGTCTTCAACGAGGACTACCTCGACCGCTACCTCCAGAAGGCCTCCCGGGTATCGCCCGAGTATCCCGTCGTCATCTCCAAGTTCATCATGAACGCCAAGGAGATCGAGCTCGACGCCGTGGCCAACCGCGGCGAGGTCGTCGCCTCGGCCATCATCGAGCACGTCGAGAACGCCGGCGTCCATTCGGGCGACGCGACCATGGTCCTGCCGCCCCAGAAGCTCTACATCGAGACGATCCGCCGCATCCGCGATATCGGCCGGGAGATCGCCCGGGCCCTGGAGATCACCGGTCCCTTCAACATCCAGTTCATCGCCAAGGACAACGCCATCAAGGTCATCGAGTGCAACCTCCGGGCTTCGCGCTCCTTCCCCTTCGTCAGCAAGGTGGCCCGGACGAATTTCGTCGAGCTGGCCGTGGCCGCCATCATGGGCCGGCCGGTCCGCAACCGGAAGTCGACCCTCGACCTGAACTACGTCGGCGTCAAAGCCCCCCAGTTCTCGTTCTCCCGGCTCAAGGGCGCCGATCCCGTCCTGGGCGTCGAGATGGCCTCGACGGGCGAAGTCGCCTGCCTGGGGGAAGACGTCCACGAAGCCTATCTCAAGGCTATCCTCTCGACCGGGTTCGTGCTGCCGAAGAAGAACATCCTGCTGACGATCGGCGGCGAGGAATCCAAGCACCGTTTCCTCGGCGCCGCCCAAACCCTGGCCGGCCTGGGCTTCAGGATCTTCGCGACCGAGCGCACGTCGGCTTACTTCAAAGAGAATGGCGTCCCCAACACGCGCCTGTTCAAGGTCCACGAACGGAGAGGGCCCAATATCCGCGACTACATCGCCGGCCGCAAGATCGATCTCGTCGTCTCCGTCCCCAACCCGGCCAAAAGGGTCGAGTTCAACTCGGCCTACAAGCTGAGGCGCCTGGCCGTCGATTTCTCGATCCCCATCCTGACCAACCTCCAGGCCGCCGACCTCTTCGTCCAGGCCCTGGCCGCCAAGAAACCCGCCGACCTCAAGGTCAAGCACTGGGCCGAGTACGAATAGGCCCCAGGCCTGGAGATCTCTTGTCGTCGCCACCCGGCTGGACTATAATGGCCTGCGGGTGACGCGATGAAAAAACAATCCTTCTTCTTGCTCGCCTCGAGCATCCTGGCCCTGGCGCTGCTCGCCCAGGCCCAGCCGGGCCAGGCCAGGACGATCAAGGTCAAAGTCACGGCCGAACAGGCCAACCTCAGGGAAAAACCGGACATCGGCAGCGCCATCGTCCAGCAGGTCCCCGAGGGCACCGTGCTAGAAGCCGACAAGAAAGAAGGCGAATGGTTCTTCGTCCGCTACACCCTGGAAGACGGCGGAGTCATCGGCGGCTACGTCCATGAGAGCTTGGTCGAGGTCGTCGATCAAGGGGCGGCGCCCGAGCCCGCGAGGAAAACGCCGGAGAGAGAGACCTCTCAAAGGCCGCCCGCCGCGGTGACGGGAACGAGAAAGCCGACAGGACGGAGTTCTCCCGCCCCGTTCATGGAGTTGTCCCTGTCCGGGGGAATCGGCTGGATCGCCCCCCGGGACATCAACAATGGCGCCCAGGGCTTCGCCGACACCACCGGCGCTTCCCTCGGGCTTCCGGCCTCGGGACCCGTCGATGCCCTGCACCAGGCGACACTCATCGGCCTTGAACTTTCCTACCGGATTTCGCCCTGGTTCTCCCTGGGACTTGGCGTCGACTATTTCCGGGGCGCGAACCGGAGCCGGGTCGGATTCACGGACGGGATCTTCTCGGAGACCCTCGACACCAGACCCTCGGTCAGCGCCATCCCGGTCAAGTTCGGCGTCCGGTTCTATCCGGGAAATGGCTTTTATATCCGGGGCAGCCTCGGCGTCTATTTCGTCAAGGCCGGCTATCTCTATCGCTTGGAACGGGGAGACATCTGGCAGGAATGGAAAGGCACGGCCTCGGCGCATCGGTTCGGCGCGGAAGCGGCGTTCGGCGGGGATTGGAAGGTCGGCGCAAACACGTTCTTCTTCGCCGAAGCGGGGTTCCGCATGGCCAGCTTCAGCGGGCTCTCGGGACGGGACGTCTACCGAAACTCGGACGGCGATACCCTGACCGAGCTGGGCACGCTCTATTTTTTCCGGAAAGAGGGCGCCGACTCCCGCATTTATCCCCAGCTGTTCGTCGGGAACAGCAAGCTGGCCGAAGAGGGGGTCGTCGATTCCCGCCGGGCCGACCTCAACCTATCGGGCATGGCCGCCCGGGCGGGGTTCCGCTACCGGTTCTAATTTAAATCCTGGCCACCCGCAAGTATCGGTCCACGTACTCTTCCGGGAGGCAAGCGTCCTTGGCGCCGTCGAGGACGACCTTCTCGTAATCGGGATGCGGCTTCCCCATGGCCCGTCCGGCCCGGGCATAGGTCATGGCCTGGTAGACTTTCCCCTCCGCGTCCTTGACGTCGACCTCTTTCCGGTCGTACTTCCTCGGATACCCTTCGAACGCGTCCAGGGACAACCGGTCTTTCTCGGTGATCTCGAAGAGGGCGCCCCAGACGCGTTCCCTATCGGCCCCAACCAGGTTCCCGACCGCGCCGTCCCAGGCCACGGAATATCCGTCGTAAACGAAGCGGTGCCGTTCGAGGAAGACCGTTTTTAAGAACCGACTGCCCGGGCACCATCTCTTCATCTGGATGAAGTTCATGTTCGACGCGTAGGCGAAATAGAGCACAGCTGCCCTCCTCGACGAGCGGGTCTTCTCCCGGCCCCGATTATAATGCCGGGCCCCGGCCCGCGCAACCCCCATGATCGCGCCCGACGGCCGCGGAGGGGAAGGGATTCAGCGCTTCAGAACGGCCAGGGTCAGGACCGGATTGACTTCGTGCCAGCCGCGGCCCGGCTGGGCATCGTAACGGGCCGTTCCGTAGACGCGCACGCGGTCGCCCGGCTGGGGAATGGTCAGGCTGCCGAGATCCCTGATCTCGCAGATCACGAACGGCTCATGCTTTTGTGGGACCTCCACCAGTTTGATGTGCAGGCTTTTTTCGTGCTCGTCGAAGTACACGTCCTCGACGAACCCCTCCGTGACGACCCGGAATTCGGAATTCGACGAGAACTCGGCGATGCGGACAGGCGCATAGCCTTGGAGCAGGGGGGCATCCCCGGTTCGGACGGCGCCGGCGACCACCGGCGAAGGGATCTTGCGAAGCGACACGACAAGGAGAATGGCTTGTGTCAGCACCAGCACGATGAGGAGACGGACCGCGAGCGGCGTCGACAAGGCCTGCAGGATCCTCCCTCCGGCCATCGCCGGGCGGGCGGGCCGGTCGAGCGTTGGGCAGATCGCCGCCCAGATCTCTTCGAACTCCGGCGGCCGATGACCGGCATCGGGCGCGAGCCGGCCGAACTGCCGTCCGGCCTCGTGGCCGGAGCGGAGCCGGGCTAAAAGCTCAGCGCATTCCCGGCAGGCGCCGAGGTGCTTCTCCAGGCGCTTCGCTTCACCGGGCGCGACCCCGCCCTCGAGATAGGACACAAATTTTTTCCGCAGGAAAAAGCACGGATATCTCATACCCGAAGCTCCCGGCCCTCAGGTCTCTTCATAATAGAAGTCCCTTGAAGGGCCGCAGCCGCGTTTCGAGCTCCGCCAGGGCCCGATTCAGCCTCGAGGCCACGGTTCCCGGCGGGCATCCGAGGATCCGGCTCATCTCCGTGTAGGACAGGTCTTCCACGTACTTGAGGACGACGACTTCGCGCATCTTTAAGGGCAGATGCTTGACCGCGTCCCGAAGGGCGGCCCGGCGCGCTTCCTCCAGGTCGGATACGCGCGCCCGATCGATTTCGTCGCCGCAGCCGAGGACGTCCTCCAGCGGAACGTAAGGGACTTCCCGCCTGCGCAGATGGTTCAGGCATTCGTTGCGGGCGATCCGGTAGATCCAGGTGAACAGGCCGGACTGGAATCGGAAGCCGCCGAGGCCCCGGAACGCTTTGAAAAAGACGTTTTGCATGACGTCCTGCGCCTGGGAAGAGTCCCCGACCAATGAAACGACCAGGGTCCAGATCGGGTCGCGATAGGCGCTATAGAGTTCCCGAAAGGCGTCCGCGTCGCCGCGACGCGCGGCCAGCACGATACTCCGCTCCCGTTGGCCGGGGAGAGCCCTCAACGCGACCGTCTGCTCGGGACAAACATCGGAAGCCATGGCGCCAATTTAGCCCCGGCCGGAAACAGTGTCAAGGCATTTCCTCGACGGGCCGAAATCATGGAAGAATCCGGCCCGAACGCGTGTCTAACTCCATTAAAGGAGACATTTCCATGCCTCAATTCCTTTCAAAATCCCCGGGAATCACGCTGGCCCTCCTCATTTCGTTCCTGCTCCTGACCGGGCCGTCTTTCGCCTCCTCCCTCCTCCCAAGGGACACGGACTCGGCGAAGACGGCGGCGATAGAGAAGGCCGGCGAGCAGTCCAAAGAACAAGAGACGCCGCAGACGAAGGTCGAGATCACCGTCACGGCGCCGCGCGTCGAGATCCCGCTCAAGAAGAACCCGGCCGCAACCACGGTCGTCGAGACCCCCATCCTCAAGACGATGCCGCGGTCGATCGCCATCGACGAGGTCATGAAGCTCGTTCCCGGCGTCCGGGTCGACAACCAGGCCGACGGCGAACGGGTCCACCTCTCGATCCGCGGCGAAGGCATCCTGACCGAACGCGGCACCCGCGGCATCCGGACGATCGTCGACGGCATCCCGCTCAACGATCCCTCCGGTTACGTTTCGGATTTCTATGACGTCGACTGGGCCACGGTCCGCAGGATCGAGGTCCTCCGCGGGCCCGCCGGGGCCTTCTACGGTAGCAGTTCGTCGGGTGGGATCATCAACATCTTGACCCGCGACGGCGGCCCCGACCCCGTCTCGGGCAGCGCCACCCTCGTCCGCGGCGCCTACGGCCTCAAGAAGGGCCAGGCCGAAATGGGCGGCACGACCGGCATCATGAACTACAGCCTCACAGGGTCGATGCTCACCGGGGACGGCTACCGCGACCAGTCGGACTACAAGGCCGATAACGCCCGCGGCAAGTTCGCCTTCACCCTCAGCCCGGCCGTGAAGATCACGGCCATCCTCGGCTGGACGGATTTCACCAACGGGAACCCCGAGGGCCTCAACCTCGACTGGTTCAGCGCCGACCCGAAGGTCCTCCGCCGCAGGGCGAACCCGGACGCCTATGCGTTCAACGAATACCAGAAGACCCAGCGCGTTACGAGCGGCGTGACGAGCTCGATCGGACTGGGGGCGAACTTCGACCTGGCCGTATCGGCCTACTATCGTCATACCAAATATCGAGAGTCCGTCCCGTCCTCCGTCATCCACCGCGACATGGACACTCCCGGCTTCACGTTCCAGATCAACCACAAAGCCGGGGAAGCACAGACCAAGAACTACCTGAGCGCCGGGGTGGATCTCGCCTGGCAGACGATCGACGAGTTCAAGCACCCCAATCTCGGCGACGCCGTCGAAGGCCCCGGTTTCTTATCCAACCAAACGACGTCCCAGACCGGCGCTGGCGTTTTCCTGCTCGACCGGCTCGAGCTCAGCCCCCAGTGGGGGGTGTCGGGGATCGTCCGCTACGACCGGGTCGGCAACAAGCTTGCCGACCGCCTCCAGGCCGGCGGGGTCGACCTGTCCGGCGACGTCGCCTATAAGCGGGCGACGGGCCGGATCGGCGTCACCTGGAACCCACGCTCCGACTTCGGCCTCTACGCCAGCTGGGGCACGGGATTCCTGCCGCCCGGAACGGAAGAACTCGTCAACAATCCCTATGCCCAGGGCGGGTATAACACCGAGCTCGTCGCGGCCACGTCGGTCGGCGAGGAGGTCGGGGCCCGGGGCTCGATCGGCCCCTCCCTCAACTACGACATCGCCCTCTTTCGCCTGGACACGAAAAACGATTTCGGCCGGTACCGGATGGTCTCCCGGCCCCTCGAGACATTCTACGGCAACGTCGGCTCGACCAACCGTTGTGGCGTCGAGACGTCCCTGGCGTGGTATCCTGTCGAGGCCCTCGCCCTGAGGTTGGTCTACACCTATTCCCATTTCAAATACGAGACCGTCGATACGCTCACCGGAGAGACGCTCACCGGGACCTGGCTTCCCAACATCCCGCAGCACGAGCTCTACGCCGACGCGGAATACCGTCTGACCGAGGCCCTGACGGCCGGGGCCGCCTTCGAGTATGTGAGCGCCTGGTACATCGACGCGACGAACCGGATCCTCGAGAACGGCTACGGCCGCACCGACCCTTACGCGCTCGTCCACGTCCGCCTCGGTTACAAGTTCGAATTCGGCGGCACCCCCCTGGAGCTCTTCCTCTCGGGCCGCAACATCTTCAACGTCCTCTACTATGGATTTACCGAACCCGACCCGGACGGCAACTCGTACCAGCCGGCGGCGACGGCGGAATGGACGCTCGGCCTGAGGATCGGCCTCCGCTGACGGACGGATCGAACGGCGGCATCGATGCCGGGCCCCGCACTTGACGAAGGGCCTGGCCCCGGGTATGCTGATGAAGGAGGTCAGTATGCCGATCAGCGCTTCCCTCCTGGCCGTTCTGGCCTGTCCCTTGTGCAAGGCCGACGTCAAGCTTACGGCCGACGGAAAAGGCCTGAAGTGCGTCTCCTGCCACCGTGTCTATCCGATCAAGGACGACATTCCGGTCATGATCATTGATGAGGCCTCGGTCGAACCCGGCCGGGCCGTCAAGGCCTGACCATGTGCGGCGTCATCGGCATCTGGGGCAACGGCCCCGTGATAAGGGACCTCTACCAGGGCCTCCTGGCCATCCAGCACCGGGGACAGGATTCGGCCGGCGTCATCACCTTCGACGGGCGCTTCCACACGAAAAAAGGCAACGGGCTCGTCCACGACATCTTCACCCCCGAGGCCGTCCAGCACCTGCGCGGCCCGATCGGCGTCGGCCACACCCGCTACCCGACGATCGGCGGCGGCGGCGGCGAAGACGCCCAGCCCTTCCAGCTCAACTCGCCCTTCGGCATCATCATGGCCCATAACGGCAACGTGGCCAACTACCGGGAGCTCCGCGACGAGCTTTTCCAGGAACACCATCGGCTGCTCAACTCCGACTGCGACCTGGAGATCCTCCTCAACATCTTCGCCGAGTCCCTGGCCCACGAGCGGACGAAGAACCTGGCGCCCGAGCACATCTACCGGGCCGTCGAGGCCGTCTACAACAAGGTCCGGGGCAGTTATTCGGTCGTTGCCTACATCGCCGAGCAGGGCCTGGTGGCATTCCGCGATCCCTACGGGATCAAGCCGCTCGGCTACGGCATCCGCCGCGACGGCCTCCTCCCCTCCTACGCCGTGGCCTCGGAGACGGTCAGCCTGAACATCATGAACTTCGGCGAGATCAAGGACGTCGGGGCGGGAGAGGTCCTCTTCATCGACAAGAGCCGGACCCTCCACAAGAAGAGGATCCGCCGGGCCTGTCCGTCGCCGTGCCTCTTCGAGTGGGTCTATTTTGCCCGGCCCGACTCGTTCATCGACAAGGTCAACGTCTACAAGTGCCGGGTCAACCTCGGCCGGTCCCTGGCCCAGGAGATCCGCCGGCACAAGCTGGCCATCGACGTCGTCGTCCCCGTCCCCGACTCCGCCCGCGACGCCGCCATCGAGATCGCTCGCAAGCTCAACCTGAAGTACAGCGAGGCCCTGGTCAAGAACCGCTACATCGGCCGGACCTTCATCATGCCCGCGGCCGACAAGCGGAAGGACTCCGTCCGCCAGAAGCTCAACCCCATCGCCTCGGAGATCCGGGGCAAAAGGGTCCTCCTCGTCGACGACAGCATCGTCCGGGGCAACACCTCCAAGGCCATCATCGAGATGATCCGCGAGTGCGGCGCGAAGAAGGTCTATTTCGCGTCTTACTCGCCGCCCCTCCGCCACCCCTGCGTCTACGGCATCGACATGCAGACGAAAACGGAGTTCGTGGCCCAGGACGCCGACGAGGCCGAAGTGGCCCGGAAGATCGGCGCCGACAAGGTCATCTACCAGTCACTCGACGCCTTGAAGAAGGCGGTCCGGACCGAGAACCCGAAGATCACGAATTTCTGCGCCGCCTGTTTCGACGGCATCTACCCGACCGGGGACATCACGCCGGACCTGCTCGAGGACATCGAGACCGCCCGCAAGCTCCACCAGGACAGCCAGCTCGAGCTGCCCATCTGAGACGGCCCGTCAAAGCGACCGGGTCCGGACCTTCCGCCACCAGCTCCTGTTCGAGGCGTACCATCGAACCGTCTTCTTGAGCCCTTCCGCGAACGGCGTTTCCGGCTCCCAGCCCAGGGCCCGGATGAGGCCCGAGTCCATGGCGTAACGGCGGTCATGGCCGGGCCGGTCGGGGACGAATTGGATGAGCTCCCGGGACGCTTCGAGAGCGCCCAGGATGCGCCGGGCGACCTCGATGTTGGTCAGTTCGACGCCGCCCCCGACGTTGTAGACGCTTCCGGGCCGACCCTTCAGGATGGCCGCTTCGACGGCCCGGCAATGGTCCTCGACGTAGAGCCAGTCCCTGACGTTCAGCCCGTCGCCGAACAACGGGATCGTCTTGCCTTCGAGGGCGTTGGTCAGGAAAAGCGGGATGAGTTTCTCGGGGAACTGGCCGGGGCCGAAGGTGTTGCTGGGGCGGAGGACGATCGTCGGCAGGCCGTAGGTCACGTGGTAGGCCCGGGCTAGATGGTCTCCGGCGGCCTTGGTCGCCGCGTAGGGGGAGGACGGCTGGAGGGGGTCGGTTTCCCGGGCGGGGCGTCCCGTCCGGTTGCCGTAGACCTCGTCGGTCGAGACGTGGATGAAGAACTCGACGGCCGGGAAGGCCCGAAGGGCGTCGAGGAGAGTGTAGGTGCCGTGGACGTTGGACAGGACGAACTCGCCGGCGTCGTAGATCGACCGGTCGACGTGGGTCTCGGCGGCGAAATGGACGACGCCCTGGACGCGGGCGAATATGCGCCGGACGATGGCCTTGTCGCGGATGTCGCCGAGGAGGAACTCGTAGCGCGGATCGTCCTGGACGTCGCACAGGTTGTCGAGGTTCCCGGCGTAGGTCAGCTTGTCCAGATTGACGATCCGCATCGACGGATGGCGGCGAAGGGCCATCCGGATGAAATGGCTGCCGATGAAGCCCGCCCCGCCCGTCACGAAGATCGTCTTGCCGTCGAGGGTTCGCTCCGAACTCATGGCCGTCCTCCCGTCCCTAGAATCCGAATCCCCCCAAGAAGTCGAGCGTTTTTCCGATCGAGCCGAGACCCAGCGATACCCTGACCTGGGTATCCGGCCGGTCGCGGAAATAGAAGACCCGGACGTCGACCAGGACGTCGATGCACTGGTAATGGTAGGTCGCCTGGGCGCCCGTATAGAGGAGCCGCCGCTCCTTGATGTTATAGTCCGCCTCGAGCTGGAGGTCGAGCGAAAGGCCGGGCAGTCTCAGCCCGCCGAAAGCGCCGACCTGGTCGCGGTTGTAGAGCGAGATGAGCGCGGGATCGATCCCCGTGACCCAGGAATTCCGGCTGGAGAACCAGCTCAGGGTCAGGAAATGGCCGTCCCCTTTCGAGCCGGCCGTGGCGCTGAGCCTCAAGCTGGATAGGTTTTTATAATACGGATTGTAGGCGGCCGAGGCGTCGAAGCTGAACTTGGCCTGCGGATAAAACCGGAGTGTGGCGGTGATCTCCGAGAACCGGGGCGCCTGGCCGTCGACGGGGAAGAGGGACAAGGGGCCGTCCTCCGGGGAGAAATAGAAGGTCTGGCCAAGCGCGAGAGAAAAGACCTCGACCGCCCGGTCTCCGGCCTTGAAAAGAAACCGGCTGGTGACGCCGTAGCTCATCTGGTGGTAGCGGAAAAACCCGTAGGACGTCACGACCCGGTCGGCTAAGCGTGTCGGGCTGTCATAGGAATAGTTGACGTAGGGCTCGACGATGTTCTTGAGCCGGGCCTGTCCGTCCCGGCCGTAGAAGATCCGGTAAAAAACGGGCCCGACGACTTCGATCCCGGCGACCAGGTTTTGGGTGAACAGCGGCTTGTCGACGATCCCGCCGGTCTCCGGATCGAGGCTCTGGCCATAATAAAAGAGGTTCGCCGTGACCGAGGTCGTCGCGGTGAGCCACGGGATCGAGGAAAACGGCAGGCTCAGCGTAGGGCTTACGGCGAGGCGCGTCGAGCGACGCTCGGTCCCAGCGGTGTATTGTGATTTCCAGCCGTACTGCCATCGGGCCAAGGACGTGCTCAGCGAGAAATAGAGCGGCGCAAAGAGCTTGGTCTTGAAGACATTGAAATTGATCTGGGGGAGGGACGTCGTGACGTTGGCGTCGTCGAGCTGCGAGAAATAGGTCTCGAAGCGCGACACGCGGGCGCTCAGGTTGAACCGGCGCCACGACCGGGTGAGATAGGCCTGGGTGGTGCGGTTGTAGACCAGGGCCCGCTGGAAATTGTTGTCGAATTCCCGGAGGAAGCTGTAGGAGGACTGGTAGTCGACGTTGGCGACGAGGCTGAAGCCGAAGGGCAGCGCTTGGGTATGGTTGAGGCGGACGATGGACGAGTTTCCGGGTTTCCCGCCCTGGGCGTCCCTCTTGTAGAAGAAATAATAGAGGTTGAGGTCGCCCTTCGTCCCGCCGGGGAAAAGATACCTGTACTCGAGGCCCGCGCCCGTGCCGCGCGAGTGATAGAAATCGACGCCGACCGTGGCGTCCATGTTGGGAGCGATGGCCAAGTAGAAGCTCTGGGAAACGGCCAATCCGTCCCGGCCGCCGAAGCCGATCCGGGGAAGAAGGAAGCCCGTGGCCCGCTCCCGCAGCGGATACCGCAGGTACGGTAGATAGAGGATGGGGACGTTTTTCACCCGGATGACGGCGTCCCACATCTCCAGGTAATCGTCCTTTTTCAGGTTGGCCTTGGACAGGCCGAAGCTCCAACGCGGGTTCGGCTGGGTGCAGGCCGTGACCCGGGCGTTCCTCAAGCTGAAGAGGTCCTCGCGCTTCCGCTCGAGGGTCTCGGCCTCGAAAAAGATGGAGGGCTGGATGATCCCCGAGGCCTTCTCGACCGTCCCCCGCCCCGTTTCGATGTTGAAGAGGACACGTTCGGCGCGGATGACTTCGCCGCCCGATTGGGCGACGACGTTGCCCTCGGCCCGAACGTCTTTCGTCTCGATATTGTACTCGACCCGGTCGGCGAAGAGGAGGAACTCGCGGTAACGGACTTCGACGTCGCCGGAAGCGAAGACCCGGTCTTTCGTTGTCTCCTGGTTCCGGGCCAGGATCCTGACCTCGGCCGGGCCGCCCGGGCCGGCTTGAGCGGCCGCGGTTTGCGGGACGGAGGTTTGCGAGACGAGCGTTGCCGGCAACGCCAGTCCGGCCAGGCAGAGCCAGGCGAGGAGGCGCGGCCGGGGCCACGAGCAAGGACGATACTCCATCGCCTGATATTTAGCACACCGACCGGGGAGAATCAAACGCCGGGTTCAAGCGTCAGGCGGTTCGTCCTTCATCTCCTTCTTGAGCGCCCGGAGAAGACTGAGCAGCCCGGAGACAATGCCGAGCACGGTGAAAGAGAGAAGGAGCCAGGGAGCGGTCCCCAGCCAGCGGTCGAGGAAGTAGCCGATAAAGAGGCCGACGGCGATCGACGACGGCAGGATAAGGCCGAGCGAGGCCAGTTCGGATAGCCTCCTTAAGTCCGGCCGACGCGGCTTGTCGTTCATCGGGCGGGGGTCGGTCCGGCGCCGCCCTCCGCGGGCTCGAGATCACGGGACTTCACCGCCCAGGCTCCACCCTCGTTGACCAGGGCGTTACAGCCGAAGCCGAAGCCGAAAGCCAAGCAGAAAAGCTTGAACATTTCCTCGAATCCCTGCCCGGCGGCGCCGGCTTCGAACTGGGGGAAGAGGATCAGGGTCAGGAAGAGGCCGACGGCCGCGGAGGCCAGTGCCGAATAGATGTAGCGGCGGCCGAAACCCCGGGCCTTGCCTTCCTTGACCTTGCGCAGCCAGGGCAGAAGGGTGCGGGCCAGGATGCCCAGAAGAAGGCCGAAAAACTTGACCAGGAATGCCGTCGACATATCTTATTGCCTCCTTGAGGTGTCACTCGTTCCCGGCCCTATTCTCAGAGAACCGCGGAGGGATGTCAAGGAAGCGGCGGGGCTCTTTCGGCGGCAGGGGGGAAAATGCTATACTGACTCCCTGATGCAGCCCGAAGAGACGGACCCCCTCGAAGAACGTATCCTCCGCCGGATCCCCATCGAGATCCTGGCCGCCTCGGCCATCCTGGCCGCGCCGGTGATGCTCCTTTTCGACCTTCCGACCGGGCTCGTCTTCCTCGCCGGCGGGGCGTTCGCAGCTCTGGGTTTCGCCGGGCTCAAGCATTCCATGACCCGTTTCCTCGCCCGCGAGAAAAAGGGTGCCCTGCGCTCCGGGATCGTCCTCTACGCCCTGCGCCTGGTGTTGATTTGCGGCGTTTTTTCCCTTATAATCTTCCTCTATCCGAAGAGGATCCTCGCCTTCGGCGCCGGCTTTTCGGTGCTCGTCCTGGTATCTCTCGTCGAAGGCGCCCGGGCCCTTCTTCTCCTGAGAACATGGAAGGATTAGAACACAGCCTCTGGATCGTCGACGCCTTCAACCGCGTCTTCGGGCCGCCCCTCGCGGCGGTCCTCGGCCTCGTCGGGGTCAAGGTTCCCGACCCGCTCCACGTCGTCCCCGACTACCTGGTCATGGTCCTGATCGTGGCGCTTGTCCTCTCTGTCCTTCTCGGCCTCGCTTCGCGCCGCCTGACCCTCGTCCCCCGCGGACGGCAGAACGTCGCCGAGATGCTCGTCCAGGTCTTCGAAAACCTGATCGTCGACACGGTCGGCCCGGACGGGCGGAAATACCTGCCGGTCATCGCCACCGTGGGACTTTTCGTCTTCGGCTGCAACATGATCGGCCTCTTCCCCGGCTTCATGTCGCCGACGAGCAAGCTCAACGTCACCCTCGGCTGCGCCCTGGTCGTTTTCTTCTACTACCACGCCCAGGGCGTCAAGGCCCAGGGGCTCAAATACTTCAAGCACTTCCTGGGCCCCATCCCGGCCCTGGCCCCGCTGATGATCCCGATCGAGGTCATCAGCCACTTCTCGAGGCCGGTGTCCCTATCCATGCGGCTTTTCGGCAACATCTTCGCCGAGGAGCTGCTCATCGTCATCATGGCCTCGATCGTCCCCTTCCTCCTGCCCCTGCCGTTCATGGCCGTGGCCATCTTCACATCGATCATCCAATCGTTCGTCTTCGTCCTCCTGTCCTGCATCTACATCGCGGGCGCCGTCGCCCATGAAGAAGAGCACTCAACGTAAAGGAGTTCCGCAATGTCCAAGAAACTCAAAGCCCTGAGCCTGATGTTTTTCGGGACCGCCCTGATGGCGGCGCCTCTGCTGGCCCAGGACGCCGCCGCGTCCGCCGCCGCCCGCGCCGGCCTGTTCAAGGTGTCGCTCATCGTCGGCGCGGTGATCATGACCTTATCCGTCGCCGCCGGCGCCTTCTGTCAGGCGAAAGCCATCAGCAGCGCCTGCGAGGGGATCTCCCGAAACCCGGCCGCGGCGCCTCACATCCGTTTCCTGCTCGTCTTCGGGCTCGTCCTCATCGAGACCCTCGTCATTTACGCCCTGCTCATCACCATCATCATCCTGATGGTCCAGTGGGGGAATTACAAGTTGGCCTGACGGCCGAGACCCCTCCGACCCGGATGCTAACAATCCGCGGGCAGTCCCGACCGGAGGGAGGGGCCGGACACCGGAGCGGATGACGCATCCGACGTTTCGCTTGCTGACCGCGTCCTTCAAGCGGTTCAACGGGGACAAGTGTTGGACCTCGGCCATCGTCATCTCCTACTTCTCGCTCCTGTGCAGCGTCCCCCTGATCGCCCTGTCATTCGCCGCGGCGGCGAGGTTCCTGGGCGACACGGAGATCGCCCTGCGCAGTCTCAACATTTTTACCGACGAATTCTTCGCCCGGCTCGACCCGGGCTTTTTCAAGCGTCTCGGGGACCTGTCCGGCGCCGTTGGACAACTCGGCCTGTTCGGCGTCATCGGATCGCTCGTCTCGGCCAGCCTCCTCTTCTCGAACCTCATCGCGGCGATCAACCAGATCTTCCGGACGAATTATCACAAGTCGTTCTTCTACAACCGGCTCATGGAATTCCTGCTCATGTTCGTCGTCGGTATCTTCATGCTCTTCTCGCTGACCATGACCGCCGTCTGGACGGCCATCGGCCGGACCCTCCAGGAGAGCGAGCTCATCCGGACCGGCCTTAATCCCGAGGCCTTCGCCGTCATCAACAACGTCTTCCTGAAATACATCATCCCCTTCGCCCTGACCTTGACGATGTTCTTCATCCTTTACAAGTTCATCCCCGAGGTCAAGGTCCACACGCGGGCGGCGCTCATTCCGGCCTCGGTCGCCGCCCTGTTCTTCGAGCTCTTCAAGCGGGCATTCGCCTTCTACGTCGGCCATGTCTCCGCGGTCGGCATCGTCCTGAACAAGCTCCTCCAGGGCACCCTGACCTCGATCATCTTCTTCCTTCTCTGGATCTCCGCCTCGATGCTCATCCTGCTCTGGGGGGCGGAATTGGCCGCTTTACTCAACGAGGAGTACGATGCCGCGGCCGCCGCTGCCGAGACGCCAGCCGCGGCTAAGTGAGGCGGGACAAATATTCCTGGACGGAGAGGGCGGCGTGGACGCCCGTGCCCACGGCCATGGCCACCTGCTTGGGGCAGGCGTCGGAGACGTCGCCGGCGACGAAGATCCCCGGGACCGATGATCCCATGTCGGGATGGACCTTGATCTGTTCCCATTCGTTGAGCTCGAGAAGACCCTTGACGAAACCGGTCTGGGGCTGGGTCCCGATCGAGACGAAGACCCCCGAAACGGGCAGGGAGGATACGGCTCCATCCTTGAGGTTGCGGACGGAGAGCGATTCCACTCGGACGGCGCCTTCGACGCTGTCGACGACCGTGTCGAACAGGATATGGATCTTTTCGCCGCGGAACTTGTCCCGGCGGTGGATGAGGGTCAGACTCCGGGCGTACCGGGTCAGGAAGAGGGCCTCTTTGAGGGCATTGTCCCCGCCGCCGCCGACGGCGATATCGCGCCCCGTGAAAAAGGCCCCATCGCAGGTGGCGCAGTAGGAGACGCCGGAACCGGTCAGCCGCTCTTCGCCCGGGACGCCCAGCCGCCGGTCGGCCGAGCCCGTGGCCAGAATGACGGCCCTGGCTTTGTACTCTTGTTGATACCCTTTGAGGACGAACGACTCGCCGGATTTCGTGATCCCGAGGATTTCGTCGGATTCGACGCGGGCGCCGAACGTTTCGGCCTGCTTGCGGAAGCTCTACATCAGATCAGAGGGCGTCACGCCGGACGGAAAGCCGGGGTAGTTCTCGATCCAGTCGGTGAGGAGGATCTGCCCGCCGGGCACCCATTTCTCCAGGACGATCGTCTATCGGCGCGCCCGCCCGGTGTAAAGGGCGGCCGCCAGACCGGCCGGGCCGGCGCCGACGATAACGACGTCCCAGGGGACGCCCATGGCCGGATCAGAGGTGCTTGGCGATGAGGTCAATGAGCTTGTCCTTGGCCATGGCGCCGACGATCTTTTCCTTGGCCTGGCCGCCCTTGAACACGATCATGGTCGGGATGGCCATGACGCCGTAGGTCTGGGGGGTCTGGCCGTTCTCGTCAACGTTCATCTTGACCACTTTGAGCTTGCCCTTGTGCGACTCGGCGATCTCCTCGACGACGGGGCCGATCATCAGGCAGGGCCCGCACCAGGGGGCCCAGAAATCCACCAGGACGGGCAGGTCGGACTTGAGGACCTCGGCGTCGAAAACGGCATCGGTACCGGTGATAATAGCGTCGGACATGTTCATCTCCTGTGGTTGCGGTTCGGTATAGGAAGAGTGAATTCCATCATAGCGGCGCTTACGGACCTTGTCAAACCAAGAGGGGCAGCCCCGCTATTCGGCCCAGCCCAGCTTCTCTTTGACCAGGTCGTAGTAATTGCGGCGCGGCGAGGTTATGAGCTGGAGCTCGAACGGCGCTTTGCGGATGTCGACGATGTCGTTCCGGACAAGGACGCCGCCCCGCTGGCCGTCGAGCGTCAGGTGGACCTCCTCCCCTCCCGTCAGGAGCCGGACGCCGACCGTCGATGTCGAAGGCACGGCCAGGGGCCGGAAGGAGAGCGCATGCGGACAGATGGGTGTCAGGACGAAGGCCGGGACCTTGGGGTGGAGGATCGGTCCGCCGGCCGAGAGCGAATAAGCGGTCGAGCCGGTCGGCGTAGAAACGATGAGGCCGTCGGCTTTGAGCGTCGCCACATCCTTGCCGTCGATGAGAATGGTGAACTCGATCACCCGGGCCAGGGCGCCCTTGGTGACGACGACGTCGTTGAGACAGTAAGAAACGTCTTTGGCCGTATGGGCTTCGAGGAGCCAGCGCGGGCTGATGAGGCCCGGGTCTCCGCCGAGGAATCGGTCGAGCGTGAGCGTCGCTTCGCTGACGGGGATCTCGGTCAGGAAGCCCAGCCGTCCCAGGTTGACGCCCATGACCGGTACGCCCGCCTGGGCGGCATGATGGGCGACGCTGAGAAGGGTGCCGTCCCCGCCGAGGACGACGACGAGATCCGAAGCCCCGGCGATACCCGCGCGCTCCAATCCGCCCGGACGGCCGAGCTTGCGGGCGGCCACGTCCTCGAGGACGCAGGCGATGCCGCGGCCCTCGAAATATTCGACGACGATCTTCAGGATGCCTTCGACGGACGGCGCGTGGGGCTTGATGACGATGCCGGCTTTGCGAACATTATTCATGGCTGACCGCCTCCTTGATCATGGATGGGACAGAGCCCGCGTTAAGATCCGGCTCTCCCTTGATCCACCGGACGAAGAACTCGACGTTGCCTTTCTGCCCCCGCGTCGAGCACCGGACGAGGCCGGCTAGCCCGAACCCGATCTCCCGGGCCCCGCCGACGACTTTTGCCAGGACCCCGGCGTGGACGTTCTCGTCCCGGATGACGCCCTTTTTTCCGACATCATTGGGGGCGGCTTCGAACTGCGGTTTGATCAGGGCTATGAGAGTCCACGCGCCGGGTATCGCGGCGAGCGCGGGCAGGATCTTGAGGACGGAGATGAACGAGACGTCCATAGTGACGATGTCCGGGGGGCCGGGGAGGTCCACCGCGGCGAGGTAGCGGGCGTTCTTTTCGACGGCCACGACGCGGGCATCCCGGCTGAGCCCCCAATCGAGCTGTTTGGTATCCACGTCCACGGCGTAAACTCTTGTCGCTCCACGCTTTAGCAGGCAATCGACGAAACCGCCGGTCGACGCGCCGATGTCCAACCCGACCATCCCGCCGACATCGATGCCGAAGCGCTCGAGGGCCTCTTCGAGCTTGAGCCCGCCGCGGCTCACGAAGGGCAGCGGGCGGGCGACCTCGAGTTCCGCCCCGTCGTCGACGAGCTCGCCGGCCTTGAGGACGGGCCGGCCCCCGCACGTGACCAGCCCGGCCATGATCAGGGCCTGCGCCTCCTTGCCGCTCGGCGCGAGGGCCCGCTTGACCAGGAGTTTATCCGCGCGTTCTTTCATCGCCGCCGGAGCAGAGGGGGACCCGGTAGAGGTCCTTGATCTGCCGACTGAGGCCGGGGACGTCCAGCCCGACCATGGCCCGGATCTCGTCGGCCTTGCCCAGGGGATACGCTTCGAGGGGCAGCCCGATGGCCTTGAACCGGATGTCGAAGCGGCCTTCCCTGTCGAGGAGCTCGCGCACCGCGCTCCCGGCGCCGCCGGCAATGATCCCTTCCTCGACCGTGATGACCGTCGCGCCCGGCCGGGCGAAACGCAGGATCATCTCTTCGTCGAGGGGTTTGACGAAACGGGCATTGACGACGGCCAGGGAGATCCCGTCCTTTTCCAAGGCATTGGCGGCTTCGAGCGCCGGCCGGACCATGTTGCCGAAGGCCAAGAGAAGGTCCCGGCCGTCCCTGATCCGTTCGCTCTGCCCCGCCGGGATAACCTTGAGGGTTTCGTCCATGGGAACGCCCAGCCCCTTGGCCTTGGGAAATCGCACGGAGGCCGGGTGGCCGTAGGCGAGCGCCGACCAGAGCATGTGCTGGAGCTCGTTCTCGTCCTTGGGAGCCATGACGATCATGTGGGGCATGTGACGGAGATAGGCGATGTCGTTGACCCCCTGGTGCGTGGGCCCGTCGTCGGGGACGATGCCGGCCCTATCGAGGACGAAGACGACGGGCAGGTCCATCAAGCAGAC
The DNA here is from genome assembly GCA_964652895.1 of uncultured Eubacteriales bacterium. GTDB lineage: Bacteria > Acidobacteriota > Aminicenantia > Aminicenantales > Saccharicenantaceae > RBG-16-66-30. Next base: position 21,595 of record CAZZCH010000032.1, read on the forward strand.
GTCGTGGTAGACCTGGTCGTAGGCCCTCTGGAGGAACGTCGAGTATATAGCCACAACGGGCTTGAATCCCGAGACAGCCAGGCCGGAGGCGAAGCTCACGGCATGCTGCTCGGCGATGCCGACGTCGAAGAAGCGCTCGGGGAACTTCTCGGAGAACCCCCTGAGGCCGGTCCCCTCGCCCATGGCCGCGGTGATGGCCAGGACCTTCTCGTCTTTCTTGGCTATTTTGATCAGGGCATTCCCAAAGACGCTGGAAAAGGAGGGACCCCATTCGCGCTTCAGCGGCTCGCCCGTCGAGATCTGGAACGGACCGGCGCCGTGGAATCGTTCAGGGTGCAGACGGGCCGGCTGGTAGCCCTTGCCCTTCTGCGTCACGCACTGGATGAGGATCGGCCCGTCGTACGTCTTGGCCATCTCGAAGGCCTCGACGAGCGACTGGATATTGTGGCCCTCGACCGGGCCGACATAGCGGATGCCGAGCTCCGTGAAGACAAGGCCCGGGAATACCGTCTTCTTGACCAGCTCCTCGAAGGCCCGAGCGGCCTTGATGAGAGGCCAGCCGATCTTGGGGATGGACCTGAGGATGGACTTGGCCTGGTCTTTGATCCGGATATAATGCTGACCCGAAACGAGATACGAAAGATATTTCGACCAAGCGCCGACGTTGGCCGAAATGGACATCTCATTGTAGTTGAGGACGATGATCAGGCGCTTGCGGAGGTGTCCGATCTGGTTGAGTGCCTCCAGGGCGACGCCTCCGGTCAAGCTGCCGTCTCCGACGACGGCGATGACATGGTGCTTCTCCCCCGCCTTGTCCCGGGCGACGGCCATGCCCAAAGCGGCCGACAGGGCCGTCGAGGCGTGGCCCGTGTTGTAGATGTCGTGCTCGCTCTCCTCCCGGCATGGAAAACCGAGGATGCCGCCGCAGCGCCGGAGCCCGGCGAAGCCGTCCTTCCGGCCGGTCAGGATCTTGTGCGTGTAGCACTGGTGGCCGACGTCCCAGACGATCTTGTCGCGGGGCGAGTCGAAAACGGTGTGAAGGGCCAGGGTCAGCTCGACGACGCCCAAGTTCGAGCCGAGGTGGCCGCCGTTCCTGGCGACCGTTTCCAGGATGAGGGCGCGGATCTCCAGGGCCAAGGTGGAGAGCTCACCGGGGGACAGTTTCCGGATATCGGAGGGCCGCTCTATCGAATCGAGGATCTTGGCCATGACCGCTCGGCTCAGAGGTTGCCGCCGTCCTCCCCACTTCCGCCGGCGTCTTCGGCGTCGAATTCCTCCGCCTTCAGGTTCCCTTTGTCGTCCTTGAGCAGGATCTCGACCTTGCGTTCGGCTTTGTCCAGCTCGCCGCGAAGGAACCGGGCCATCTTGACGCCTTTCTCGAACAGAGCCAGCGATTCGTTGAGCGCGATGCCGCCCTTTTCCAGCTTGGCCACGATCTGCTCAAGGTCGGCCAGGGCTTTCTCGAAAGTCAGATTGGTCATGAGCCCTCCTTCAGGAAACGTGATTCCAGGAGCTTCTTCTTGTCGACGCTCTGGACCCGGGCGCTAAATTCTCCCTTGAAGAACGAGACGAGGACGGTCTCGTCCTCGACGATGTCCTCGATCCGGTGGGCCAGGCACAAGCCGCCGCTCTTCCAGACGGCCGCGTAGCCCTTCTTGAGCACGGCGAGCGGGCTCAGGGCGTCGAGCGTCGCCGTGAGGCGCTCCCAGGCGGACCGGTGGCCGCGAAGCGTCTTGCGAACGATGTTCCCCAGCCGCTCGGACGCGAGCAGGGCGGCGCCCCTGTGCTCGGCGATCGCCTGCCGCTCGCCCCGGAGGACGTTTGTCCCCCGAGTTTCGAGCTCGTCCACGCGCCGGCCGAGATTGGCCAGCTTGACCTGGAAATTCTGGAAGATGCGGTGCTGGGCGAGGTCGGCCACCTCGGCCCTCCTGTCCTGGAGGGAATAGCGCAGGAGCTCGCCCAGCCGGCGGGCCTGGGACGAGATGCGCTCGGCGAAAGCCTCCTCCGTCTCGATGACCATTTCCGCGGCCGCCGAGGGCGTCGAGGCCCGGACGTCGGCGACGAAATCGGCGATGGTCACGTCGACCTCGTGGCCGACGGCGGAGATGACCGGGACGGGCGAGCGGGCGATGGCCCGGGCCACGGGCTCCTCGTTGAACGCCCAGAGGTCTTCGATCGAGCCGCCGCCGCGGCCGACGATGAGGACGTCGATCCCCGGCCAGGCCCCGAGCGCGTCGATGCCCTCGACGATCTCGCCGGCCGCGCCCTCGCCCTGGACCTTGGCCGGGTAGATGACGATGCGGAGCTTGGCGTAGCGGCGCTCGAGGACGCGGAGGATGTCGCGGATGGCCGCCCCCGTGGGCGAGGTGACGACCCCGATCGTCCGTGGCCGGAGCGGGAGCTTCCTCTTGCGCTTTTCGTCGAACAGGCCCTCGGCCTTGAGCTTCTCCTTGAGCTGTTCGAAGCGAAGCTGCAGGGCGCCCTTGCCCTTGGGTTCGACGAGTTCGACGTAGAGCTGGTAGTCGCCGCGGGGCTCGTAGACGCTGATCTTCCCCCGGCAGACGACCTTGAGGCCGTCCTTCAATTCGAAGGCGACCTTCCGGGCCATGCTCTGCCACATGACGGCCTTGATGACGCTCTTCTCATCCTTGAGGCTGAAAAAGACATGTCCCGAGGCGGCCTTCTTATAGCCCGAAACCTCGCCCTCGACCCAGACCTGGGGAAAAGCGACCTCGAGGGCCGTCTTGACAATCTCGGTGACCTGCGAGACCGTATAGATCCGATCGCGCATCACCAGACCTTCATTCTTCGTGGCCATCCTCCGCTAGGACTTCTCGCTTGATCGACAGGGCCTTCCCCGTTTTGACGTCGACCTCGATGAAGACACAGGACAGGAACAGGCCGTCCCGCGACGGCTCGAACCGCTGGGGCCGCGAGGTCAGGAACCGTTGGAGGGCCTGCTCGCGGGCCATGCCGATGACGGCGTTCCGCCCGCCGGCCATGCCGGCGTCGGTGATGTAGGCCGTTCCCTTGGGCAGGACCCTTTCGTCGGCGGTCGGGACGTGAGTATGCGTCCCGATGACGGCCGAGACCCGGCCGTCGAGATACCAGCCCAGGGCCTGCTTCTCCGAAGTCGCCTCGGCGTGGAAATCGACGAGGATGATGGGCGTTTCGGCGGCCAGCGCGGCGACCTCTTCGTCGGCCCGCTTGAACGGACAATCCAGCGGCTCCATGAACACCCGGCCCTGGAGGTTGAGGACGGCCGCCTTGACCCCATCGGCCGCCTGAAAAATATAGGAGAAGCGGCCCGGGTTGACGGACGGGTAGTTGGCCGGGCGCAGGAGGCGGGGTTCCCGCTCGAGGTAGGGCAGGGAATCTTTCTTGTCCCAGATGTGGTTGCCCGACGTCAGGACGTCGACATGGAGGAAGAGGTCTTTGCCGATCTCCTCGGTGATGCCGCTCCCGCCGGCCGCGTTCTCGCCGTTGGCGACGATCATGGCCGGCGCGTATTTCTTGACGAGGCCCGGCAGGAACTTGTCCATGGCCCGCCGGCCCGGCCGGCCGACGACGTCGCCGAGGAAGAGTATGCCGAACCTAGCGGGCATATTCGACCGCTCTCATCTCCCGAATGACCGTGACCTTGATCTGGCCGGGGTAATCGAGCTCGCTCTTGATCTTCGTGGCGATCTCCTTGGCCAGGAGCGAAGCCCTGTCGTCCGAGATCTTCTGGCTCTCGACGATGATCCGGATCTCGCGTCCGGCTTGCAGGGCGAAGGTCTTGGAGACGCCTTCGAACGACGCGGCGATCTCCTCGAGCTTCTCCAGCCGCTGGATGTAGGTCTCGAGGAGCTCCCGCCGGGCGCCCGGCCTCGCGGCCGAGAGCGTGTCGGCGGCCTGGACGAGGACGGCTTCGATCGACGGGAAATCGACGTCCCGGTGGTGCGAGGCGATGGCCTGGCAGACCTTCTCCGACTCCCCGTATTTCTTGGCCAGCGCGACGCCGAGCTCGGTATGTGTCCCTTCCGTATCCCTGTCCACGGCCTTGCCGATGTCGTGGAGGAGGCCCGCCCGCAGGGCGACGTTCGTGTCGAGGCCGATCTCCCGGGCCATCATGGCCGCGAGCATGGCCACTTCCTTCGTGTGCTGGAGGACGTTCTGGCCGTAGCTCGTCCGGTACTTGAGCTTGCCCAAGAGCTTGATGAGCTCGGGATGGATGTCCCGGACCTTGAGCTCGAGGACGGCCGACTCGCCTTCCTGCTTGATCTTCTGTTCGAGGTCGGCCTTGACCGACTCGACGATGTCCTCGATCCGGGCCGGATGGATCCGGCCGTCGGTGACGAGCTTCTGGATGGACAGGCGGGCCAGCTCCCGGCGGATGGGGTCGAAGCTCGACAGGATGACCGCCTCCGGCGTGTCATCGACGATGATGTCGACGCCCGTGGCCATCTCCAAGGCCCGGATGTTCCGGCCTTCGCGGCCGATGATCCGGCCTTTCATGTCGTCCGAGGGGAGGTCGACGACCGAGACCGTGGTCTCGACGACGTGCTCGGCGGCCGACCGCTGGATGGCGTTGGACATGATCTCCCGGGCCGATTGGGTGGCTTTCTCCCGGGCTTCCTCCTCGATCCGCCGGACGGTGGCGATGGCCTCGAGCTTGGCCTCGTCCTCGATCCTCTTGATCAGCATGGCCTTGGCTTCGTCCTGGGTCATCCCGGACACCCGCTCGAGCTCTTCCATGGCCTTCTGGATGGCCGCGGCGATCTTCGCCTCCTCGACTTCGAGGTCTTTTTCCTTCTGGGACAGGCGGCGTTCCTTCTGGGAAAAATCCTTCTCTTTCCGTTCCATCGACTGGAACCGCCGTTCCAGGTTCTCCTCTTTGCTGAGGAGCCGGCGCTCGGTCTCGTTGATCTTGCGCTGTTTTTCCCTGTTCTGGGCCTCTAATTCGTTCTGCCGGGCCAGGTCTTTCTCGCGGGCCTCGAGGGCCGCTTCCCGCTTGATCTTTTCTCCTTCATCCCGGGCTTTATCGATGACCGCCCGGGCTTCCTCCTGAGCTTCGATGGCCAGGCGGGAACTCTCCTTGCGCTTGAGCAGGAGAAAGACGACCGCCCCCAGGAGAATGGCAATAACGGCGATGCCGGCGTAAGTGATCGGATCCATGGGATGACCTCCTCATCTATTTGAATGAGGAGACGCGAGGAAAGTTCAGGAGGCGTCAGGTGCCGGGGCCGGACCAGGGGTCCGCCCGTCCAGCGAGCCGGCCGCGCGCGGCCTGCCCGTCACGAAGGTGATTTTTCGGCGTCCGTGTATGTCTTTTCATCCGCAAAGAGATGAACCTCCAAGCTTTCAATCTCCGTCTCCATGTGGCCAAGGGCCTCGTTCAGTTGATCGAGTTTTTTCTGGCTCAGGAACAACTCGTCCGCGATGTTCAGGGCCGCCAGGACGGCGATCTTGGTCATGTCCGCGGACTTGGATTTCACGGCCACTTCGTGCATCTTCTGATCAACGAGCGAGGTCAGGTGGCCGATATATTTCTCATCCTCTTCTCCTTTGACGCGGATCTTGTATCGTTGTCCGAAGATTTCGATCTCGAGGATTCTTTCGGTCATAAGCCGAGTTGATCGATCTGCCCGATGATGGCTTCGATCTTCCCCTTGATGATGTCCCGTTCGCCCTCGAACTTCTTCATTTCCTCGTCCATGCGGGTAAGCTTGCGGGCGCTTTCCTCGAATTCCTTCTTTTCGGTCCGGAACTCCTTGAGCTGCTGCTTCAGCTTCTCGTTCTCGGTCGACAGCTTGTGGATGTGATCGACGACCTGTCCGATCTTCCCTTCCAGTATCTTAATTCGCTCAAGTTCGGTTGTCAATTTTCCCCTCCCTCAATTGGATGTTCAAAGCTGATCTCAGGTGGCCGACGATGTCCTGCTCGACGCGGTCCACTTCCTCTGCCACGAGCGTCCTCTGGGGATGACGGAAGCGGAAGCGGACGGTCAGGCTGATCTTGTCCCCGGGGATGGACGGGCCGCCGAACCGGTCGCGGAGCTCGAACCCCTCGAGAAGAGAGATGTTGAGCTTGGAGAGGACCTGGCCGACTTCCTGATAGGCGACGCCCCTGTCCAGGAGGAACGACAGGTCGCGGCTGACGCCCGGAAATTTGGGGACCGGCGCGTACTGGAAGGTCCGAGGCGTCTTCCCGAACAGGCCGGCGAGGTCCACCTCGGCGGCGAAAACGGCCCGGTCGCCCGCCGACGCGACCGCGAGCGACTTCCGGAGGGTGCCGAGACAGCCGACCGCCAGGCCCTTGTACAAGAGCGCCAGGGCCTGGCCGGGTTCGAAGTGGGGGTGGTCCCGCTCCTCGAACACGATGGGCTCGAAGCGTAGCGCCTCCACGAACGCCTCGAGGGCGCCCTTGAGGACGTAGAAATCCGTCTCCGCCGCAGCCGAAGTCCAGCCCGCCTCGGGCAGGAGCCCGGTCGAGAGCAGGCCGAGGCGGAGATCTTCGCGGTGCTTGTCTCCCTCCCAATAAAAGACGTTCCCCAGCTCAAAAATATGGACCCCCTCGAGTCCCCGGTTGAGGTTCCAAGCCGCGTTCTCGAGAAGTCCCGGGAGAAGCGTCGTGCGCAACACGGACGCCCGGCTCGAGATGGGGTTCTGGATGTCCACGGGCCGGAGGCCGCTCCCCGCCGCCGCTTCCTTTTCCGGATCGGCGAAGCTCCAGTTGATGACCTCGTCGAAGCCCTGGCCGAGCAGGGTCTGTCGGATCTTCCCGAGACGCTCCCTCTTCCTGTTGACGCTCAGATCGAACGAGCGGACCGGGGAGAATTCCGAGGGGATCCGGTCGTAGCCGTAAAAGCGGGCGACCTCCTCGATGAGGTCCGCTTCCAGCTCGACGTCAACCCGGAAGGTGGGGACCTCCACCCGCCAGGCGCCCTTATGGCCACCCTCGACGCGGAAGCCCAGGCGCCCCAGGACGTCGACGACGAAGCTCTCGGGGACGTCGACGCCCAGCAGCTCGGCGATCCGCCGCAGGCGAAGCCGCACGGACTTGGGGTTGTGCGGCTTCGGATAAACATCGATGAGGCCGCGGCTGGCTTTGCCGCCCATCTGCGTCAGGAGCGACGCCGCCATGAGCGCGGCCCGCGGCGCGAAGCCGATATCCGCCCCCCGCTCGAAACGGTAAGAAGCGTCGGTCGAGAGGCCCAGTTTCTTGGCCGTCTTGCGGATCCCGACCGGGTCGAAATAGGCGCTTTCGATGAAGACGTCCCGGGTCGCGCCGGTGATGCCGGAGGCCTCGCCGCCGATGATGCCGGCCAGGGCCACCGGCCGGGACTCGTCGGCGATGACGAGCATGTCGGTCGCGAGCTCGAGCGTCCGGGCGTCGAGATCCTTCAGCGTCTCGCCCCGTTTCGCCTTGCGGACGACGATCCGGCCGCCGCCGATCTTTCCGAAATCGAAGGTGTGGATGGGCTGGGCCGTGGCGAAGAGCACGTAATTCGAGACGTCGACGACGTTGTTGATCGGCCGAAGACCCATGGCCTCGATGCGGCGCCTCAGTCCATCGGGCGACGGGCCGACCGGGACATTCCGGACGACGAGGCCGCAGTAACGAGGGCAAAGGCCTTCGTTCAAGATCTGGACGTCGGCGATGTCTGTCGTGGCCTGGGGCAGCTCGTCGATCGGCCAGCTCTTCTCCTGGAGAGGCAGGCCTAGCATGGCCCCGATCTCCCGGGCGACGCCGAGGTGGCCGAGCGTGTCCGGCCGGTTGGCATAGGTCTCGAGATCGAGGATCACGTCCCCGCCCCTCTCCTCGACCGTATCGGCGACGAGACCGATCATGGTCAGCCTGTCGAGGAGCTCCTGGCGGGGGAGGTCCACCGAAACGAACTCGCGGATCCAATCCAGGCTGATCTTCATTTCGCCCCGAATTGCCTGAGGAACCTCAGGTCGTTCTCGTAGAAATGCCGCATCTCGGTGATGCCGTAGGCGAACATGGCCGTCCGGTCGATGCCCAGCCCGAAGGCCCAGCCGGAATATTTTTCCGGGTCGATGTTGACGTTCTTGAGGACCTGGGGATTGACCATGCCCGAACCGAGGATCTCTTTCCAACCCGTCCCGCCGCAGACCCGGCAGGACGCGTCCTTGCCGCCGCAGACGATGCACTCGATGTCGACCTCGGCCGAGGGCTCGGTGAAGGGGAAGAAGCTCGGCCGGAAGCGGACCTTGATCTTCTCCCCGAACAGGGCCCGGATGAAGTATTCGAGCGTCCCCTTGAGGTGGGCGAAGGTGGCGCCTTCGTCGACGACCAGGCCCTCGACCTGCATGAACATCGGCAGGTGCGTCGGGTCGGGCGTCTCCCGGCGGAAGACGCGGCCGGGGATGATGATCCGGATGGGCGGCTTTTTCTTCTCCATGACCCGGATCTGAACGGGCGAGGTATGGGTTCGCAGAAGGAGGTCGTCCTTGATGTAGAGCGTGTCCCAGCTATCCCGGGCCGGATGGTGGGGCGGAAAATTGAGGGCTTCGAAATTGTAGTAATCGGTCTCGATCTCCGGCCCTTCCTCGATGGCGAAGCCCATCCCGAGAAAGATATTCTCGATCTCCTGCTGAAAAAGGACGAGCGGGTGGGGCGCGCCGACGTATATCTTCCGTCCGGGAAGAGTCAAGTCCAGGCGAGAGACGGTCGCCTTGCCGGACACTCTCGCCGTTTCCCTGACGCGGCCTTCGACGGCCGCGAGCCCGTCCTGGACGAAGGTCTTGAAGGCGTTGACCTGCCGGCCCGCTTCACGCTTGTCTTCCGCGGGCACGGCCTTGAGGTCTTCGAACAGAAGGGTGACGTGGCCCTTCTTGCGGCCCAGGAAGGCGGTCCGGAGCTCTTCGAGCAATTTCGCGTCGCCGGCCTTGAGGGCCGCCGCCTCGAAAGTTTTCCGGAGACCTTCGATCCGGTCCTTGAGATCCGCCATCTCCGACAGCTAAGCCGCTGTATCTTTCGCCTTGCAGGCCAAGTGGGCGAACGTTTCGGGGGCATTGACGGCCAGTTCGGCCAGGATCTTGCGGTCCAGGGCGATCCCGAGGGTCTTCAGGCCCCGGATGAACCGGCTGTAGGAGGTCCCGTTGATGATGGCCGCCGCCTTGATCCGGACGATCCAGAGGCTGCGGAAATCCCGTTTTTTGGCCCGCCGATCGCGGTAGGCGTAAAGCAAGGACTTTTCGACCGCCTCCTTGGCCGTTCGGTAGTTGCGGCTCTTGGCTCCGAAGTATCCCTTGGCCAGGCCGAGGACTTTCCTCCGCCGGTCTCGTCTCTTCGTGCTGCGTTTTACGCGTGGCATGGTCGTCTCCTTGGGCGCGGGGCGCCCTTACATCTCGTAGGGAAGCATGGCCCTGAGGGCTTTGCGGTCGGCCGGGCTGGCGACGGTCTTCTTGCCCAGGTGCCGCTTGCGCTTGGAGGCCTTCTTGGTCAGGATGTGGCTTTTATTGGCCTTGGCGTGGAGAAATTTTTTCTTCGCCGTGACCTTGAACCTCTTTTGCGCTCCCTTGTGGGTTTTTAACTTTGGCATCTTTTCCTCCTAATTTCGTGGGGACCAGCAGAGCGGAGACGGCCCAATCCTGCTTCCGGGCCGAACCATCCTGAGCCGCCATCTCCTTCACGTCGGCGAGGACCCTGTCGAGGACCTGATATCCGAGTTCCGGCTTCTGCTTTTCGCGGCCGCGCAGCATGACGGTGATCTTGACCTTGTTGCCTTCCCCGAGGAAGCGCTTGACGTGATTCATCTTGAAGTCGTAGTCGTGGACGCTGATCTTGGGGCGGAACTTGATCTCCTTGATCTGGATCTGCTTCTGGTGTTTTTTGGCTTCATGGTCCTTCTTATGCTGTTCGTACAGGAATTTGCCGTAGTCCGTGATCTTGCAGACGGGCGGCTGGGCCGTGGGCGCGATCTCGACGAGATCGAGCCCCCTCTCGCGGGCCATCTGAATGGCCTGGCTCGTGGGCAGGACGCCGAGGGCGTTTTTCTCCACGAGCCAGGCCATTCAGATGGCCCGCGAGAGGGGGCTCGATCTCAGATCGGAAG
>CAZZCH010000033.1:0-31602 GCA_964652895.1 uncultured Eubacteriales bacterium
CCGCGCCCCCAGGACCGTGGCCCCCGCCTCGACGAGGTCCTTGATCTTGCGGAGTTTCTCCAGTTCTTCGTCGAGATCGAGGTCGAGGGGCTTGGGGTCCTCCTCCATGACCTCGGCGACGATGCCGAAACGTTCCTTCAGGTCGTTCTTGAGGAAGGCCGCCCGTTCCGACGTCTTCATCCTTAAGCCCTCGAGCCGTTCCTGGATCTCGTTGACGCGCTTGATCTCGTCGACCGTGGACTTGGCCAGGCTCTCGATCTCCGCTTGGAACTTGAGGACTTTCTGGAACCGGTCGCGGGCCTCGTTGAGAAGGCCGGCTCTCTGTTCCTCGAAATCGCGGATCATGACCCGGTAGTCCGTCAGGGCCGTTTTTTCCTTGTCGAAATCCCGCTCGATCTCTTCCTTGCGCTGGCGGGCGGCTTCTTTTTCGCGGTTGATGCGCTCGACGAGCTCGACGTCGACGTCACGGAATTTCTTCTGGAGGATACGTTCCAGCTGGTCTTCGACTTCCTGGATGACCTGCGAGGAATCCCTGAAAATGTTCGGATCGTGTTCCATGGCCGCTCCTTAACCTTAGCCCACATATTATGCTTATTCGAGCGCTTCCATGTCAAGAAGGAACAAGGGAAAACTTGAATCGAAAAGAAGAAAAAGGTATAAAAAACAAAATGAGCGAAGAGCGGGTCGTCATGGTTGTCAGAAATGACAAAAAACGGGCAAGCTTGGCCGCATTTTTGTCCGGACTCGGTATGGAAGTCGAAAACTTGACCGCCCTGCCTGAGCCTGCCGCGGGCCCGGGACTTGCGATCGGATTATCCGCCCTGGTGGACGCCCTCCAAGGCGAAAAGGGCTCCAAGGAAAATCTGCGCCGGCTCAAGAAGGAGTTCAATCTCCTCCTCCGCAAGTCCCGGGAGCTCGAGGAAGCCCACGACACGACCCTCGAGAATTTCATGGCCGCCCTGGACCTGCGGGACGTCGAAACCTACGGCCACTCCAAGACGGTCGCCCGTTACAGCCACGTCCTGGCCGAGGCCGTCGGCATCCGCGACCCCCGCGCGCTCGAGAGTATCCGCAAGGGGGCCCTCCTCCACGACGCGGGCAAGATGGCCATCCCCGATTCCGTCCTGAAAAAACCTGGACCTCTTTCGAGCAAGGAATGGGAGGCGATCCGCAGGCACCCCGCGCTCGGCTACGGCCTCGTCCGCGACGTCAAGCTCGTCCGCGAGGTCGGCAACATCATCCTCTATCACCACGAAAAATACGATGGGACCGGCTATCCGAAAGGCCTGAAGGGCGACGCCATCCCGCTCGAAGCGCGGGTCTTCGCCGTGGCCGATGCGCTCGACGCCGTGACCTCCCACCGTCCCTACCGCGCGCCGCGGGACTTCCGCGTCGCCCGGCGCGAGCTCGTCGAGAACGCGGGGAAGCAGTTCGACCCGAAGGTCGTCGACGTCTTCTGCGGCATGGACCTGGCCGTCTGGGAGAAGATCCGGTTCGAAACGACGCGCCTCCTTCCCCCCATCGAAGATCACAGGCCGCCCGTCATAAAGAAGTAAGCCGCCATGTCGAAGCTTCTGATCCTCGCGAGCAGTCCCCGGCCGAAGGGCAACAGCACCATCCTGGCCGCGGAGGCCGCGCGCGGGGCGAAAGACGCCGGCGCGGAGGTCAAGACGTTTCGCTTGGCCAAAATGAATATCGGGCCGTGCCTGGGCTGTGACGGCTGCCGCAAGGCAAAGGCCACCGGCTGCGTCCGGAAGGACGACATGAGGACGCTCTACGCGGAGCTGCGGTCCACCGACGCCGTCCTCATCGCCTCTCCCGTCTATTGGTTCACGATGAGCGCCCAGATCAAGCTGTTCATGGACCGGCTCTATGCCTTCGGCGCGGAGAATTATCGGCCGCTCAAGGGCAAGCGGATCGGCATCATCATGACCTATGGTGACGCCGACCCGTTCGTATCGGGCGCGGTGAACGCCCTCCGCTCGTTCCAGGACGCTTTCGCCTATGTCGGCGCCCCCATCAAAGGGATGGTGTACGGGAGCGCCGACAAGCCCGGCGACGTCGGGGCGAACAAGGCCCTCCTGAAGGACGCCTACGAGCTGGGCCGAAAACTCGCCTAGGCCCTTCTGGCCGTGATGACCCGGGGTTTGCCGGCCATGTCCCAAGCCGTCTCGATCTCGGTCCAGCGCTTACCGAACAGGGACAGGACCCTGTCGCGCTGGCCGTCCCCGATCTCGAAGATGAGGTAGCCGCCCGGCCTTAGAAAAGTCCCGGCCCGGCGGACGAGACGCTCGATCATCTCCAGCCCGGACTCCCCCGAGAGGAGCGCCCGCCGGGGTTCGAAGCCGCGGACCTCGGGCGGCAGCCCCTCCCAGTCGCCACGCGAGATATAAGGCGGATTCGATACGATGAATTCGAAGCGGACCCCCGTCCCCCGGAAGGCCGAGAAGAGATTGCTCCTGAGGAACCGGACGTGCTTCGTTTTGTGGAGCGCCGCGTTCCGCCGGGCGACGCGCAGGGCCCTCTCGGAAATGTCCACGGCCTCGATGTGTGCCCGGGGCAGTTCCTTGGCCAGGGCCACGGCGATACAGCCGCTGCCCGTCCCGACGTCGAGGATCGACTCGCTCTCGCGCGTCGAGAGCTCGAGGACCTTCTCGACCAGGACCTCGGTCTCGGGCCGCGGGACGAGGACGGAGGACGTCACCTCGAACGGGATGGACCAGAATTCCTTCACCCCGGTGAGATAGGCGAGCGGCACGCCGTCGAGCCGCCGCCGGACGAGTCTCCCGAAATAGGCTTCCGCCTTCGGCGAGCAGGGATTGTTGGGGGCGGAGAGGTATCGTTCTTCGCTCAGGGCGGTGGCCCGGAGAAGAAGGACTTTGGTTTCGAGGAGGGCCTGGGGCCTGTCTTGAAGGAGGGCTATCCCGCTCCGGAAGAGGTCGGCGAGCGTTTTATGAGATTCCAACGTCCTTGGCCTGGCCCGGACCCCCGGGCGTCTCGCCCAGGGCTTCCGATTGGGCCTGGAGAACGAGCTTCGCCAGCATGTCGTCGAGGTCCCCCTCCAGGACGCCCTCCATGTTATGGAAATTCATGTTCAGCCGGTGGTCGGTGATCCGCGATTGGGGGAAGTTGTAAGTCCGGATCTTCTCGCTCCTCTCCCCCGTCCCGACCTGGGACCGCCGGTTCTTGGCGATCTTCGCCTGCTGCTCCCGCTGGGCGATGTCCAGGAGCCGCGAGCGGAGGACCCGCATGGCCTTCTCTTTGTTCCGGTGCTGGGACTTTTCGTCCTGGCAGGAGACGACGAGGCCCGACGGTTTGTGGCTGATGCGGATCGCGGTGTAATTCCGGTTGACGCTCTGGCCGCCCGGGCCGGAGGAACCGAAGGCTTCGATCTTGAGGTCCTTGGGGTCGATCTTGAGGTCGATCTCCTCGGCCTCCGGCAGGACGGCCACGGTCGCCGTCGAGGTGTGGATGCGTCCGGAGGCTTCGGTCTTGGGCACGCGCTGGACGCGGTGGACGCCGCTCTCGTATTTGAGGACCGAATAGGCGCCCTTGCCGCGGATGTTGCCGATGGCCTCCTTGAGGCCGCCGATCGGCGAGAGGCTCGTGTCCACGACCTCGAGCTTCCAGCCCTTCCTTTCGGCGAAGCGGGAGTACATCCGGAAAAGGTCCTGCGCGAAAAGCGACGCTTCGTCCCCTCCCGCCCCGGCCCGGATCTCGAGGATGACGTTCTTGTCGTCGTTGGGGTCCTTGGGAAGAAGCATGGTCCGGAGTTCGGCCACGAGGGCCTGTTCCCGCTTCCCGAGCTCCTCGGCCTCGCCCTCGGCCATGCGCCGGAGCTCCGGCTCGGTCTTGGGGTCGTCCAGGAGGTGGCGGGCCTCTTCGCCGTCCTTGTGAACCCTCTTGTAATCCTCGTACTTCCGGAAGACGGGCTCGAGCTCCGCCCGTTCCTTGGCCAGGCCGCGGATCTTCAGGGGATTGGAGGCGATGGCGGGGTCGGAGAGGGCGGCTGTCAGCTGGCGGTACTTGTCCTCGATCGCCTGGAGTTCATGGATCATCGAGCGGATTTTTTAGGCTTCGCGAGACTCTTGATGTTCCTGGTGTCGCCGTATTTTTTCTTGAACTTCTCGATGCGGCCGGCGCTGTCGATGAACTTCTGCGTGCCGGTGAAGAAGGGATGGCACTTGGAGCAGATCTCCACCCGGATCTCCTTTTTCGTGGACCTCGTCTTGAACGTGCTGCCGCACGCGCAGGTCACCGTGCATTCCTGGTATTCGGGATGGACCTCTTTCTTCATGGGACGATCTCCTTGAGCGCGGTATTATAGCAGATTCTAGGCGCCGCCGCAAAACGTCGGTTGGTCCGCGGATCTCCTCTCGAATTCGGCCCAATCGACGGAAAAAGCGCGGGCTTTGCTTCCTCTTTTGACGATGTCCTTGTATCGCCGGGAATCGAAGTATTCCTTGAGGGGCCGGGTTATGGGGTAGAGCTGTTCCTCGGCCGTCCATTCGTAGACGGTACCGTCCTCGCGCCTCAGGCAGTTCAGGTGGACGACCCAGGCCAGTTGCTTGAAGGGCATATGGCTAAAGGACCGGCGGACGGCCAGGACCTCGGCCTCCTTGCGGGGATTCCAGAAGTGGAAATATCGCGAAAAAAGGACCGCGTTATGGAAATAGGCCGGGAACGCCAGGAGGCAGTCCTTGTGGGTCAGGCGGGCGAGGTAAAGGAACAGGTCCATGATCTTCGTTCTCATGCTCAGCCCGGGACGGGTCTGGCCGGGCAGGGGTGTGAACTGCTCGTTGAACTTCACGAGCGGGTTCTGGAGAGTCAGCCACTCGAAGGCCATGGTCTTCTGAGGCGGCAGGAGAACCGGCCCGTCGGGAAGCTCCTTGGGGACGAACTCGGTTTCCCTGACCTTGACGTCGACGATGAGGTTCTCGGGCCCGGACTCGCGCAGAAAGATCTGGAACCTCTGGAGCGGGTATTCGGACGAGTCGATCTCGAAAGCGAGCGGCCAGAGGAAACGCTTGCGCGCCTCCTTGAGGAAGCCCTTCTTGTTGAGGACGGCCAGAACCTCGCTGAGGGAGTAGCGGCCGAGGAAAAGGGAGCTGCCCTTCTTCGCGGCCAGCTCGGTGAAGATCTCGCTCTCATCGACAAGCGGGGTCTCCTTCCAGAACGGGACCGTCTTGCCCTCCGGTCTTTTCATGTTCGGATCGACATGTCCTTTCGCCGGGGTTTCTCCATTTTAATGGAACGCGGCGCGGAGGGCAAGCCCGTTCCCGCCGGCTCCTCGGCGGCGCCGGGAACGGGCTCCCCCCCGGCCTCCCCCGCCGCAGGCACGAACAGGCAGAGGACGTCGTCCCCGAGGGCTACCCGCCGCTCGAGCTTGAAATCCCCGAGTTTGGGCTTGACCTTGAAGTAGTGGCGGAGGACGATGAGTCCGTCCGGCTTGAGAATGCCGCGCTTGCGAATGACCCTGAGCGGGTTCCTCTCTTCGAGGAGCCGGTATGGGGGATCGAGGAAGATGAGGTCGAAGCGGACGCCCTTTTTGGCCAGGTCGATGACGGCCCGGTTGAATTCCCGGTGGAGGACGACGGCCTTCTCTTCCGCCCCGCACTTGGCGACGTTCAGCCGGATGGCTTTCACCGAAGGATAGAATTCGTCGACGAAGACGACCCGGTCGGCGCCCCGGCTCAGGGCCTCGAGGCCGACCGATCCCGTCCCGGAGAAACCGTCCAGGCAGACGCTCCCCTGGAGCCGGTCCCGGACGATATTGAACAGGGCCCCCTTGACCTTGTCCTGCATGGGCCGGACCGACGGGCTGGGGACCATCTTCAGCCGCCGGCCCTTGTAGCTGCCGGTGATGATGCGGATCATAGCGCTCCCCTTTGTCTCCGTTCCTAATAATAGACGACGACTTGGCCCGGCCGGCTCTCGAGCCTCAGGACTCCGGGAGGCAGGTCGTACCAGTCCTCGAGGCTCGTCGGCTCGACGCCCTGCAGGCGGGAGAGGATACCGATGATGACGTCGACGACGGCCGGCGCGATCGGCTGGGTTCCGAGGAAGAGCTTGTCCATGGAGACCTTGATCTTGCCGTCGCGGGTCTCGACGCGGGCCGAGAACAACAGGTCCTGCCGCTTCGGGAGCAGGCCGGAGGTCTGCTGGTCGCCGAGGTCGATGGTGATCCGCCCTTCGATGTGGTCGTCCGCCAACAGCTTGAACTCCGCGGCCTTGACGAACGGTTCGCTCTCGGCGTCGAGGCGGCAAACGACGTAAGCGTTGAACTCGGCCTCGGTGAACGTCAAGTTGCGGGGGACCGCGGCGGGCCAGTTCCGTTCCGCCTCGATCTTTTTCAGGGCGTCCAGGATCCCGGCCGCCCTGGCCCGGACCTCCGGACGCACTTCGGCGGCGACGCCCGGCAGGGCGAAGAGAAGGGTCGCCAGGGTCAGAACGGCTGTTTTTCTCATGGCGGTCAGGCGTCCGCTCCCATGTTAGCAGATTAGGGGAGCCGAGAAAACAGGAAGGGGGAAGTCCTCCATTCGGCTTGGCGAAGGATATTGCCCTTAGCCCCCCGGCCCCCCCGGGAACCAGTCCCGGCGGTTCCCCCGCCTTCGGCGGGTCCCCTTCCGCTACGGGGGTCGTCAGGGCAATATCCATCGCCGCCTCACGACGGACTTCCCCACTAGAAGAAGAACCAAAAAAAGGGGGGGGATCAGAAGTGGGAGAGCGTGCCATCCCTCTTGGCCTTGCGGACGGCCAGACGGAAGGCGAGAAGGCTCAGAGGCAGGAGGACGATGTTGAACACCGCCAGGGCGACGATGTCCGGCAGGACCTCGGCGAAACCGGCCGAGGCGAGGAGGCATTTTCTCATGCCGTCGAGCGCGTAGGTCACGGGCAGGAGGCTCGAGATCCAGCGGATCCAGGGCGGCAGGAGCGCGACAGGGAAGACGACCCCCCCGAACAGTCCGGAGACCGTCCCGAGGACCCAGCCGAAGGGGTTGCCGGTCTTGTAAACCAGGATGAAGCTGGCCGAAAGAATGCCTACGCCGAGAAAGCAGAGGATCGTCAGGACGCCGACGGACAGGGCGCCCGCCACGTTGACCCGGCCCAGGGTCATGCCGAAAAAGGCCACGGCCACGCCGACGTGGAGGACGGTCCGAAAGATCTGGAAAACGAGGGAATAGAGCGACGAGCCGAAGAGGACGGTCGGGATCGAAGCCGGCGTGACGAGAAGGGCTTCGAGCGTCCCCGAGACCTGGGCGCCGCGGACGACGGCCGGCAGGCCTTCCTGGAACATCCCGAGGAGGCTCGAGAAGGCGACGCCGACGACGGCGAATGAAAAATAGTCTCCGCCGAAGGGCCCCAGGGACGGCGTCCCCGGCGGGACGAGCTTGGCCACGAAATAGAACGTGGCCGAGGACAGGAGGATGCCGACGAAGGACGAGACGAACGAGAACTTGTAAGTCAGGGCTTCCCGAAGATCCCGGCGGAGGAAGGCGGAAAGCCGGCCCGGTAGGAGCGTCATCGTCCTCGCTCCGCCGCTCATGGGTTCTCCGGAGGATCGCCGACGGCCTTCTCGTAGACCTGGCGCAGGGACGTCCGGCCGTCGGCGGTGAGGGACGCGACCGTGCCCTGAAGCCGGATCCGGCCGCGGCCGATGACGGCGATCTCATGGGCGAATTCGGCGGCCTCGGCGAGGTCGTGCGTGGCCCAGAAAACGGTTTTGCCCCGGCCCTCGACGAGCTCGCCGCGGAGGAACGACCCGATCCTGTCGGCGGCCTGCGGGTCGAGGGACCGCGTCGGCTCGTCGACGAGGAGGATGGACGCGTCCGCGAGCATGGCCCGGGCGAAGGCCAGCATCTGGCGCATCCCCGTGGAATAGGCGTTGAAGCGCAGGTCGGCCGCGGACTCGAGCCCGGTCAGGCTAAGGACCTCGTCGATCCTGCGGTCCCGGGCCGGGCTGCGGAGCCCGTAGAGCGCGCCGAAGAATTCGAGGTTCTGCCGGCCGGTCAGCCGCCAGTAGAAGCTGCGCTCGTCGTTGATGGCGAAGCCGACGGCGTTCTTCACCGGACCCGGGTGCCGTTCGACGTCGTGCCCGTCGACGCTCGCCCGCCCGCCGTCCGGCAGGACGAGGGTGGCCAGGATCTTGATCAGGGTCGTCTTGCCGGCGCCGTTCGGGCCGAGCAGGCAGAACACGCGGCCCCGCTCGACACGGAGGTCGAGGCCGTCGAGAGCGGTCGTCGTCCGCTTTTCAAAGGGCCTGCGGACGAGTTCCCGGAAACCCCGGAAAACGGGATACCTCTTGACCAGGTTTTCGGCAAGGATGGCAGGGATCGGGTTCATGGGGCTGCCGTGAAACGCTTGGCGGCCGTCAGAACCGGCCGAAGGACTCGGCCGAGGTAACGGCCATAGAGCCGCGGAGAATCCGGGGGCAGGCCGCAGTTCGCGGCCAGCCAGGCCCGCGGCGGGAACAGGAGGCCCCGCAGGGTTCGCGCGGCAAGGATCAGGCTCCTCCGCTCCCAGAGCGAGAAGATCGAGGGCATATAATATGGCCAGGGCGGCGCCGGGCGCCGGGCGGTCGTCGAGGCGGCGGGCCAGAGAATGCGCAGCCCGGCTCTTTCGAAAAGTCCCGGCCGCAACCCGGCCAGGGGACCCGGAGGGACTGTCCCCGGCCAGAGGGCATTGGCCAGATGAAGACCGTAAAATACGGGTCCCTTGACCCGATCAGCCTGGGAGATCCTCAAGACCCGATCCCAGTCGAGACCCGGACGCAAAGACAGTTCGGCGATGTCGGAGAGCCAGATGAGCCGCTGGTAGGAGTGCTGTTGGGCGTGGATGCAGAGATAGCAAAGCTCGTGCTCGGCCGGCAGGATCATGGCCTCAGTCCCGCGGACGTTCAGCCGGCTGGCCGAGGACCAGAGACCATCATTTTTGCCGTTCGGGAAATGGAGCCCGAGCGGGGTGAAATGGAATTCCAGGAAAAGAGAACCTTTGCGGAAATAGGGAGAATAGGCCCAGTCGAGAGGCGGATCCGCGGCGGCGGGTCCCCCGCCTGAGTTGGTCGTCTCCGTATAGCCGATATCGCCCAGAATTTTTTTAAGGGCGGGCCAGTCGGAGGGATGGACGATGAAGTCCACGTCCCAAAAAGGGCGCAGGGCGGGCTCGGGGTAAAGGTCGAGAGCCAGCCGGCCGCCCTTGGTCAGCGCGGCCCGCAGTCCGGCCTTGCGGACGGACGAGAGGAATAGTTCGAGATCTCGATAGACTTGGGTCGTGCGGGCCAGGTTCCGCAAAAAGGCGCGCCGGAGGGTTTCCAGGACGGCGGCCGGAACCGCGCCGGGATTGTCCCGGAGGTTCCAGTAAAGAAGAGGGAGGATGCCCTCTTCCTCGGCCTTGCTGAGCGCCCGGTCCCAGTCCCGGACTGAGCCGGCAAGCCGGAGGACTTCCTCCTCTGCTCCGGGGCCCGGGGCCGGGCGGGAGCAGAGAACGAAAAGTCGGGCGAGGGAATGTTCGCTCAAGGAGTGCACTCCGCGGAGGGACCGTCGATCGTCAGGACAGGCGGTTCGCGGTTCTTACTTGATCTTGGACTTGGAAACCGGTTCCTCTTCGTAAAGGGCGACGAGGGGTACCGCCCCAGCCACGATCGCAGCGATACCAAGCGGGGCCAGGAAAAAGGGCGGGATGCCGCGCTTGCAGACGACGTAGACGAAATCCCCGGGCACGCAGGTCTTCGACGTCCGGAGATTGGCGTTGTAGCCGGAGAGGACACGCTTGACCTTGGTCCCGTAGGCCTTCAACACCCGGGTATCCATGTAGAAGTCCGTTGCCTGGCCCTTGACGTGGATACGGTCCTCGGATTGGAGGAGTCCGACCTCGACGAGGATCTCGGCCTCCTTCGTCTCCGGCGTGTACTTCACGACCTTCCCGACGTAGGCTTCGCCCTTATCCCACTGTTCCTTGATGACGGCCGCGGCGGCCGAGGCCGTGGCGCGGTCATAGACGTTCAGGGCAATGGAAATCTTGGACGTCTTGTCGGCCATGACGCCGAAGAAATCCTGGGAGTTATAGCTGCCCTTGTCGGATTTCACCCCGAGGGCGTACAGCCCCGCCCCGAGGCCCTGGAACTTGAACACGCCCAGCGCGTCGGACGTAGGGCTCTCGACGACGGCCCCCGTGGTCAAGTTTTTGACCACGATGACCGCCCCTGCGACAGGGGTCGAGCCGTCCTGCGCATAGACGAATCCGATCAGGTTTCCCTTCCCCGGCTCCTGGGGACGCAGGGTCGAAGGGAACAGGACGAGGATCAGCGCTAGCGCCGACCCCCACGAGAGAACGACCTTGGCACATCGCCTCATGGGCTTCCTCCTTGGCAATGAATATCATAGGCGTCTTGTCGGGGACTTGTCAAGCCCCGTAACTATTTGTAATTGTTTAAAGTAGACTATATTTCCGGCCTTTGAACCTAGCGGGCCGGGAAGATGTCCTGGCTGATACCGGCCAGGGCGACGGAGTCGCTGACGGCGGTTATCTCGAGGGAATTCCCTCCCGGCCTCGGCAAGGCCGGGAAACTCGCCGGCCCGGCGTCGACGGTGCCTTCCCAGACGACCCGGCCATTGAAGAAGACGGAGACGAGGGGACGGCTGCCGGCCGCCACGGCCGCGAATTCGAGGCTGATCTTCCGCGGCCGACCGTCGGTGACCAGGACTTCCTCGAAGGTCTCCCCCTTCCGGAGGAGCCCGCCGCCGAGATCGATCGTCCCCGGCGTGACCAGACGGTCGATCGTCCGCCGGGCTTCGTCGGCCTTGTCCTCCTCGTTCAGGCGGTCATAGCATCTCTCGACGCCCAGGAGAACAACGAGGTTCTCCGGCTCGATCTCCAGGGCCGTCCGGAAATATTTCTCGGCTTCATAGACATAATCGAGCTTGAGGTAGGATTCGGCGATCAGGCGAAGAACGCGGACGTAGCTCGTCTTCCCGGACGGCGAGATGACGAGAGAGCTCGAAGCCAGGAGGTCGCCGACCCGAACGATGTCCCGGTAGCGGTTCAGCTGGAAATCGAGGGCCATCCGGAAGGCCAGCGTCTGGAGGTCCTTGGCCGGTGCCGCGGCCGTCGGGCCCTCGCCGAGAAGGCCCCGCTCCTTGACGAAAGCTTCGAACTCGCCCAGGCCCGTGACCTGGTCCTCAATATCGAGATAGGCGGCGATCGCGCCGTCGGCATCGGCCAGGGAGCGCGTTTCCTCGATGCGGCTCATGGCCAGGAGACGGCGGGCCAACTTGCGGACCTCGTCGTATTCCCGGGGGTCGATGAGCTCCCGTCCGGCGAGCAGCTGGTAGAACTTGATCGCCCCGAGCGCCTCGACCGCGCGGGCGTAGTGGGCGGAAGCCTCGGCGTTACGGAAGCTCTCGGCCTCCCTCCTGCCCAGGTCGAGCTCGTTCTTGGCCCGGAGGAAATCGAGCTGCTCGGCCTTGGCCAGGGCGGCTTGCCGGGCCTCGAGGTCGAGCGACTTCTCCCCCAGGAACCGGGCGTAAGCGCGGAGGAGCGCGGCGTCATCGGGTAGGATCCTGTCGACGATCGACGTGTCCCGGACATTTAGGTTCCAGATCTCGAGGAGGTCGAGCAGGCGTCCCTCGTCCTTGCCGTGCAACGTCTTCCTCAGGATGTCGAGGATGAAGTCCTTCTCGGCCGCCGACAACGTCTCCCACCGGGCGAGGAGGACCTTGCCGACCTCGAAATAGATCTGGCTGTTGTGGCCCGTCAACTCGGCCGCCTTTTTGTACTCCTCAAAATACGGAACCGGAGCCGGGAGAGACAGGTAGTTCATGTAAAGGAGCGTTTGAGCGAAATGGAAATGGACCTCGGGAGAACCCGGATTGAGGCGCAGGGAGCGCAGGAACGAGCCGACCGCCTGGGAGAAAAAGTCATCGCGCTCGGCCGGATTCTCAAAGGCCTCGGCCCCGAGCTCGAAGTACGCCTTGCCCAGTTCGAAGGGGACGAGGTCGTTCCAGGGATAGGCCACGGCGGCGCGGCGAAGGAGGCGGATCCTCTCCGCGGGGCTCGCGGCCGGCGCCTTCGCTTTCCAATAGAGGAGCGCGTTCCAGGCGTTGGCGGCCTGGAAAACGACGAGGACCGCGAGCCCGAAAAGAAGGAGCATCTTTTTCATCAAGGGAAACCCTCAGCTTTTCCGGTAATAGGCCATGACCAGGGTCAAGCACAGGACGACGGTGAAAAGGATCATGTTCGCCGGGATGTGCAGGTTGAAGTCGGTGAACGTGTGGAGTCCGATGCCGGCGAGGCTGACGATGCCGCCGAGGGCGAGCCCCCGGGCTTCCAAGTTCCTCCGGTTCCTCGAGGCCAGGATGGCCTGGACGACGATATACAGGATGCCGCCGAGGAGGAGGAGGGCGCCGAGAACGCCGATCTCGGCGACATACTCCAGGTAATCATTGTGAGCGTGGGTGAGCCGCATCTCCGACCCGCCGCGCGTCTCGTAGGCGTTGTAGGCGGAGGCGAACGTGCCGAGGCCCGTCCCGAAGAGCGGGAAATCCCCGACGATATCGGCCGTGTTGGCCCAGTAGAGCGGCCGGTCCTCATGGAGAAGGTCGTCGATGGCGAAGCGCTTGATGGTCGAACCGACGCCGATGGTGACGGCCAGGATGGTGACGATGAAGAATACCGTCCGGACGAACTTCCCGACCCAGACCTGGCGGTAGCCGGTCCGGCTGAAGGTCAGGACGGATAATCCGAGGAAGAGGAAGAAGGTGAAGATGAGGACGACCAGACCGGACCGCGAGTTGGAGAGGACGATGCCCAGGGACATGACCACGATGCCGGCCAGGATCAGGACGCTCTCCAGGACCCCCTTGGAGGTCCAGAGCAGGAGCTTCTCCCGGAAGCCCTTGACCCCGAAGGTCAGGAGGTTCATCCGGGCGATGGCCAGGCCGACGGCCAGGGGGACGATCATCTCCAGGTAGCCGGACAGGTGGCTCCGGTTGACGAACGTCCCGGTCACGGAATCGGGGCTGAACATCTTCTTATAGAAGAGAAGGCGGGGGTTGGCCCGCGTGAGTTCGAAGAGGCCGTAGAGGGCCTGGAAGACGCCTGCGCCGATAAGGACGAAGATGATCGTCCGGATCTGGCGTCCTCGGGTTACGGTCTTGAGGACGAGGAAACCCAGGAGAAAGCAGGCCGCGAGAAAGAGCCCCTCCCGCAAGGTGGCGGAGGGGGCGATCGACAGGCTCATGAACTTCGGCCGGACGAAGCCGGGGGAATAGAGCCGCTGGAACTCGTAGCTCCCGGGGGAGACGAACCGGACGATTGCGGCCGGGAGCGGCAGGATCTGGAAAACGACGAAGACGAAGAAGCCGGCCACGAAAAACCTCAGCCGCCTCAGGACGGGCGGCAGATGGCGGTTGAGGGCGGGCTTCTCGTCGAGGAGGATATAAGCGGCGGCCATCACGGCCACGGCCAGCTCGATGACGAAGATCGACCATTCCCCAACGGAGGCGGCCGGGAGGGGGCTCCATAGAAGAATGGCCAGGAGCCCGTATTCGACGATCTTTTTCTTCATGTCTTCGTTTCCGTTCCCGCGTTCTCCGATTCCCCGGTCGCGACGCGCTTCTTGTCGGCCGGGCCGGCCCCTTCGGTCGCCTCATACTCGTACTGGTAATAATGATAGAAGGGCGTCCCGATCCCCTGATGGCCGATCTTGACCTCGTTGAAGACGACGCCGATGATGTCGGCCTTGGACTTGCGGATCTCCTCGATGGCCCGGACGAGGGGCCGCCGGGTCGTTTTTCCCGCCCGGACGACGAAGACCGTCGAGTCGACGAGCGAGCTGATGATGACCGGGTCGATGACGGCCAGGACGGGCGGGGTGTCGAGGAGGACGATGTTGAACTTGTCCTTGGCCCGGGCCAGGAGCTCCTTCATCCTCTTCGAGTTCAGGAGTTCGGCCGGATTGGGCGGATGGGGACCGCTGGGGATCGTCCAGACGTTGTCGATGGAGGTCTTCTGGACGACCTCGTCGAAGGAATTCTTGCCCGCCAGATAGCTGCTCAGGCCGTTGACGTTCCGCAGATTGAACACCTTGTGCAGGCGCGGCTTGCGGAGGTCCGCGTCGATGAGCAGGACCTTGCCCTCGAGCTGGGCGAAGGAAACGGCCAGGTTGGAGATCGTGGCCGTCTTCCCCTCCTGGGGCAGGGTGCTCGTGAAAGAGATCGTCTTCGGGGCGCTGTCGGCGTGGGAGAAGAGGATCGACGTCCGGACCGTCCGGTAGTCCTCGGCGATCGAGAACTTGGGATAGAGGTGGTTGATGAGCTCGATCTCACGGACTTCGGGGGGCTTCTCGCCGGGCTTGTCGCCCTCCGCCCCATAGGAGCGGTAGGAGCCGTAGGGGTCGGACCTTTTTTTCAGCCCGTCGGCCGAGAGGAAGGGGATGATCCCGAGGGACGGCAGGCCGACGAGCTTCTCGACGTCCTCGGGCCCCTTGACGGTGTTGTCGAGGTACTCGACAAGAAAGATCAATCCCAGGCCGCCGAAGAGGCCGAGGAGAAGGGCCGTTAGCAGATTCCTCCGGACGTTCGGGGCGAAGGGGCGGTTGGGCACGAGGGCCCGGTCGACGACCTTGATGTTGCTCGTCCGCAGGCCGCCGAGCTGGCTCGAGACCTGGATCTCGTTCTGCTTGGCGACGAGCGTGCTGAGCAGGGTCCGCATGTTCTCGACCTCCGTCCGGAGGGTGTGGTAGAAGATGGCGTTCTTGTTCATCCGGGTGACGTCGCCCCTCTGCTCGTCGAGGAGCCCCTGCAGCGAGGTCTCCTTCTTCAGGGCCGCGCGGTATTCGGCCTCGGCGGAGTCGACCGCCTTGCGGATCTCCCCCTGGAGGGTGTTCTTGGTGGCGTCGAGCCTGGCCTTGAGCTGGACCATCTCCGGGTAATCGGGCCTGTAGATCTGGCCCTTCTCCGCGTAGTCGGACTTGACCTGCGAATAGGTCGTCTTCAAGGCCTGGATGGTCGGGTTGCTGACCGAATCGGGCAGGGCGTCGACGCTGAGGCTCTTGAGCTCGCGGTAGACGGATTCCTTGGCGTAGCGCTCGATCTGGGCCGTGGTCAGGGCCGTGTTCACCTCGGAGAACTTGTTGACGACCAAGCTCTCGTCGCCGCTGAGATAGAGGAGGTTCTTTTCCTGGCCGTATTGTTGGAGGTCATCCTCCTTGCGCTTGAGGTCCTCCCGGAGAAGGGCGACCTGTTCGGACAGGAACTCCGAGGTCTGCTTGGTGGCCTCGTAACGGGTCTCGACCGAGAAGCTGACGAATTCCTCGACGAGGGCGTTGACGACGTCGGCCGCGAACGCGGCGTGCGGCGAGATATAGCTGACGTAGACGAGGCGCGTTTCCTCGATGGGCGCGATGCTCAATCCGCCCAGGATGGAGTAGGCGTAGCTCCCCGCGGCCGGAGTCGATTCCTTCCCCCCCCGAAACTCCGCCCGCGCGCCGAGGTTGATCTTCTTGGCCACCCGCTCGGCCAGGGACCGGCTGGTGAGGAGGCGGAGCTGGGTGTTGAAATACGTCCCCATGTAATCGCTGCGGTAGTAGGCGCCGGCGTTGAGGACGTCCTGGATGTTGAGCAGGCTCGCCCCGGGCTCGTCGATCAGGAGCGTCGCCGTGGCCCGATAGAGCGGCGTCGTGGTGAACGAGAGGACGGCCGCGAGCGCGACGAGCACGGCGGCGAAGGTCGCCAGGACCCATTTCCTCTTGAGAACGACCCGGACATACTCGAGAAGGTCGATCTCCTTCTTGTCCGTCTTGCTGGCGAAACCCTTCATGGCTTTTCTCCCCTTGTCCCGGTTAAAAGAGGCTTTCCGGGACGTAGACCGTGTCGTTTTCCAGAAGCGGGATGTCCTTGATCTTGCCCTTGAGGATGTCCCTGACACTGACGCTGATCTCGAGCTCCTTGCCCGAGGCGTCCTTTCTCCGGATATTGACTTTCTTCCGGTTGGCCCGATCCGTGAAGCCCCCGGCCTGGGCGATGGCTTGGGTCAGGGTCGGCAGGCTGGATTTTTTGACCTGCAGGGCTCCCGGGCTCTTGACCTGCCCGAAAACATAGATCGCGACGAGCTTGTCGACGGGGACGTTGATGACGTCGCCCGGCTCGAGGACGATGTTGAGCTTGGGGTCGCCCTTGACGAACAGTCCTTCGATCGGGACGCGGATGGCCGTGCTGTCCCCGGCCGCGAGCTGGCGGATGATGATGATCTCCTCGCCCGCGTCCCGGGTCAGGCCGCCCGCTTCGGACAGGACCGAAAGGACGGTCTGCCTCCCGAGGAGCTCGAACGGCCCCGGCTTCTCCACCGCCCCGACGACCGAGACTCGCCGGCTCAGGTATTCCAGGATATGGACGGTCACCTGAGGCTTGAGGACGATCTTCTCGCCGGCGAGCTGGGTCAGCTTCTTCTCCACCTCGAACTTGGAAAGGTTGCCGACATCGACCTGCCCCAGCATGGGCAGGGTGATCCGGCCCTCTTCGGAGACGCGGACGACGAGCTTGTTGATCTCCGGGACGCCCAGGACCGAGATCTCGAGGAGGTCCTTCGCCCCGATCTTGTATTCGGCGCTCACCGGCTGTTGGGCGGCCGCCGAGAAGGCCTGGATCACGACCAGGGCAAGGGCGACGAGCCCGGCGGTCTTTATGGTTTCTCTCATGTGCGGCTCCTTAAAATTCGTAGGTCAGAAATGCCCCGACGAAGTTCCGCCGGACGTTGAAGCCCGGGGCGTTCGACGTCCGCCGGTAGAAATTGTAGGTCAGGCCAAACCCGGCGGTGCCGGCGACCCGGACGACCGGGCCCACGGAGAACGTCCTATGAACGTCCTTCCGGTGGTCGATCACGAGGACTTCACCGCCGACCCAGACCTCCTGCGGCTCGGGATAATCCAGCGTCCCGAACTGGACCGTCCCGTCGATCCTGAGGAAAGGCACGATATAGAACGAGAGGCCGGCCCGGGCCCGGCCGTCGACGTAATAGTACGCGCTCTCGTTATAAGAGAAGGCGTTGTCGCGGCTGTAACCCAGGTTGAGGCCGAGCCTCCCGAGGCGGAAGACGACGTCGGTCGCGGCGACGAGGCCGGAGAACGGCCTGCGCTCCGGGGATTCGGGCTGGAACGATTTCCAGCCGAGCGAGAGCGTCCCCCGGGCCCGCCCGAGGAGGGGAAAACGGAGGCCGCCCGAGACCTCGAAGGAGGACGCGTTGCGCCAAGCGGATTCCGGAAAGACGAATTCGTAGCGCGTCCACCCGGCCGTCGTGAAGAAGAAGCTCTGCGAAAAGACGCGATAATGGACCTCGAAGGCGGCCGCGGTTTCCCGCCGGTCGAGGGCCCGGGCGTAGATGTCGTCCGGGGCGTTCGAAGCGGCGTCCTTGTACCGGAAATCCTCCAGCGAGCCCGTCAAGCCGGCCGCCGTCCCCCGGGGAGTTTCGAAGAAGAAACCGGCCGTCCACCCCTTGACCGTATCTTGGATCCTCCGGTCGAACTCGCTCAGGGCCCGGCGGACATGGCTCAGGACGTGATAGTCGGCCGAGAGGGAGAACCTCCGCAGGACGAGAAGCCGCAGGCTCGAAGCGAAACTGTTGGTGAAAGCGCGCAGCTCTTTCTCTTTGGCGTAGAAGAGGTATTCGGGATTTTCGGTCACGGACAGGATGAGGGAGCTCCCGACGAGCCAATAACCCCGGGCCTCGGGCGACAGGGTCGCCGTGAAGTCCGAAACGATCTCGCCTCCCTCTTCCCGGAAATAGACGTTCGAATCGTAGCCGACCTCGGACAGCCGGAACTCCGGGATGATCCGCAAAGGACCGAGACGGAGCCGAGCCCTTTCCCTGATGCCGTCGGCTTCCTCCCGGAAGTTCAGGTAGGACTGCCCGGAGAGACGGACACCGCCCAGCGCGACGAGCAGGAGGGCGGCGCAACAGGAAAGTTTTTTCATCTTTATGCCGCGTATCCGGTCAGGACAGGCCGACAGGCCCCAGGCGGTCCTTGACGTCGCGGAAAAATTTCATGAACGAGAGTCTCTGCAGAAGGGCGAAGATCAGCCCGCTGTGCCAGTCGAAATCGGCCTTCTCACGGATGATCGGCACGATGCCGTCGGTCTGAGCGAGGTGGAAAAGGCTTTCGATCCGGCCGTCGCTCAGCCGGGCGCACATCCGCCGGGTGTAGTGGCCGACCACGATCTCCTTCTGGAGAAGGCCTTTCCAGCGGCGCTCGTATTCAGCCAGGTCCCCGGCGCCGAAGGACGACCGGCCGAAACACTCCAGGATGACGTCCGCGGCCAGGTCGGCGCAGGTCAGGCCGTAGCTGATCCCGCCGCCCGTCGTCGTTTTGGTCTGGCCAGCCGCTTCGCCCACGGCCAGGACGCGATCGCCGAACGTCCCGGAGAGAAGGCCTTGGGCGACGGGCTTCGTTCGGATCGGGGCCTCTTCGCCCGACCCGGGGAGGCCGTCGAAGTGCGCGTCGAGGAGCTTGCGTAGACAGGCCTTGGGATCTTTCTTGGTCAGCAGGCCGATACGCGCCTTCCCTTCTCCGGCCGGGACCGACCAGGCGAAAGCCCCCGGGGCGACGTCACGGCCGAAAAAGAGGGTCGTCGTGCCCCGGCCGGGAAGCGACGCTTCGACCTGGGCTCCCTTCAGGAAATCCCGGGGCGTCGCCAGGCCGAGCTTTTTCTGGAGCCCGAAGTCGACGCCCGTGGCCAGGATGGCGACGACGGCGGCCTGCCGCGAAACGCCGCCCTGCCCGTCCCGGACCGTGACCTCGACGCCCTCGCCGCCGACGGTGATGTCGTCGACGCGCGCATCGCAGGCGACGGCCGCTCCGGCCGACACGGCCGCGTCGGCCAGGGCGTTGTCGAACTTCTCCCTGTCCACGACGCAGGCGAACGGGCGCGGATGCTCGTAGGTCAGGACCGTCGAGAACGGCGAGACGAGACGGACCGTCCGCAACTCCTCGATGACCGGCCGGCGGTCGAGGCCGAAATCGTCGAAGACCTCCTGGCCGACGATGCCCGTGCAGACGACGTTGGCCCCGACCCGGGGTTTCTTGTCGAGGACGCGGACGTCGAGCCCGGCGGCGGCCAGGCGCCCGGCTGCGCGCAGCCCGCTCGGTCCGGCCCCGATGACGATGACATCAGCTCGTTTCATGGATCAAACCTTGGGCCCCCGTGACTCCCACTTGCCTCGGAAGGTGATACAGAACGACAGGGCGATGAGCTTGAGGTCGAGCCAAAAGCTCCCCTTGCGGATGTAGAGGAGATCGTAGCGGAATTTCCTGCGCCGCGGCGCTTCGCCCGGGAGGTAGACTTGGGCCAGGCCGGTCAGACCGGGCCTGACGGCGTGACGGACGTCGTATCCCGGGATCTCGGCGATCGATTCCGGACCGCCGCCGCCCCGGACTTCCTTCTCGTTCGGCCGGAGCGCCCTGGGGCCGACGAAGCTCATGTCCCCTTTGAAGATGTTGACGAGCTGCGGCAGTTCGTCCATGGCCGAGGCCCGCAGGAGCCGGCCGACCCTGGTCACCCGGGGGTCGTCGGCGACGGCTTGGACCGGACCGCTGGCGGTCTCGGCGTCCTTGACCATGGACCGGAACTTGAGCGCCTTGAAGATCCTCCCGTTCCGGCCGACGCGATCCTGGGCGTAGAAAACGGGGCCCCGGTCCTCGAGCCAGATGGACAGCGGAATGGCCGCCCAGAGCGGCGCGGACAGAAGGAGCCCGACCGAAGACAGGATGACGTCGAAAGGTCTCTTCAGGAAAAGGGCCCGGCCGCGGCCTCTCCTCGGGCCGGTATCCCGATTCGACCCGGCCCACGCGATGGCGGCGATGACGGCCAGGATACCGGCGGTGTCCACGGCCCAGTCGAACGGGCTGCCGAACCGGTTCGGGACGAACGACTGGAGAAATTCGTCGAGGAAACCGTAGGCGACGGCCACGGCGGCCGCCTGAAGCGCCTTCGGCTTGTTCCAAGCCGGCCCGCGCCCCGCCCGGAAGGCCCGGTAGAGAAGGAAGGCCAGGAACCCGTACTCGATGAAGTGGAGGGTCTTGCGGAAAACGATGTAGATCGAGCCGAGTGTTTCGGCCGAAGCGCGCGGCGCGAACCATTTGAAGACGTCGGCGAAGATCTCGAATATGCGGCTCGAGCCGAGGGCATGGTTGGCCATCGGGAATATGAAGGCCATCCAGAGAAGCGGCGGCAGGCCGTATGCGACGAATTTCTTCCAAGCGGACATCTTGGCCATCAGGATACCATGGATCTCAGGAGTTTGTCATAGGACCCGAGGATCTTGTCCTTGGCGAATTGCCGGACGACGTGCTCGCGGGCGTTCCCGCCGAGAAACCGCCGCTTCTCGGGCGACCGCTTGAGCATCCGCACGGCTTCGGCGACGGCCGCCGCTCCGTCGGGGGGGACGGCGAGACCGCATTCCTTCTCGCCGAGCAGAGCGGCCACTTCGGAATCCGGATCGGCCAGGCCGAGGATGGGCCGGCCGGCGGCCAGGAAGGTATAGAGTTTCGAAGGCACGGAGAGCTGGGACTTCTCCTTGTCCAGCGGGACGAGCAGGACATCGGCCGAGGCCAGCAGGTCCGGCAGGTCCCGATAGGGCTGGAAGGGCAAGAAGGCCACGTTCCGCAGGCCGAGTGAGGCCGCCCTCTTTCGCAGGGCCTCCTTCTTCAGCCCTTCTCCGACGATGACGAAGAGGGTGTCCGGGTCACCGGCCAGAAGTTTCGCCGCTTCGAGGACGCAGTCCAGGGCCGTATTGCTGCTGATGCTGACCGTTCCGGAATACATGACGACGAACTTGTCGTGGAGCCCGTGCCGGCGCGAAACGGGATTGTCCTTGGGAGCGGGTTTCAGAAAATCCGTGTCCACCCAGTTCGGCAGGACCTCGAGCTTGGCGGCCGGGACGCCTTTTTCCCGGAGATTGCGGGCGAAGCCGTCGCTGATCACGGCGATCCTGTCGGCCAGACCATAAACCCATTTTTCGAGCGCTTTGGCGAACCGGATGCCGGCCGGGTTCTTCAGGATGCCGGATTCGATGGCCAGGTCCGGATGGATGTCCTGGACGTTGACGAGGACCCGGGCCCCGTGGACGGCTTTGGCCCAGAAGGCCGGCACGCCGAGCTGGAGGGGCGGCGTCCGCAGGAAGAGGACGTCGCCTTTCCGGACGGAGACCAGGTTGAGTAGGGCCCCGGCCGTGTAGATGTTCCAGGCCAGGAGCCGGCCGAGCGGAAAAGGCGCGCCGTTGGTCCAGAAGCGCTTGACGACGAACCCGCGGTCTTTGCGCCGGGAATAAAAGAGGCCGCGGAACTCCGCCCCGCGCTCCCGCGGCATCGTCGTGACGACCTCGACCTCGTGTCCGGCCGCGGCCAGATAACCGGCGAGCTCGTCCATGAGGATCGGGGCGCTCCCAAAATCCGGGAGATAGTACATCGTGTGGATGAAGATCTTCATGTCTCTGAGACGGGGTTTTCGAAAGCCCACTGATAGATGAAACAGACGGCCGGGACGAGGAGGAGCAGGTCGACGCCGTAGAACGCGGCGGTCGACTCGAAAAAGCTCCGGGCCGTGAGGAAACCGAGGATGAGGACGGACTGCATGAACAGGGTCTGGTCCGGTCCTTCGGCGGCCCGGATCCTGCGGATGACCCCGCTCTTGATCAGGAACGCCCACAGGACGGCGACGGCGGCGGCGAAGAGCAGGGCCCCGATGAGCCCGGCCTGGATCCCGGCGTGGAGGTACGAGTTGTGCATGTGCTCCGAGTCGAGGAGGAGCCGATCGGCGTGAAAGCCCCAACCGAAGATGGGCGAGTTCCCGATCTGGGTCAGGCCTTTCTGCCAGGTGCTGTCGCGGCCCGTCAGGAAAACGAGCGAGCTGAACTCGCCGCGGGCCCGCCAGGTGAACCCCGACACCCAGATCGCGTAGGCGGCCACGGGTCCGGCGACGAGAAAGCGGAGGTTGACGCCCTTGATCAGGACGAAGAGC
This sequence comes from uncultured Eubacteriales bacterium, assembly GCA_964652895.1. GTDB lineage: Bacteria > Acidobacteriota > Aminicenantia > Aminicenantales > Saccharicenantaceae > RBG-16-66-30. The sequence goes on from CAZZCH010000033.1 coordinate 22,008, forward strand.
ATGCTGGCCACGGCCAGGCCCAGGAGCGAGGAGCGCGACTGGGTCTGCATGAGGAGGAAGAGGGCCGGGGGGACGAGCGGCAGCCAGAGGAGCCGTTTCTTGGTCGACGTGGTCGCCAAGCCGACGAAGGCGAGGATGAGGACGATGACCGCGTAGCGGCCGACGCCGTTGGCCCGGACCTCGCCGAGCCCGAACGGCAGCATATAGATCTCGAAACGGGTCGCCCGGCCGAAACCGAACCGGTAGGCTTCGGGGAGCACGATCAGCATCAAGAGGACAATGATGCCGGCGTTCAGCCGCAGGATCATCCTGAGGATGGGCAGGGGTTCGGGCCGCTCGGTGATGAACCAGGCCACAAGCAGGGGCGCGATGTATGCCGACCCCCAGTACAGGGCCGTGGCCTTGTCGGGAGAATAGAAGACCGAGGCGAGAAGGCCCAGCGCTCCGTAATAACAGAAGAACCCGAGCGACGTCAGTCCGAAGCGGAAGCGTGCCCTCGTCGCCAGTGCCCACAGGAGGCAGAAGTAGGCGGCCATGACCGGGAGCAGGGCGCGGGCGCCCTGGAAGAACGCGAGGGGGTCGTGGATCGAGGGCAACGGCGTCAGGTTATAGAGGCCCGTGAACACTCCGCCCCAGACCATGGCCCAGAGGACGAGCGATGGGATCACAGACGTTCCCCCTGCCGCGGCGGTTTTCCAGCCAGGGCGTCGCGATAGATCTCGCGAAGCGTCTCCCCGAGCCGGCCCCACTCGTAGAATTCACCGGCCCGTTCCCTGCCCGCGCGGCCCATCCTGACCCTCAAGCCGGGGTCGCACGAGAAGCGCCCCAAGGCGCCGGCCAGTTCGGCCGAGACCGCGTCCGGCCGACCCGGAGGAACTTTGACCCCCCAGCCGTCCTGGACATGGAACCCCGGCCCGCCGACATCCAGGCAAACGACGGGCAGGCCGCTGGCCATAGCCTCGACGACGACGGCCCCTCCCCCGTCCCTCAAGGAGGGGAAGAGGAAGACGTCGCTTTGCCGCATCCGCGAAAAGATCTCGGCGCGGGGGCTCCAAGGGGTCCATGCAAGGCGGTCGGCGATGCCCAGGCGCGAGGCCAGCTCTTCGAGGCGCGGCCGCTCCGGGCCTTCGCCGACGAGCTCCAGCGTCGCCTTGGGCACGATGCCGGCGAGGATCCGCAGGGCCTCGAAGGCCAGCGGCAGGCCCTTGATGGCGTCGAACCGGCCGACGTAGAGCAGGCGGAAACCTTCTCGCCCGGAAAGAACGGGACGGTCGGCGGCGATATCTTCCCGGGAGATGCCGTTGACGGGGAAATCAACGACCTTCGCCGCGTAGCGGGCGAGGACGTCCTTCGTTTCCTTGTTGCAGACGAGGATGGCCGAAGCCTTCCGGGCGCACCGCCGCCGGGCCGGAGTGGCACGCCAGAGGGATTGAAGAAAGGTCCTCGACCTCTCCTGGTGCCGTTCGCGGCGGGCGAGCGTTCCCATCAGTTCTTTAGGCACTCTCTGTCCGCCGCCGATCGGGCCCCAAACGAACGGGACGGGAAGGGCGGGGGCGATAAAGCTCGGCATCCAATCGTTCGAGAAGGTGATTTGGTGGAAGAGGTCGAATTGTTCCCGGCCGGCGAGCTCTATGGCGAACTTGGCGGCCTGACGTTGCCATAGAAAATAATAAAAGCGCACGCCGTAATGCCGGTCGCGGAGCGCCCGATGGACCCGCGGGGGCAGGTCGACGTAATGGACCGTCGCCGACCGTCCGTCCGGGCCCGCGAGCGTCCCCTCGACGCCCGGGCGGTTGAAGGCCCAGGTGATCAGATGGAGGTCGGCAAAGCCGGCAATCTCCCTGGCCAGGGACCAGCCCAGGATGGCCTCGCCGGGGAAATGGGCGGAGGCGGGGCGGGGGTGGCAGGCGTAGGCCGAAACCAGGACCTTGGGTCTCGCGGTACTCATTTCGTCTTCCTTACAGCCCTCAGCCGCGACAGCCGGGAAGCCGCGCCCGGGGCTTTGCGGATGACCGCCGCTCGGACCTTTTCGGCTACGCCTAAACGCGCCCGCAGGATGTCCCCCCAGGAAACGCTCTCCCGGCTCAAGAGGGAATAATAGGCCTTGGCGGGAGCCAGGAGCCCCACGGGGTCGCCGACATCCCGAACGACCTCGCTCTTCTCGATGAAATCGATGATGCCGAGCATGGCCTCGGCCCGGCGGCCGACGGCCGACGGCGAGAAATTGAACAGCCCGCCGTAGAACTGCCCGCCGTGCTGGCGGTAGATGTAGAGCGGCCGGGGCACGTACTCGACTCGGGCGAATTTCTTGACCATCAGTCCCAGGTAGACATCTTCGTGAGGCGAGGGAAGGTCGGCCGGCAGAGGAAAGACCCGGTCTCCGACCTTGCGCGCCAGCGTCCAGGACCAGCGCGGCGGCGACACCTTGACCCGGCGGAGGGACTGTTCGAAGCCCATCCGTTCGAAGCGGGCGCCGATGCAAAGGCGCTTCCGTCCGCCCGGCCGGCCGTCGAAAAGCAGGGCGTCGTGATAAGACGCTTCCACCAACCGAAGCCGGGAGAACTCGTCCGAAAAAGCGGGCGCAAGCAGGTCGTCCGCGTCCATGATCTTCAGCGACTCGCCGCGGCAGAACCCGTAACCGTGGTTGATCGCCTGGACCTGGCCGCGGCCGGGGTTCCCGACGAGCCGGACGCGGGCATCGGAGGCCGCGAGCGCGGCGACCAGGCGCACCGTGCCGTCCCGCGAATGGTCGTCGACGATGACGAGCTCCCAGTCGCGGAGGGTCTGGGCCTGGACGCTGCGCACGGCCTCTTCGATGAAGGCCGCGCCGTCCTTGACGGGCATGACCAGGCTCAGGAGCGGCATCGGATCATCCTCGATCTTTTATCGCCGATTTCACCAGGCCGACGGCGTTGCCGAAGGCCCGGGCGAGATAGGACATCTTCCGGTCCCGGGCGGCGAAGGCGACGTTCATCAGCAGCCTGGCGGCCAGCGCGGCGTAACATTTTCCGGGCGAAAACTCCGGATACTTTTTCACGAAATAGACCCGGTTGAGGACTTCTCTCAACCCGAAAGCGTAGCCTCCGCCCCGGCCCCCGGGAGCTTGCAAGTGGAGGTAGCGGGCGCCGGCGACGACGGCCAGCTTGTAGGTCCGGCCGACCCGGTAGCTGAAATCCAAATCCTCGAGATAGCTGTATCCGCCGAACCATTCGTCGAAGCGGCAGTCCCTGAATACCTCTCTTCGCCAGACCGAGGCCCCGCTCGGCAGCCAATCCGTCCATTCCGTTCTCGCGAGCGGCCCGATCATCGTCTGGAACCCGGAGGCCGTGACGGCGCCTCCTCTTCGGGCATAAAGCCCTATGGATTCGGCGAGGCGGCTCCGTTTGAGGACCGGCCAGTCGAGCGGCGGATGGTTGACCATGTTGAAGGCGGCGCCGCCGACCCCGGCGTCCGCTGTTTCGAAGAAGCGGAGCATCGCTTCCACGGCGCCTTCTTCCAGGACGACGTCGTCGTCGAGGAACCCGACGAGGTCCGCGTCCGGACTGACGGCGTCCAGGCCGAGGTTGCGCTGCCGCGTCGCTGAAGCGACGTCGGTCCGGATGGTGCGCATGACGGGCGGAGCCGCCTTCAAGCCAACGAGAGGGAACGGCCGGGCGCTGGCGTCTACGATGACGACCTCGTCGGGCACACGGCTCTGGCGACGCAGGCTCTGCCACATCCGGATGAGTTCGTCCGGCCGGTCCTTGGTCGCGACCACGAAGGAGATCTTAGGCGGGGCGGACATACTTCTCCGATAGAAATCCCCGGACGACGCCCCTCATCTCTTCGACGAAGCGGCCGGACGAAAAGAGTACCGCGCGGGCTTCGAGGTGGTATCTCAGTTCGGCCTCGACCGCCGGCTCTCCGAGCGCCGCCAGGATGAGGGCGGCCGCGTGGCCGCGCCCGGAATAAATAAGCCGGGGATGAGCGACGATCTCCTTCTGGCCGCCGCCGTCCGGAACCCAGACGATCAAGCCGGCCTTGACCATCTCCGCGACGGCGATGCCGAAGGCCTCGTTGCGGCAGCCGGAGATGCCGTACTTGTGCCGGGCCAGGAACTCGGCCTTTTCCGGCCCGTATTTTTCGCCTTCGAGACGGATCCAATCCCGGTTCCTCCGGCAGAGCTCCTCGATCTCGCGGGCGTGCGCGGTCCGCTCGCGGCGGCCGACGATGTGGAGATGAACCGGCTTTTCCTCGCGGACGTCACCCAGGATCTCGATGACCCGGCGGATGCCTTTTTCGGGGGCCAGCCGGCCGATGACGACGAATCCGTCCTCGCGCTCGTTCCAGGGGACCGCGGGGAAGCCGCCGGCGACGGGAGGATAGACGACATCGGAGGCGACGCCGAACCTCTCCCGGAGCAGGTCGCGCGTCCACTCCGAATTGGCCACGGTGAGGTTTCTCTTCCAGCCGTCGCCACGATTTCCGGCGAGGGCCCGGGCGAGCCGCAGGTAGAGCGACCTCCCCAGGGAGGCCTTGTAGAACGCGCCGTTCGCCGCGCCGCTTTCGGCGTGGAGCTCGCGGCGGAGGGCGTCGTCGAACGAGAAATCGGCGATGCTCTGGATCCCGGCCACGCCGAAATCCATGACGTTGTAAGCGGAGATCATGACGTCGAAGTCCCGGGCGTGCCGGCGGCAGTATCGGGATAGCGGAAATCCCCGGAGGGCATCGAACCGTTTCCGCATCCCGGGCGGAAGGCGGAGGAACCGGCCATCAATCCTGCTCCCGTCGACCGAAGTCCCGTAGTTCCGATTCAAGGCATCGAGGTCGGGCCGCCCCGTCGTGATCAGGGTCAGGCGGCTTTCGTCCTGGAGAGCCTGTAGCGTCCACATCGCGCACGCCTCGGAGCCGCCGCCGGCGACGAGTAGGGGATGGACGACGGCCACGCGGGGGGTCATTCCCTGTCCTCCGTTCCCACCGAGGCCGTCCGGCCGGCGCCACGCCGGAGCCCGAGCAGGCCCGCGATGAACACCCGTTCCTCGCCGTCGAGCAGGCGGAAGTAGGCCGCTCCGGCGAAGGCGAGGACGAGGACTCCCGCGCCCCAGACGCCGAAGCCGAGAGCCGTGTTGGCGGCCAGGCCGGCGGCGAATAGGCCCAGGGCGGCCAGGGACCCGGCCAGACCCTTCTTCCACACGAATCCGAAGCGGACCCGGCCGGCTTTGAACGACGCCGCCGAAAGGAAGAGGGTGAAGGCGACCAGCCGGACAGCCGAGGCCACGGCGACGCCCTTGATGCCCCAGAACCTCGCCCCCGCCCAGGTCATGGCGGTGAAGGCGACGAGCTCGAAGAGCTGGTATTTCGGGGCGATATCTACCCGGCCGATCCCCTGGAGGTAGTTGTTGGGCACGGCGATGACGGTATTGATGAGAAAGCCCGCCGCCAGGACCTGCACGACGAACGTGCTCTTCGCGGCGAAATCCGCGCCCAGCCAGAGACGGAGGAAATCACCGGCGAAGAACATCAGCAGAATGAATGCCGGGCCGGTCGAGAGGAGGAGGAACTTCATCGACCGGGCGAAGAGCGTTTCCACCCTGTCGTTCCTGCCGCCCGCGTCGAGGTAGCTGAAGGCGGGAAAGAGGACCATCGACAGACTGCCGGGAACGACACCGACCCGGTTGATGGCCTCGTAGGGCGCGCTGTAAAAGGTGACGGCCTCGACGGTGATCAGAGAGCCGATGAAGAGCCGGTCCATCGAGGAGGTCACGGCGTAGAGGATGCTGGACAATCCGAGCCAGCCGCTGAACGAGATGAGCGGCCGGACAAGTTTCCGCTGGAGGACCGGCCGCGTCCGCAGGGCGGGCATGATCCGCAGGCTCAACGCCCCCCAGACGACGAGCGCCGCCCCCCGGGAGGCCACCAGGAGGACGACGATCCCGGGCAGCCCGAACCCCAGGGCGACCCCGGCCAGGGGCAGGACGTAGAAGAGAACGTTCACCGGGACCTTGACGGCGTTGACCAGGTCGAACCTCTGCGCCGCTTCGAGGACGCCGCGGAAGGACGAGCTGATGAACATCACCGGCAGCGACAGGCCGACGAGGCGGATCGTCAGGATCGTCTCGCCGACGAACCCCTCCGGGATGTTGAGGATGCGGCGGACGATCAGGGGGGCGGCCAGGTATGACAGGAAGGCGGCCAAGAGCCCGATCCCGGTCTGGAGATAGACAGTCGTCCAAAGCGTGCCGGCGAGCTTGTCGCTCTCGTCCCGGCCCAGGGCGTCGGCGATGTACCGCGTCGTCGTCCGGCCGAGGCCCAGGTCGAAGAGGCCGAAGTAGCCGAAGACGACCCAGACGAGGGCCAGGATCCCGAAGCGGTCGTTCCCCAGGGCCCTGACGACCATGGGGATGGTGACGAAACCGACGGCCAGGGGGACGACGAGCCCGAAGAAGTTCAGGACCGTGTTTCGGAAGATGATCTTGTTGCGGACGTCCATGGGCGAACCGATAGACTATCGGCGGCAGGCTACCGCCGTTGGGTTAAAACGCCGCACCTCGCGGCAGAAATTCCGGGCGTTTTATCGGCTATCGCGAATGTCGGAATGCCCCTATTATAGCCGAATACTCGGCCGGCGAAGATAACAGGGGGGCATGCCGTATCATAGCAGGCCCATCATAAGGCCGGCGATACCCCCGGACAATCGTCCGGCCGGATGAATCCAGGGGTGAAAAATCACCCCGTGGCCTAGCCCTTTGGGGGGAGGAAAAACGGGGCCCGGCTACTCCCCCCGTTTCCTTGACACTCCCCGGGCCCTCATCTATACTTTAGTTTCCTTATTTAGCAGACGGACTCGGCACTCCATGAAGCTGACAGAAACTGTCCTGAAAAAAGTCGCGGCGGCCGAAGGGATCGCCGTCGAAACCCTGGCCGGGCTCGTCGCCCGCGGGCTCGTCGTCATCCCCTTCAACCCGAACCATTCCCCCGCCCGTCCCGCCGGGATCGGCAAGGGTCTCAGGACCAAGGTCAACGTCAATATCGGCACGTCGCGCGATTTTCCGCGCCTAGCCGACGAGCTGCGCAAGGTCAAGATCAGCCTCGAGTACGGGGCGGACACCCTGATGGACCTGAGCACGGGCGGCGACCTGCGCAAGATCCGCAAGGCCATCCTCGCCCGGACCCCTATTCCTTTGGGAACGGTCCCTATCTACCAGGCGGCGGTCAAAGCCATCGACCGCCGGGCGACCATCGTCGATATGACCGAGGAAGACCTGTTCGAGGCGATCGAATCGCAGGCCCGCGAAGGCGTCGATTTCATGACCGTGCACTGCGGGCTGACCATGAAGGCCATCGACCGCCTGAAGCAGCAGGGCCGCGTCGCCGACGTCGTCTCCAGGGGCGGCGCCTTCCATCTCGCCTGGATGCTTCATAACGGCAGGGAGAATCCGTTCTACGCCCGGTTCGACCGCCTGCTCGAGATCGCCCGGCGCTTCGACGTCACCCTCAGCTTGGGCGACGGCCTCCGCCCCGGCTCCATCCTCGACGCCACCGACCGTCCCCAGATCGAGGAGCTCCTGACCCTCGGCGAGCTCGTCAAACGCGCCAGGGAAGCCGGGGTCCAGGTCATGGTCGAGGGCCCGGGCCATGTCCCCCTCGACCAGGTCGAGATGAACATGCGTCTGGAGAAACGGGTCTGCCAGGGCGCCCCGTTCTATGTCCTCGGTCCCCTGGTCACCGACATCGCCCCGGGCTACGACCACATCGTCTCGGCCATCGGCGGCGCCGTGGCGGCCGCGGCCGGGGCCGATTTCTTATGTTACGTCACTCCCGCCGAGCACCTCGGCCTGCCCACGGACGACGACGTCCGGGAGGGCCTCATCGCCTCCAGGATCGCCGCCCACGCGGCCGATATCGTCAAGGGGGTTCCCGGCGCGCTCGAGCGCGACCTCGAGCTTGCCCGGGCGCGGAAACGTCTCGACTGGGAGACCCAGAGAAAGCTGGCCATCGACCCCGTGAAATTCGCGGCGGTCCGGAAGCAGAGGAAGTCCAAGAGCAAGGCCTGCTCCATGTGCGGGGATTTCTGTGCCATGCGGATCGTCGGCGAGTTCCTCAACCCCGGAGGGAAGGCCGATGGCGATTGCACCTAAGGGCCTGCTCTTCGGGACGGCGGGCGTCCCGCTTTCCGCCTCCGAGGACTCCAGCCTGGCCGCGATCGAACGCATCAAGGCCCTCGGGCTCGATTGCCTGGAGATCGAGTTCGTCAAGGGCGTCAAGATGGGCTTCGACACGGCCCGCAAGGTCCGCGAGAAGGCCGCGTCGCTCGGCGTCCGGCTGAGCGTCCACGCCCCCTACTTCATCAACCTCAATTCCGAGGATCCCGGCAAGCGCCTTTCGAGCCAGGAACGGCTCCTCAATACGGCCCGCGTCGGCGTGGCCTGCGGCGCGGGGAGCGTCGTCTTCCATGCCGCCTTCTACGGAAAGGACTCGGCGGAAAAGACCTACGAGGCGGTCAAGGCCGAGCTCAAGACCCTGCTGTCCATCGTCCGGACCGAGCGGCTGCCCATCACCCTGCGCGTTGAAACCATGGGCAAGCGGTCCCAGTTCGGGTCACTCGACGAAGTGCTGTCCCTCTGCCGGGAGATCGACGGGCTCCAGCCCTGCCTCGATTTCTCGCACCTTTACGCCCGCGAGGGGAAGGTCAACGCGTACGCGGACTTCCACCGGGTCCTGAGCAAAGTCGCAAGGAAGCTCGGGCCGCGCGCCCTGCGCAACGCCCACATTCACATCGCCGGCATCCACTTCGGGGACAAGGGCGAGATCAAGCACCTCAACCTCGAAGAGGCGGATTTCCGCTACGACGAATGGCTGGAGGTTCTGCGCGACCTGGCCGTCGAGGGCCTTGTCATCTGCGAGAGCCCCAACCTCGAAAAGGACGCCCTGATGCTGAAAAATCTCTACCAGGCGCAGGAAGAAAAGCGGCGATAAGCTTGTCCAGATGCGCTGGGGTAAGCGAGATCGACCGCCCCTTGAATCGCGACTTCACGTCAGCCTTCCCCTCCTTCCCGCCAGTCGGGAAGACGTACCGCCGCTTCCTCTTGAAAGGCGGGCCAGCCCGCCGTTTTGCGTTGGACTTCTCGCTTGAAGTCACGCCAACGCGCGGCATCCTTCAGGGTTTCCAGCATGACACACCGGATCAGCTCCAACACACGAGCAATTTGGGAATATTCCTTTCGGGGCATGGGCCGGCTCAAACTTCCAATGCCGGACCCATAAAACTCCAGCACCTTTTCCGGGTGGCTTTTCTCTAACCGACGGGCCGCGTCGAGAAGTTCATGGCTCATATATCGACAGATACGCTCGCGCGAAAGAATCTCCGCCGCCTCGTCCCGCTCTTTGCGCAACAGCCGAATTTTGACCTGATCGACAGTTCCGGCTCGGGGCAAAACTTTCAGCACTTGCGGTTCGTAGGATTTCCACTCTTCGGCTGTGCAAAGCTCGCGGAAGGCTTGATAAGAATTCGCGGTCAGGTATTCCGTCGCTTCCTGGAAATGGAGTTCGAGATATTCCGCTCGATCGCCCTTCTTCTTCGCCCGATCGGCCATGAACAGGCGCAATTCGGTCATGC
>CAZZCH010000034.1:0-31232 GCA_964652895.1 uncultured Eubacteriales bacterium
TACATAGCCCCCGTAGCGGAGGGGCGGCAGGGAGCGAATTCTGAGAAGCGACCAACAGAAGTGCGGCGGAGCGGCCCGGAGCCGCACTTCTGGGAAATATCTGGATCGAGTCTTAGATATCAGGCCTCAGATAATCCGTAATATTGAAGATTCCCTGGCCGACCGCCGGGACTGGTTCCCGGGGGCCGGGGGAGATGCATGGCCCCCATCGCTGCCAAAACGGGCTGCGTCTGGACGTCCCAAGGCGGAAGAATTCGGGCAGATTATTCCAGCCAGATCTTGATGATACCGTCCTCGTCGCGGATCTCGATGAGGGCTGCCGGGCCGGCCTTTTTCAGGTCTTTGAAAATGGCCTTGAGGTCGATCTCGCAGTCCCCGTCATCGACCTTGAAATGCCGGCTATCCGTGCATCCCAGGATGAGTTCGACCAGGGACAGGGGGAGGGTCACGCTGACCCGCTCCTCCTTATCCCGTCTGTCCGTGATGAGGATCTTGAGCCACTTGGCTTCCCGGCCCTCTTCGTAGGCCGGGTTCTTCTTGACGGCCTTCTGAATGGCCTTGAAGTCGTTGTGGTTGGCCGCGGCGGCCGGGGCGGCGAGAATTCCCAGACAAAAGATCCCCAAGATGACGAGCGATATTTTTTTCATGTCTCTTCTCCTCTTTCCTTTATCATTCGATCCAGATCTCGATGACCGAACCGTCATCGCCCACGATCCGGAGGATGCTTTCCTTGGACTTGGCCAGTTCGTTCACGATCTTGTTGAGGTCATAGCCCTTCTTCCGGAGCTCCGCCCGGTCGTCCTCGTCCATCGCGCCCAGGGCCAGGTCGGCCAAAGCCCAGGGGATGTTGAGCGAGAACGCAGGCTCTTTTTCGCCCTTATTCCAGATCCGGATCTTGAGCATCCGGGGCGAGCCGGGCGAAGGCTTTCTATCTTCGACGGATTTCAAGCTCTCCGGAGAAATCCGGAGGAGAGCGATCCGGGCCCGGTCGAGGAGCTCGGGGTCCTTCTCGGTCTCGATGATCCTCGAGAGGACGGGCACGGCCTTGGCGGCCGCCTTTTTGTCGGAAACAAGGCTCAGCTTGTAAGCCGCGTAGTAGCGGACGACCTTGTCGTCGTGCCCCAGCCGGACCTCAATGTCCCGAAGCGCGGACGCGTCGCCCTTTTCGTAGAGCTCGAACGCGAGGTCGACGATCGAACCCTCGGATTCCTCTATGAGGCTGGCCTTGGCGTCGGGAAGCCGGATATAGTCCTTGTAGGCCCGCAGGGCGTCCCTCTCCCGGCCGCCGAGGCCGCTCAGACACTCTCCTTTATAGAAGAGGGCCTGGCCGGCATAGGGGCTGTCGGGGTATTTCTCGCGGAGTTCGGCGAGTTTCTCCAGGGCGGCGTTCCAGCTTTTGTCGTAGACAAGCAGCTTGGCATCCCTGAATAGCGCCTCGTCCGGGGTCGTCTGGGCTTGAAGGCCCGACCCCAGGGACAGGACGACGAGAAAACCGATGATAGCGGTGAATATTCTCATGTCAGATCCCTCTTTCCAATTCTTTCCTGACCAGGTTGATCTTCAGGAGGAGCTGACGCTCCTCGACGAAGCCACGGATCTTACGGAGCTCGGCGGCGGGCAACTCCCCGCTGATCTGGGAGAGCTCCAGGAAGAGCATCTCGATCTGGTCGCAGATGGCCTTGGCCTTGGCCATCTGGAACCGCTCGAGCTGGGCGTTGAGGTATTTTTTTCTCGACAGGAGGTCTCTCGCCTGCGCCGAACTGAACGCGGTCGGCGCCGCACCGCCTTCCCCGGCCGATTCGAAGACGTCGAGAAGGACGTATTGGCTCTTCTCCAGGTAGTCCAGGGTGTTCCGGCGGGCCATTTCGAGCTCGGCCTTATCCAGGAACTCTCCGGACGCGAAATATCCCGTGCCCGGCCCGGGACGGGGCCCGGGGGCTTTCATGGCGAAGTACATGGCCGCGGCGCCGACGACGAGTCCGGCGGCAAGCCCGGCCAGGGCCGGTTTCATCCGCAGCGCGGATAGCCAACCCCAGGACCGCGCGGCCGGCAAAGCACGTTCGGACTTGCGGGATGCGGCGAAGGCACGGTCGGCGATCGTGGCGGGCAGCGCCTCCCAATTCACGGAGGCGACCGCCTCGCGGATCTCGGCCTTGACGGCGGCCGTCTCCTTCAGGAGCCGCTCGACCTCGCCGGCCGCGGCCCGACAATCGGGGCACTTTTCGAGATGTTCGGCCATCGCTTTTCTCCTCTCTTCCTCCAGGTCGCCCGAGAGGAAGGCCGCCCAATCATCCCTGTTCAGCTTGCATTTGTTCATCGTTGCATCCCCAAGTCCGGTGTCAGCCATTTCCTGAGATTCTGGACGGCCTTGAAATGAAGCGACTTGGCCGTCCCGACAGAGATCCGCATGGTTTCGGAGATCTCGTTGAATTGAAGCTCGTTGTAATGCCTCATGACAAAAACCATTTTCTGCCTGTTGGCCAGCTTCTCGACGGACCGCGCAAATGCGCTCCGGAGGTCGGACGCGGCCGAATCCGAGGCCCTGTCCTCGACCGCGACCGGGATCTCCTCGAGAGGCTTGGACGTCTCCCATTCCCGCCGCTTCATCTGATGTTTCCGGTAACTGTCGATGCTGATGTTCTTGGCCATCTGCAGGAGCCAGCCTTGGAACGAATTGCCGGTCTTGTAGAGGCCGGCCTTTTGATAGAGCCTGAGGAACGTTTCCTGGACGGCGTCGAGGGCGTCTTCGCGGTTACGGAGAATGGAGTAGGCCATGACGAACACTTTCTGCTGGTAGAGCCGGATGATGGTCACGAAAGCTTCCCTGTCCCCGTCCTGGATCCGTTCGAGGAGTGCGGCGATCTCGGCCGGCTCGGCCATCGTTCCGGGAACCTTTCGTTCGTCCACGTGTTTCCGCTCCTCGATCCGCCGCCTGGCCCTAGCTGTTCCTTAAGGGAACTGTATGCCGTTGCCATCGGGCGGTCAAGGGAACGATCAGCCGGTCCGACACCTCTTAGCTCCTCTCTCGGGACTTCACAGGGTACAACGAAGCGAAATGGTCAAAGGTTCACCCCCGCAGCGGGTCCTCGGGGATTGTCTCCGTTCGCTGCGGTGATTTTTTACGTCGCTTAGCGCGCTGGACTCGGCGTCAAAACAACTCGCTCGGCGTACGCTACGCCGAGCTCAGACACGTTTTGACGGTTTCCCCTGAAACTGCCCTCGTCCATCATGCTAAGCGCCTAAATCCCCGCTTATGCTCCCTTCGACAACCCCCTCAGCCCCGGTTTCTGCGGGGGGTGAATCTTCGGGGGAGGGAGAGTGGCAGGGAGCGGACTCTGGGGAAAGACAGAGGGAATCCCGCTTCCCCTGGAGGAGGGGATGGCCCAAAACCTATACGAAGAGCCCGGCGCTCAGGAAGCGGTCAGAACCTCGAAAAGCCTCTTCTTTCGCCGGCGCCGGGGCCGCCCGGGCGCCGATCGCGATCGGGCCGAGGTCTATCGGTCTGCGGACGGGCATCGTTGACGATGAGCTTGCGACCGTCGAACTCGGTACCGTTCAGCTTGCCCTTGGCATCCTGCGCCGCTTCCGGAGTGGCCATCTCGACGAAGCCGAAGCCGCGGCCCTGCAGGATGTTGGCCGAGGTAACCTCGCCGAACTGCGCGAACAGGTCCTTCAACGACTCTTCGGTCGTCTTGTAGTTGAGGTTACCGACATAAAGCTTTGAAAAAGGCATTCCAAATACCTCCTGTCTCTCCCGCCATCGCCGGCCCCGCTGCGGGAAGGACGCGGCGGGATGAGGGGTTATTGTCCATATTTCGAAGATTGAAATCAAGCTCATTTCTGGTATAGTTGGGTGACCCGGACGCGGGCCGCGCGACCGGGCGGAAACGAGGAGTCCCCATGAGAAAATCCGCCTACGTCGGGATGATCTTCCTGTTCTTTTTCCTGCTGGCCGCCGCCGGCACGTTCTTCCTGTTCGTCATGGACATCGGCGGGACGGCCAGGGACATGCCCGTCCGCGGCTATCTCGAGATCCCGCTCTCGGGCGCCGTTTCCGAGGTCGCCGCGCCGGATTCCCTCAGCTCGCTCCTGCTCGGGGCCAGGCCCCTGGCCATGTACGATCTCTGGATGAACCTGCGCAAGGCCAAGGTCGACGGCCGCATCCAGGCCGTCCTCCTGCGCCTCGGCCTCCTCCAGTGCGACTGGGCCAAGGCCAACGAGATGCGCGAGGCCATCCTCGATTTCCGCCGCTCGGGCAAAAAGGTTTACGCCGTGATCGAGGAAGCCCCTGATTTCGACATGGAATATTTCGTGGCTACGGCCTGCGACCGGATCATCCTCCACCCCCTGGGCTGGCTCGGCATCAACGGCATCGGAGGCTCTGTGCCGTTCTTGAAGGGCGCGCTCGACAAGCTCGGCGTCCGGGCCGAGTTCGAGCACGTCGAGGAATACAAGACCGCGGCCAACATGTTCACGGAAAAAGGATTCACGCCGGCCCACCGGGAAGAGATGGAGTCTCTCTACTCCGACCTCTACGCCCAGTACGTGACCACGGCGGCCAAGGCGCGTGGAAAGAGCGAGGCGGAGTTCCGGGCGCTCGTCGACCGCGCCTTCTTCCAGGGCGATAAAGCCAAGACGGCGGGGCTCGTCGACGACTGCCTCTACGAAGATGAGGTCCAGGCGCTTCTGCGGCAGGACGGCCGGGCCCCGGCTCGGGTCAGGTTCGAAAATTATACACGTATCAAGCCGTCCTCGGTCGGCCTCGAAACGGGCCGCACGGTCGCCCTGATCTACGCCGTCGGGACGATCATGACCGGCGAAAGCCTGCCCCCGGTCATGGGCGGGTCGACCGTGGCCCGCTGGATCCGGACGGCCCGCAACGACGCGTCGGTCAAGGCCATCGTCCTGCGCATCGACAGCCCGGGAGGGTCGTCGGTCGGGTCGGACGTCATTTGGCGCGAAGTCGCCCTGGCCAAGAAAGTGAAGCCCGTCATCGTGTCCATGTCGGACGTGGCCGGCTCGGGCGGGTACTGGATCGCCATGGCCGCGACGCGGATCGTGGCCCAGCCCCAGACCCTGACCGGGTCGATCGGCGTGCTGGCCGGGAAGTTCAGCATCGACGGCCTCCTCGGCAAGCTCGGCATCACCTCGGAGAAGCTCGCCTTCGGCGAAAAGGCCGACATCTTCTCGCCCTTTCGGCCGTTCACGCCCGACGAGCGGAAAGTCCTCAAAGAGGAGATCCTGTGGACCTATGAGCGGTTCCTGGCCAAGGCCGCGGAGGGCCGGGGCCTGACCCGGGACGAAGTTGACGCCATCGGGAGGGGCCGCATCTGGACGGGACGCCAGGCTAAGGACCTCAAGCTCGTGGACGAGCTCGGCGGCCTGACGATGGCCGTCGGCCTGGCCAAGAAGGAGGCCGGGATCGACGCCGACGAAGAGGTCCGTTTCGACGTCTGGCCCAAGAAGCGCTCGTTCTGGCAGACCGTTTTCAGCCGGACCGGGATCGGGCTTGATATCAAGAGCGTCGCCGGCCGGGAAAAGATCCTGGACACCGGCCGCCTGATGAACCGGACGAACATCTGGGCGATCATGCCGTTCTGGGTCAGTCCCCGATAAGGGCAGTCCCCATCAAGGCCGTCACCTCGATGGGGGCAGGCCCCAATAGAGGGCCCTTCTTCTGAGACCGGGAGAACGTTCCTTTAATAGGCGAAAGATGAAGGACAGCCCTCACTCCACGATTGAAATGCCAGTGTAGAGTGAGGACAGCCCCGAGCAGCCCCTCAATAAGCAAACGATGAGGGGCAGATCGTCTTGAATTCGCAGAACGAACAGTTATGCCAGTCCGGGCGGGCCGTGAAATCCCCGCCCCGGATGCCCTCTGACGCTTGACGGATCTTCTCTCCCGCCCGGCGCAGCTCCTTCTCCCCTTTCGTGGCGTGTCCGACGATGTCGGACTCCAGGAAGTGGAGGCGCGCCTCGACCGGAAGCATGCCCTCCGTCTTTAAAAAGGACAGGGCGTAGACGTCCATCTGGAGACTATCGGCCGTCCGTCGGTCGGCCTCTTTTTGGGAGGCCGCATCCGTCGACTTGAAGTCGATGATGATGGGGCCCGCATCCTCGAAGTCGATGCGGTCGAAGCGTCCCGAAAAACGGATGCCGGCTTCCTGCCAGCGGAAGGGCTTTTCGACGAAGGCCGGCAGGCGCCCCGACCCCTCCTCCCGCCGGTAGAAAAGACGAAGGGCCCGCTCGCCCGCCGCCTTGCGCAGCTCTTCGTGCTCCCGGTTGAGGAAGCCCTCGTTGACCCAGTTCTTGCTATACTCGTCGATGACGTCCTGTTCGGCAGGGCGCTTGCCCTTCATCCTCTGCTTGAGATAGGTGTGGATCGTGGCATGGAGGACGCGGCCGAAAACGAGCGAGTGGTGGGGCAGGACGGGCACGCGCATGACGTGACGGAACCTGTACTTGAGGGGGCAGAGAAGGTAATCCTCGACCTGGACGTGGCTCAGCCGCAGGGTCCCCACCGGCCGGACCGGGGCCGGCATCTTCGGCCGGCTGTCGGACAGGGCGTAGCGCCGGATCTCCTCGAGGACCGAAGCGCGCAGGACGTCCTCCGGCATCTTGGGGATGTCCAGGGCCTCGAGGACGAACGGACTGACTTTTTTATGGCGTTTGAGCCCATAGTCCCTGGCCCAGGTCATGTAGAGGGCCCGGCGGGCGCGAGTCATGGCCACGTAGAAGAGCCGCCTCTCCTCCTGGAGATAGTTCTCCCGCCCCGGCAGGATCTCCTTGAGGATCCCGTCCGGGACCGGGATCCTCTCCCGCCGCTCCCGGCCGGGAAAGCGGTCCTCGATGAGGCCGACGAGGAAGACCGTCCCGAACTCGAGCCCCTTGGCCTTATGGACCGTCAGGACGTTGACGGCGTCCTCGTCGAGCTCCGCCTCCGACGTGGCCGGATTGTCGCCGACCTCGCGGAGCAAGTCGAGGTAACGGGCGAAGGAGCGGATGGAATCGTTGTCGACGAGGTCGGAGAATCCCTTGATCTTGTCGAAAAAGAGACGGATGTTCTTGATCCGGACCTCGGATTCGAGGGTCAGGGGGCTGACCAGGGACTTGAGATAGCCGCTTTTTTCGAGGAAGGCGTAGACGACCGCCCCGGCGTTCTTCGCCCCGGCCAGATCGACGAACGCGAGGATGTCGGCGAAGATCCGCTTGACCGTCTCCTCCGTTTCCTTGGCGATCTCCACGGGGCTCGTGCCTTCGGCGATCGTCTTGAAGACGCCGTGGAGGGACAGGTTCTTCTTCTCGGCGTACCCGGCGATCCGGGTCATGTCGTAAGGGCCGGCCTTGTAGACGTCCGAGAGGGCGAGGTAGAAAAGGTCGCGGCTGTTATCGAAGTCCGTCAGGGCCCGGATGAAGGCGACGAGGACCTTGACCTCCTCCTGCTGGTAGAGTCCCCGGCTGCCCGAAAAACGGAAGGGGACCTGCTTCATGTTGAAGGACCGCAGGTAGGGGTCGGCATCGGCGTTTCGCCGGACAAGGACAGCGATGTCCCTCCAGGCGGAGCCCCGGGCATGGATTTCGAGGACACGGTCGGCCACGGCGTCGGCCTCGTGAGAGAGGGTGTCGAACGGAAGCATATGAATGGTTTTTCCGGAGCTGCGGACGGCCGCCTTCAAGCGCTTGTCCACCCGGACTTTGAACTCGAGCCGGTTCGGGTTGTTGTGCTGGATGAGCCGGTAAGACGCGTCGAGGATGGGCTGGGTCGACCGGTAGTTCCGCGTCAGGACGATCCTCTTGGCCTCGGGGTAGATCTCCTCGAAACCGAGGATGTTGCTGAGCGAGGCGCCCCGGAAGCGGAAGATGCTCTGGTCGTCGTCGCCGACCACGGTCAGGTTCCTGTGCCCGGCGGCGAGCATCTTGAGGAGCTCGAACTGGATATAGTTCGTGTCCTGGAACTCGTCGACGAGGATGTACCGGTAGCGCCCGCGGAATTCCTCCAGGACGGCGGGCCGGCGCCGGAAGAGGTCGACGACGAGGGTCACCTGGTCCTCGAAATCGATCAGGCCCTGCGTCCGAAGGAGGGTCTGGTATTCCGCGAAAACCCGGGCGACCTCGAGGTGCTTCCGGGCCGTCTCCTGATCGCTCTCGTTCGACGCCCTTTCCCCGAGCCCTTCCGCGTAGCGGACATAGTCCTCGGGGCGAACGTCCTCCTGTTTCAGCTTGCGGATGGCCGCGAGGAGCTCCTGGATATGGCGGGTCGGCTGGCCGAGCGGCCGATAATAGTCGAGCGGCAGGCGGAAGAGGTGTTCGTGGAGGAAGATGGCCTGCCCGACGTCGTCGAGCAGGCGGAAGTCCGGCGGATAGCCGACATCGAGGGCGTAGTCGCGCAGGACCCTTTCGCCGAAGGAATTGAACGTGCTGATCTCGGCGAAGGACGACGTGTAAGGGACGAGGACGTCGACCCGGGCCTCCATCTCGTTGGCCGCTTTTTCGGTGAACGTCACGGCTAGGATCTCGTCCGGCCGGGCCGCCTTCGAGGCGATCAGCCGAGCGATCCGATGGGTGATGACCTTGGTCTTCCCCGTGCCCGCGCCGGCGATGATGAGGAGCGGCCCTCCGCCGTGGAGGACCGCCCGGCGCTGGGCCGGGTTGAGGTTCTCGACGAGGGCCGCCTCTTCCGGGCGCCCTTCGAGCTTGGCGGACCGGGGCATCTATTTCTTGACCGGCGGGGCGGGAATGACGACGACCTTCTCGCCGGGCCCGACGAGCCCCAGCTTCTCCCGGGCCGGCTTTTCGACGGCCCGCGGGTCCTTATCGAGCCGGTCGATCTCCGCCTCGAGCCGGACTTTCTCCGCTTCAAGGGCGCGGACCCGGGTCTCGAGCGCCGCCAGGTTCTGGCGAGCCCGGCGGAGGTCCATGACCCCCTTCTTCCCGAAGAGCGACGTGAAGATCAAGATCAAAAAGAAGCAGGCGATACCGAGGATGAAGATCTTCTTCTTCACTTGATCGCCCCCAGCCCCTTTTTCAAGAGGGCCTCGACTTCCTCGCGCGTCTCGGCTTCGGCGTAACAGCGGATGAGCGGCTGGGTCCCGGACAGGCGGAGGACGACCCAGCGGTCCTCGTCGAAATCGAGCTTGAGGCCGTCGATCATCTCGACGGCGACGACCTTCGAGCGGCCCAACTTCGACGGGGGGTCCTGGATCAGGGCCTTCAGCCTCTTCGACCTCTCCGGGGTCAGGGGCAGAGTGCGCTCGCCGCTGGTCATTTCGCCGTACGCCTTATAGAGGTCGTCGCGGAGCCCGCCCAGGCTGCGGCCGGTGGCGGCGATCATCTCCGCGACCAGGAGCCCGGCGAAGATACCGTCCTTCTCGGGAAGGTGGTCCCTGACGGCGATACAGGCGCTCTCCTCTCCGCCGAACATGATCCGGCCCTTGAGGAACAGGTCGGCCATGTACTTGAACCCGACCTTGGTCTTGGTCAGCGGCAGGTCGTGCTCGCGGGCGATGCGATCGAGGAGATGGGTCGTCGTGACCGACCGGGCGACGCCGCCACGCCAGCCTTTGACCCGGACGAGGTAGTCGAGGAGAAGGGCCAGGATGATGTTCGGGTGGACGAAAGCCCCTTTCTCATCGACGATGCCGAACCGGTCGCCATCCGCGTCGGTGGCCACGCCGAGGTGGCACTTCGTCTCGAGGACATGGGCCTTGAGCTCGGCCAGGTTCTCCTCGGTGCAGGAAGGGCTGACACCGCCGAAGTAAGGATCGACGTAGCCGTGGATACTCTCGACCTCGACGCCGTTCTCCTCGAGGATCTCGTCAAGGTATTCGCGGCTCGTGCCGTAAAGCAGGTCCGCGGCGACACGCAGCTTCGCGGCCCGCATGACGCCGAAATCGATCTTGCCCTGGAGGAAGGCCAAATAGTCCGCCTGGAAGTCGATGCGGGAGATGGATTCACCCGGGGATTGGATGGCCAGAGTCGAAAAGCCGGGCATCAGCTGCCGGATCTCCTCCTCGATGGCGTCCGTCACCTCCGGGAGGGCCGGGGCGCCGGTTTCGACATTGAACTTGAGGCCGTTATAGCGCGGCGGATTGAAAGAGGCGGTGAAATTGATCCCCCCCTGGCATGTCCTCTTGATGACCTGGTAGGCCAGGGCCTGGGACGGAGCGTCCCGTTCGGCCAGGAAGACCTCGATCCGGTTCCGGGCCAGGAGCTTGGCCGCTTCGAAAGCATAGCGCTCCGACAGAAACCGCGTGTCGAAGCCTACGACCACGGAGATCGGCCCGTCCCCGTACGTTTTCCGGAGGTGGTTGGCAATGGCCTGGACGACGACACGGACGTTGTGGAAGGTGAATTCCTCGCCCATGACCCCCCGCCAGCCGGAGGTGCCGAATCGGATCATCATCGCGGAAAAAATAGCATATTCCCCGCCGAAAAGCAACGTTCGTCCCCGGCCGGCCCAGGCCGATGACATCACCTCCGGCGGTGACAACAGGTTAGGCGGCCGAGGCGCCCAAGGGCACCTTCCACGACTCCCCTCCCAACCGTTTTTCTCACCGCCTCTCCGTCCTCCCTTTGTTATGATAGAAGCCGGGTCCGGCACCGCCCTCCTTCCGGCCCCCCCTTTACCCGAGAATTTTCGTTGACAAGCCCGTTTTTTTTTGATATTTGGATAGTAACCCATTTTGAGGAACTAACTGAGAGTCCAGATGCCGGAAATGAGCGCCATGTACCCCGGGTCTTTCGATCCCATCACGAACGGGCATGTGGACATCATCGAACGCGGCCTCAGGGTTTTCGATCGGATCATCGTCGCCGTCCTCGAAAACCCCAAAAAAGCCCCTCTCTTCACGACTAAAGAGAGGGTAAGAATGATTCAAGATATTTTCGCTTCGAAAAAGGAGGTCGAAGTCCGGGCCTTCGACGGGCTCCTGGTCGATTTCGCCCGGGCCCGGGGGACGGGTGTCGTCATGCGCGGCCTGAGAGCCATTTCGGACTTCGAATACGAATTCCAGATGGCCCTGATGAACCGGAATCTGGCCCCGGACATCGAAACGTTTTTCATGATGCCCAACGTCAATTATTCATTCCTCAGCTCGAATCTGGTCCGCGAGGTCGCCGCGCTGGGCGGCTCCGTTGAGGGCCTCGTGCCCGGACCGGTGGCCCGCAAGCTCCGGGACAAGGTCAGGAAGTCACAAAAAGTCCAATCTTCATAAAGGCAGGGAAACATGTTCGGTATCTCTCGAGAAAAAAGCGTGGTCGGGCTGGATATCGGTTCTTATTCCATCAAGGCCGTTGAATTCCGCTCCCGGAAAAAGGGCTCGGCGGAGGCCTACGAGGTGGCCAAGATCGGTTACGAGCCGCTGCCTCACGACGCCATCGTGGAAGGGACCATCATCGACTCGGCCGCCGTCATCGAGACCATCCGCCTGGTCTTCGAGGAGAACAAGATCTCGACAAAAGACGTCGCCATCTCCATCTCCGGCAATTCGGTCATCATCAAGAAGATCTCCCTCCCGGTCATGGAAAAGCAGGAGCTCGCCGAGTCCATCATCTGGGAAGCCAAGCACAACATCCCCTACCCCTATGAGGAGACGAACGTCGATTACGCCATCCTCAGGCCGGCGCGCTCGACCGACGAAAAGAACCTCGACATCCTGCTCGTGGCCGCCAAGAAGGACAAGATCGCGAACTACAGCAACGTCATCAACCAGGCCCGGAAAAACCTCCAGAGCATCGAGGTCGACGTCTTCGCCCTCCAGAACGCCCTCGAGGTCAGCTACCCCGAGATCTTCGCCGAAAAGACGATCGCCCTCATCAACATCGGGGCCAACATTACCAACGTCGTCATCGTCGAGCGGGGCACACCCCAGCTCTTCCGGGACCTTTCCCTGGGCGGCTTTTTCTTCACCGAGAACATCCGCAAGGAACTCAGTATCTCGTTCGAAGATGCGGAAAAGCTCCTCAAGGGCATCCCCGGAAAATCGACGACCCCGGACCAGTTCGCGACGCTCCTGTCGATGAACGTCCGCGATCTCCTCGACGAGATCGAGAAGACTTTCTCCTTCTTCGAGGCCTCGGAGAAGCGGGAGAGGAAGATCGATCAGATCGTCCTCAGCGGCGGGCTGGCCAACGTCATGAACATGGTCAGCGCCTTCGAGACCAGGTTCAGGATCAAGGCGGAGATCCTCAACCCCTTCCGCAATATCCGGGTCGATGACGGGAAGTTCGACGCCATCTACTTCAGCGACATGGCGCCGATCTTCGGTGTCGCCGTCGGTTTGGCAACACGAAAAGTGGAGAAGTAACCATGATACGGATCAACCTCCTCAAGCCGGAAAACAAGGACATTAGGGAAACCGTCCTCGCCGCGGGGATATCAGAGGAAGGAGGCAAGAAGGGCCCGAACCTCGGGAACCTGGTCTTCCTCCTCCTCGTCATCGGGCTCGGCCTGTTCTATTACTTCCAGCAAAGAGCGTTCAACACGGAAAACGCGCTCCTCGCCACGGCCCGCCAGGAGAAAAGCCAGCTCCAGTACGTCGAGGCCAGACTCGAGGAGCAGAAAAGGATCCGGGAATCCCTGGACAAGAAGATCACCCTCATCGAGAACCTCAACGCCCAGCGCGACCTGGCCCCCCGCCTCATGGACGAGCTGAGCCGCCGCCTGCCGGAGTGGGTCTGGCTGAGCGAAGTGACTTACGACAGCAAAGGCATCCAGATCAGGGGACGGGCCCTGTCGAACAACCTCATCTCGGATTTCATCGACAATCTCGAGGCCAGTCCCCGGCTCATGAACGTCAACCTCGTTTCCTCGACACAGAGGGGCGGACAAGGAGACCAGTTCCTGGAGTTTACCCTCCGGGCCTTGATCGAGAAGAAGCCGGAGCCGGTTCCAGCCCCCGTGGCGGCGGAACCCATTGACAAGAAAGGGGAGAAGTGATGAAAAACTGGCCCTGGTACGGATACGTCCTCTTCGCCGCCCTCATCTTCGCCCTGGCCTTCTTCTTTTACTTCAAACCCCAGAATACCAAGCTGGAGGCACTGCGGATCGAACGGATCCAGGTCGAGCGGGAGGTCCAGAACCTGAAGCAGAAGAAGCGGGAACTGGACAAGATCGTTGCCGACATCACTGCCATGACCGCCAAGCTCAAGACCCTGGAGGTCAACATCCCCCAGAGGAAGGAAACGGCGGACATCCTGCGGCAGGTCCAGACCCTGGCTTATGACTCCCGCCTCGACGTCCTCAGCTTCGCGCCGGGGGCCGAGATCGACAAGGAGTTCTACTTCGAGTGGCCCATTCCCATCAAGGTCTCGGGCAACTACCATAGCCTCGGACTTTTCTTCGACCGGTTGAGCAAGTTCGCCCGCGTGTTCACGATCGAAAACTTCACCATCAGGTCCATCTCTCCCCAGACGGATCAGAACACGGTCTCGGCCGACTGGACGGTCAAGACCTACTTCTTCGCCGAACCGCCGGTCGCCGCACCGGCCATAAAAAAGTGAGGCCATTAAGATGAGAAAAATAGCCTTCATCATCCTGATCGTCGGTTTGGCGGGCTTGGCCCCTCTCCTCGCTCAGGAGACGGTCGCCGCGCCGCCACCGGAGACCGCGCAAACGGTCGCCCCGCAGTCCGGATTCACCTACAACCCCGAGGGCCGGCGGGATCCCTTCAAGGATCTCCTGACAGGACGCGACATGCGGGGGAAAACGGCCAACGGTGAACCCCAGGTGTTCATCGACGACCTCGTCCTCTTCGGGATCGTCGAGAGCAATAAAGTCTACACCGCCATGATCGGCATGCCCCAGGGCTTCCCCATGTTCGTCAAGGTCGGCGACAAGTTCACGGACGGGTACGTCCTGTCCATCAGCGAGTCGCAGGTGGTCTTGCGGAAAACCCACGAGCGGGGCATCCCCCTCATAAGGCCGAGAGACGTCGTCAAAGAAATCACGGAGGAGCTGTAACATGAAAAAGAGAATCCTGCCAGCCGTCATCGCCGGCCTGTGCGTGCTTCTTCTCTCCGTCGTGCACGCCCAGGGTCCGAGCCCCGCCGTCAATATCAGCAAGTTCCAAGTCCAGCCGGGCGCGCTGGCGACGAAACTGGTCATGGAAACCGACGGCTTGCTCAATGTCCGGAGGGCGTATTACCTGACCGAATCCCCCCAGACCCTCGTCCTTGATCTCGCCGGCACCGAGACCGCCTCGGCGCCGATCGTCCCCTCCTCCGAAGCCGCGTTCATTCGGGATATCCAAGTCCAGAAATCAGGGGATCAGGACCTGCGCCTCCTCGTCCGGCTGAGTGAGCGCGTGCCGGTCCGGGTCATCGCCGAGACCGGCCGGACGGTCATCGAGCTCAACCGGATCCAGAGGGCCCAGGGGGCCTACCTCATCGACGCCACCACCCAGTCCGAGCTCGATAGCAAGGCCAAGAGCGAGATCCTCCTGAGCAAGGTGGCTACGACCGCCGGCGCCGAGAGCGTCTCCGTCAAGGCCAACCTGACCGGACCGGCCGTCAGCCAGGTGTTTGCCCTGGAGAACCCGCCCCGGCTGGTCGTCGACCTCTTCGACACCGTCCTCACCGCCAAATCCGATGTCTGGCCGATCAACGATCCCCGGTCCGCCGTCCAGAGGGTTCGGGTCGCCCAATTCCAGGGCGCCGCTCCCCGGCCGATCACCCGCATGGTCTTCGACCTCAAAGAAGCGGGGCTCTACACCATGGATTCCCGGACGGACGGACTCGTCGTGTCGTTCTACCCGGCCACCGCGGCCGGCGTGAGCGTCGTCCAACCGGCCCCTCCGCCGACCCCAGCCCCCATACCGGCCCCGGTCAAATCCGATCCCCCGGCCGCCCCGAAGACGGAGCCAAAGGCCGAAGCCAAGGCCGTGACCACCGAAGCCGCTCGCCCGCCGCGCGAAGTCGCCGTTGCGGCGCAGGAAACCACGGCGGCCATGGCCCAGGACCAGCAGGAAAAATTCAAGCCTCAAACGATCTCCGGCGAAGAAGCAAAATACTCCGGCGACATCCTCAGTCTCAAGATGAAGGACGCCGACCTCCGGGACGTCATCCTCTACCTGGCCGAGTTCGCCGGCCTGAACGTCGTCTTCGACCCGGACGTCCGGGGCGCCGTCACCGTCAACCTCCAGGACGTCCCCTGGGACCAGGCCCTGGAGCTCCTCCTCAAGCAGAACAAGATGGGCCAAACGATCGAGGGCAACATCCTGCGCATCGCGCCCATGAGCGTCCTGACCCGCGAGGACGAGGAACAGCGGCGGCTCAAGGAGAGCAAGGAGCTGGGCGGCCCGGTCATCGTCAAGACGATCACGCTGTCCTACTCGAAGGCTAAGGATGTTTATGCCCTCCTCCGCTCCAAGATCTCGACGCGCGGCGAGATCATCGTCGACGACCGGACCAACACGCTGATCGTTTCCGAGGTCAAGGACAAGCTCGATCTCCTCGAAAAGCTCATCACCGTCGTCGACACGCCGACTCCCCAGGTCTCCATCGAGGCCCGGGTCGTCGAGGCCTCGACCACCTTCGTCCGCAACCTGGGCATCCAGTGGGGCTTCAAGGGCATCGCCGACCCGTTCTACGGGAACGCGACCTCCCTCCAGTTCCCCAACAGCGTCCTCGTCAACGGCGCCCTGATCCCCCAGGGCGAAGTGACCAAGGGCATCGGCGGACCCCTCGGCGGGTACGCCGTCAACCTGCCCGCCCCGTCCTTCAACACGGCCCTTGGCTTCTCCTTCGCCAACGTCCTCGACACATTCCGGGTCGACGTCGCCCTGTCGGCCCTGGAGACCGGCGGCGACGGGAAGATCATCTCCCGGCCGTCCGTGGTCACCCAGAACAACCAACAGGCCGAGATCATCCAGGGCCGCCAGATCCCGGTCCAGACGGTGGCCAACTTCACCGTGACAACCCGGTATGTCAACGCCGCCCTCGAGCTGAGAGCGACGCCGCAGATCACGGCCGAGGGAACGATCATCATGGCCATCGAGATCCAGAACAACGCGGCCGACTTCGCCAACCTCGTCAACGGCATCCCGCCGATCACCATGCAAAGCGCCAAGACGACGGTCATGGTCCCCGACGGCGGCACGACGGTCATCGGGGGCATCTACCGGACGGAGGACTCGGTCACACGCGAGCGGGTGCCCTTCCTCCATCAGATCCCGATACTGGGCTCCCTCTTCAAGAACTTCGCCCGGACGAAGCAGAGCCGGGAGCTGCTGATCTTCATCACGCCCAGGATCATCAAGTAACAGGAGAGCACGAACCATGAACAAGACTCAACCGACTCTTAAGGTCCTGGCAGTAGCGGCCGCCTTCCTGGTTTTGTCCGGCTGCAACAAACTGTCGCGGGAAGCCGAATCGAGCAGCCTGATCATCATCGAGAGCATCACGGGCACGACGACGGAAGGCGACGTCGTGGCCTTTCTCCAATCCGATGTCCTGAGGGACGGCGCCTTGGGAACCTATGTCGCGGCCGACGTGGCCACGGCCAATATCATGATCCGGCTGGTCAACCCCGACCCCATCGACCCCCCGTCGCAGTTCAACGATGTCATCCTGACGAACTACCGGGTGACCTTCGAACTGCCCTCGGCTCCCGGCACACCGGGTACAGATGTCCCGCTTCCTTTCGACGGCAACTTCTCGACGGTCCTCTGCCCGGTCGACGAGTCTACCGCCGTCCCGTTCGCGATCGTTCTCGAAGCGGCCAAGCTTGCTGCGCCGCTCGTCGGGCTGGTCGGGACGACCACGGTCATCGAGTCCAAGGCCAAGATCGAGATCTTCGGCCACGACCTGAACGACAAGCCCGTCACGGCGACCGGCTATCTGACGATCTACTTCGGGGATTACGAGGAAGCGGCGGCCCCCTCCCCGATCAAGCGGTAAACCCGCCCGCACGCCTATCACGGAGCCCGTCCCGCTTCTCTCGAAGCGGGACGGGCCCTTTTTTTTCTCCCTCCCCCCCGTCGAGCCGACTCGCCTGCCGAATATTAGCCCTCAGAGAACAGGGCTGAGGGGGCAGGTCGAGCGGATAAGGGACATGGCGCAGGAGTGAGGCCCATAGGAGGCCGCCGAAAAGAGGGCCGAAGGGGGTTGTCGGAGGGAGCATAAGCGGTGATTTAGTCGGTCCGAAGCCGGGGGGCGCGGGAAGTTTCAGGGGAAGCCGCCAAAACGTGTCTGAGCGAGGCGTAGCGCACGCCGAGCGAGTTGTTTTGGCGCCGAGTCCGGCGCGCGGACCGGCGTGAAAAATCACCGCAGCGAACGACGATAACCCCCGAGAACCCTCCGCGGCCGACGGATAGGCGCGCCCGAGCCTGGAAGTCCTTATGAGCGGGTCATGCTTCCGAGGCCCACTCACATGGAGCGAAAAGGCGAGTAGGAGAAGATGACCGACTTCTTAAGGCGGACCTTGGGCAGGGATTCCCGGAGGGCCCGGTCAATCATCTCCCGCTCCGGGGCCTTGAGGATGAACTGAACGCGGGAGACGTTCCGGACGCGGGCGACCGAGGCGAAGGCCGGGCCGAGCACCTCGAGCCCGGGCGCGTATTTTTGGAGGAGCGCGCGCAGTTCCCGCGACTTGGCTCCCAGGGTCCGGACGTCGCGGCCTTGGAGGAGGACTTCGGCAAGGGAGCTGAACGGCGGGTAGTTCAGGACGCGCCGGAACTCGATCTCCTTGTCGTAGAAAGTCCGGTAGTCGCCCGCGGCGGCCGCTTCGATGCTGAAGTGGGCGGGCGCTATCGTCTGGACGACGGCCTCCGCGTCCGGCGCGTCGCGGCAGAAATCCAGCATCGCCGAGACGGCCTCGAAGGTTTTCTGGCCGGCCCGGTAATCGGAAAAGCCCAGGAGCGACTCGGGCCGGAGGATGCCGACGAGCCCGACCTTGGGCACGCCCGGCTGGTGGACGAGGAGCTGGGTGCCGACGAGGAGGGGGACTTTTCCCTTGGCGAAGCCGGCCAGGATATTGGCCCTCTCCTCCTGTCCCCCGGTCGTGTCCGCATCGTATCGGCCCACCCGGACCTGGGGGAAGAGCCGGACGAGTTCCTCCTCGACGGCCTGCGTCCCGGCGCCGCGCCTGAGGACGATCTCGCCGCCGCATCCGGAGCAGGCCTTCCGGGTGTCCTCGGCATGGTTGCAATAATGGCAGACGAGGCGGTTCTCGGCCTTATGGAAGACGAGGGGGATGTCGCAGCGGGGACAGCGGGGAACGCGGCCGCACCCGGAGCATGCAAGCTGAGAGGCATAGCCGCGCCGGTTGAGGAAGAGGATGGAGGCCTCCCCTTTCGCCAGGTTGGCCCGGAGCTTTTGTTCGAGTTCCCCGGAGATGATCGGGATGTCCCGTGAATGGTCGACCAAGCTGACCCGGGTCCGACGCGGCTCCGTACCGAGCTCGATGAGCATCCCCTGCCGCCTGGCCTCGGCGAAGGCTTCCACGGTTGGCCGCGACGACCCGTAAACGGCGACCGCGCCCTCGATCCTGGCCCTAAGCCACGCTCCGCGGCGGGCGTCGTAGGACGGGCTTTCGGCCTGGAAATACGATTCCTCCTGCTCTTCGTCGACGACGATGAGACGCAAGGGCACTGTTTCGAGGAAAAGGGCCGAACGCGTCCCGGCCACGAGGGAGGCGCGGCCGCTCTTCAGGGTCCGCCAGGCGTCCTCCTTCCGCTTTTCCGTCATCCGGCCGTGGAAAACGACGGCCGTCCGGCCTTGTTCCTTCTTGAATCGGACCGCGAATTCCCCGCTCGGGGCGACCTCTGGAATAAGATAGAGGACCCGTCCTCCCGCGCCGATCGCCCGCCGGACGAGGCCCTGGAACGCCGCCCTCCGCGACGCCACGGACCCGAAGAGATACCAGGCGCCGAAGCGCCCTTCTTCGATGCGTTTCTCGATAGGGGCAAGAGAGCCGGCGTCGCGAAGGCTTTCGGGGAAGGATAGGCCGAGCTGAACAGATGCTTCTCGCCCACCGGCCTTGGGCGTCCGGGGAGCTTGGACGGCCGTCCTCCGGACCTCGACGAGCCCTTTCTTTTCCATCCTGGCGATGAGCCCGGAGACGTCCTTTCCGCCCGTTCTTCTACGGAGGAACACGGGGCTCCGTCCCTTGGGGGCTTCCGCCAGAACGGCCGCCAGGAGGCGTTCCTTGGGCCCGAGTCCCTTTTTCGCGAG
The DNA here is from genome assembly GCA_964652895.1 of uncultured Eubacteriales bacterium. Taxonomy (GTDB): domain Bacteria; phylum Acidobacteriota; class Aminicenantia; order Aminicenantales; family Saccharicenantaceae; genus RBG-16-66-30. Next base: position 19,171 of record CAZZCH010000034.1, read on the forward strand.
CCCGGCCCGGCCGGATTCTGTCAAGGAGACGGCCGTTTTCGTCTTGAGGGCGAGCGAAGGCGGCAGGGACGCCTGGAGGATCTCGCCCCAGGACGAAAGGAATTCCGCGCTCAGCCGGCCCGTGAATTCGAGGAAACGCTCGTCCCGGAACGGCCTGTCGTCAAGGACCCGGACGAGTTCCTTGACCTTGATCGCGGCGGCCGGAGGCTCGGTCGTCAGGCCGACGATGAAACCGTTTTGGCGTCTCGTCCCGAGCGGCGCGACCACCCGCGAGCCCGGCTGGGCGGCGGCCCGGAACTCCTCCGGGACGGCGTAGAGGAAGGACTGTTCGAGGGGGAGCGCAAAAACGACCCGGGCGAAGACGGTCATTTCCCGCCGAGAAGCGCCATCACCTTCTGCATGTCCTCCCAGACCATGCGCTTGAGCTCCCGGTTGCCTTCGTTCCGCACGAGATAGGAGGGGTGGAAGGTGGGCATGACCGGGATGCCCCGGTAGTCCCCGAAATTCCCGCGCCGGGCGGTCATTCCTTCGCGGCCGGGAACGAAATAGTCCGTCGGCGTCTTCCCCAGGGTGACGATGACACGCGGTCGGATGAGCTCGATCTGGCGGACGAGGTAGGGCGAGCAGGCCTCTTCCTCCTCGCGGTGGGGGACGCGGTTGTCGGGCGGGCGGCACTTGACGATATTGGTGATGTAGACCTCGTCCTCGCGGAATTTCATGGCCGCGATGATCTTCCGGAGCAGCTGGCCGGCCCGGCCGATGAACGGCCGGCCCTGGGCGTCTTCGTCCCGGCCCGGCGCTTCGCCGATGAACATCAGCCCGGCCGACCGGTTGCCCTCGCCGGGGACGGCGTGGGTCCTGAGTTTGTGAAGCGGACAGAGCTTGCAGACGAGGACCTGTTTATCGATCTCTTCGAGGGCTCGCCTCTCGGCGGCTGTCTGCGCGGCCTGGCCGGCGAGGGACGGCAAAGAGGGGAACGCGGGCGGCCGGTGCCTGATGTCGCGGGCCTGGGCTCGGCCGGGAACCGCAGCGCTCCTGTCCTCGACCGGCTTGAGGACGAACCCGGCCCCGGCCTCGGTCAGGAAATCGACCTGGCCCTTGAGATCCTCCCAAATGTCAGCGGCGTTTTTTTTCAAGGGCGGCCTCGATGCGGTCGAAGATCGTCCGGCTCAACTCTCTCTTGCTCGAAAGGCCCGTCTCCTGGACGGGCCCGGAAGCGGCGATGATCCGGATGGCGTTGTCGTCGGTCCCGAATCCTATGCCCTCACCGACGGCGTTGGCGACCATGAGGTCGGCCTTCTTGGCCGCCAGCTTCTTTCGGGCATGGGCCAGGACGTCGTGCGTCTCCGCGGCGAAGCCGACGAGGAACTGGCCCGGCCGCTTCTTCCCGCCGAGGAGGGCCAGGATGTCCGGCGTTCTCTCTACGGCCAGGACGGAACCGATCTCGGACTTGCCGGCCTTGCGCGGCCGGACGTCCTTGAAGCGGAAGTCGGAGACGGCGGCGGCCATGATCACGATGTCCGTTTTGGGGAAGGCCCGCAGGCAGGCCGCCTGCATCTCGGCCGCGGTCCGGATGAATTCGGTCCGCGCGCCGGCGGGGGGGATGAGCGAGGTCGGGCCGGAGACGAGGATAACCTTCGCCCCCCGGGCGACCGCCTCCCGGGCCAGCTCGTAGCCCATCTTGCCCGACGACGGGTTTGAGAGGAAACGGACGGGGTCGAGAGGCTCCCGAGTCGGGCCCGCCGTGACCAGGACGGTTTTGCCCTTGAGGCTCGCGGTCCGGCCGATGAGCCGCAACCCTTCCTTAACGATGGCCTCGGGCTCGGCCAGGCGGCCCCAACCCTCCTCGCCGCAGGCCAGATACCCTTTTTCCGGCTCGACGAATTCGACCCCCTGGGCCCTGAGGCGAGCGATGTTGGCCTGGGTCCGGGGGTGGAGATACATGGCTTCGTTCATGGCCGGGGCGATGAGGACGGGCGAACGGACGGCAAGGTAGAGGGTCGACAGGAAATCATCGGCGACGCCGCCCGAGAACTTGCCGATGACGTTGGCCGTGGCCGGGGCGACGCAGAGGAGGGCGATCTCCTTGGCCAGCGAAATGTGGCCGACGGTCCGGACCGTGGGTTCCTCGAAGAGGTCGATGAGAACCGTTTTTCCCGTCAGGCTGCTGAAGAGAAGCGGCGAGATGAGCCGGGTGGCGTTCCGCGTCATGACGACCTGGATCTCGACGCCGTTTTTCTGGAATCCCCGGACGAGCTCGCAGGCTTTATAGATCCCGACGGACGAAGAGACGCCCAGGGCGATCTTTTTCATGGACGGACCTTCTTTCGCGGCGAGCGGTGGGGTCCTGGCGAAGAGAAACTTCGCAGGATGGGCTTGAGGTCCCCGGCCATGGCCCCGGCCTTGTGGCGGGAAGCGACGACAACGGCCTTGAGGTCGGCCGCGGCTTTGTCCAGATCGTCGTTGACGACGACGTAGTCGAACTCGTCGTAAGCCCGGATCTCGGCCCTTGCGTCCTTCAGGCGCCGCTCGACGGCCCCAGGACTGTCCTCGTGCCGCCGCTCGAGACGCCGCCGGAGCTCGCCGGCGACGGGAGGCATGATGAAGATATGGACGGCCCCGGGGACCCGAGTTCGGACCTGGCGGGCGCCCTGGACGTCGATGTCGAGGACGACGTCGCGGCGGCGGCCTTTTCGCTCGACTTCGGCCCGGGACGTACCGTAGAGATGACCGTGGACGCGGGCCCATTCGATGAAGCGCTTCTCCCGGACCATGCGCTCGAACGTCTTGGCCGGGACGAAATTATAGTCGACGCCGTCCTTTTCCGAGGGGCGGGGGGCCCGTGTCGTATGGGAGACCGAGAATTCCAGGTCGCCGAGACTCCGCCGCACTTTCTTGATGAGGGTCGATTTCCCGCAACCCGATGGACCGCTGATCACGAAAAGCATGTCGGAGGCTCCCCTATTCGATATTCTGGACGTGTTGGCGCATGCTTTCAAGCTCGTTCTTGATGGCCAGGCTCTCCCGGGTGATGTGGATGTCCTGGGATTTCGAGGCCAGGGTGTTGGCCTCGCGGTTGAGCTCCTGGGCCAGGAAATCGAGCTGCCGGCCGACGGGATCGCCGACCTTGGGCGACAGGAACTCCTCGAACGAGTCGAGATGGGTCTTGAGCCGGCCGATCTCCTCGGCCAGATCGTAACGCTGAGCCAGGAAAGAGGCCTCCTCGGCCAGCTTGCCCTCGGAAACCGGGCCGCCCCCGTTGAGGTCGCTCAGGCGCTTCCTGATCTTCGCCTTGAGGAGGGCCGGTTGACGCTTGAACCGCGCCTCGGCCCGGGAGACGAAGCGACGCACGGCGGCGAGATGGACCCGAAGCTGGCAGGCCGTCTCCCGGCCTTCCCGTCGCCGCAGCCCGAGGACGTCGTCGAGCGTCCGGGAAAAACTCCGCTCGAGGAAGGAGGTTTCCCTGGAGCCGAGGGCCTTCCGGCTGACCTCGACGAGCTGGGGCACGCGGAAGAGGCTGTCCAGGGAGATCTCGAGTCGCCGGCCCGTCCGCCGGGAGACGCGGTCGAGGGAGGCCAGGATCTTCTCGAGAAGCCCATCGTTCAGCGTGAAGTTCCAGCTTTCGGGGCTGAGCGAGACAAGGTCGATAAAGACCTCCACCCGTCCCCGGCGGATCCGCTTCTGGCAGATGGCCCGGAGGCGGCTTTCGGCCTCGCCGAGGGGGACGCCCTTGTACGACCAGTCGAAGTAGCGGTGGTTGAGCGTCTTGATGCTGATCTTCAGCCGAAGGGCGGGAGAGGCGAAGTTCCTTTCGGCGAAGCCGGTCATGCCTAGGATCATGAGATGAGCTCCTCTTTATTCGCGACGCGTTTTGCGTTCTCGGTCAAGGCCATCGAGGTCCTTAGCGCGTCCTGAGGTGATCCGACATGAGCCGGTACATCCGGTCCTTGAGGGCGAGTTTCTTTTTCTTGAGCTCCCGCTCCTTGTCGACCTCGGCGGCGGAGAGATGTGTCTTGGCGCGGATCGTCTCGAGGGCCCGCTCGCATTCTCCGTGGTCGTCGTGGGCCCTGCGGAATTCGGCGTTTTCCCTGAGGAGAAGCTCCTTGAGTTCCTGTTCGTCCATCCGGCAGGTTCCTCCAGCGGCCAGAATATCATATCGACCCGGCCATTTCAATTTGCCGGCCTAAGGGACTGTCCCCATGAGGGCTGATGACTATCCCCCATGGGGGCTGTCCCTCTTCCTGGCCGACGGCCCAGTCCACGCCGAGAAAGAAACGGGGAGGGATGTTGACTTCAAACGGCCGGGTTTATATACTGGTTGGGCTGTTCGGCCCGGCCGGACGCCCATGGCTAGGTAGCTCAGTCGGTAGAGCGAAGGACTGAAAATCCTTGCGTCGGCGGTTCGATTCCGTCCCTAGCCATTTTTTTATTTCCCCCATATCAATTCCGCTAGGAGCCTTCTATATGGGGAAAATGACCTCACTCTCCTACTGAGAAGAACCGAGAAGAATCGCGCCTTTCTAAATCCCTACGGTAGGATGTGCAACTTTCGGCTGCACCAGCTGAATCTAACGTATGGTTCTTCTCAGTATTTGAAGGAACTTACTATATTCATTTTGCGTGGAGTGAGAGGCTGTATTTGCCGATAGTGTATTCGGCTTCCTTGTCAAGCGTTTCGTCTTGATTCGTGCTCTCGAGGAAGTAACAGTTGCCTTTCCTATCGGAACACAAAAACAGATAGTCGCACGGAATCGCCTCGGCCTTGAGATCCCCTTTAGTCGACCAAAGGTCAATAATATGCTTCTTGGAACATCCCTTGACAAACCCGTTTGCCGCAGACTGGATAAGGATGATTCCTGGGTAAATGATCTCCATCTGCATCGGCCGAGTCCACGATTCCATCAAGCGATAGAGCTCGTCCCTTATTTTATCCACGGACGGGAACTTCTTTTCGTCCATAACATAGCTTTTATCCGGCGCCCGGTAGTAACTTGGGGCACGGCCATAGCTCTTCACGAGGTCGCCATCGCTATTGAAGACTTGAATATCGTAGCGGTTTATCTGCATCGCATAGATCATGTCTTCATAGATATCAAAAAGGAAATTCGGGTTCATTCGAAAAACCCAATCCTTCCCCGAGATGTCTTTGTAGAATGATCGAACGAACCGTCCCTGACCATCATACTTCTGCAGCCAGTCACCGCGTGCCCCAGGGCTCGCCGGTATACCCACGCCTCCCATGAAGACATTGGCGTGAGAATCCGTGACAATATCGCCAGGCCCGTGGGAGGAGGTTATGAGGAAGGAATCTAGAAACTTCCCCTCCGGCCCGTAAATATTGATCCTCCTGGCACGACTATCGACGACATAGATACGATGTGAGCTATCTATATAGACCGTCCGTGGAACCTTGTACTCTCCTGGCCCCTGTCCATCGCCGCCCACCCTGGTGATGAACCGGCCATCATTATCAAAAACAAGCAGCTGGCGGCCTCGTGCGTCGAGAAAGAAAAGACGGCCGTCGTCGTCGGTAGCAAAGGACCAAAGGTAGCCAATACGCAAGCCTGACGTAGAGAGACGGATTTCCTTCTGCTTCGAAAAATATTCCTCAAATGTGACAGGGATACTTAATGCAATTCGTACGGTTAAAACCAGGCTAGTTAGTAAAAGCACGCCCTGGAAACAGAACCGCCCCTTTAAGATCATCGCTTATCCTCCGAGTAGAAAACTCTTAGTAAAAAGCGCAAAAAACCCTTTCATCAACATACTATCTATATAGATAGTAATTCAAATCCAGAAAGTCAATTATTTTTTAATGTGAAGCCGCAAAACAATCTGTTGTTGAAATGCTTAATATCAATCCTCCCGACACATCTCCGAACTCACCCAGTGGAATACTCCGTCCTCGTCGGCCAGAAGGAAATCCGTGAACTGGTCGGTTCCAGAAACCAAAAGGACGCGGGATTTCTTCTTCGTATCGAACCGACAGACGAGCGCCTTTGCCCTGCCGCTCTTGTCGTTGACGAACGGATGTTCCGTGAGCCTTGCCTTGAAGGGCCGCACGTGGCTTATCACCACGCGCATGTTTTTCATCTCTTCCTTAAGAGCAAAAAGGTCAACCTTCAACCCTTCGAAAGAAAAATAACGTCCTCTTTTCGGCGACAAGCCTAGAACTTGTAGTTCACCGACACGGTCGGGACGACGATCTTCATCCCGTAGGTCCCGGGCATGCCTACCGGCGGCAGCGACGTGTCTATCGACGTCCGCGTATTCCCCATTAGATATTCCAGGCCGAAGTCGAGCTGAAGGTCGGAGATCGTCTTGCCGATTCCGATCGAGACGGCGTTGAAGGTATGGCTGGGGAGGAGGACGTTGAGGGTCGAGAGCGGCGCCGGCGCCGGATCGTGATAGTAGCCGGCCCGCAGGGCCGTCGACGCATTCAGGGTGTATTCGGCGCCGAAACGGAGCTGGGTCGCGTCTTTCCAATCGAGGACACGGACGTCCATCCCGCTCATTTCTATGAGGGTTTCCCAGGCGGAGTCCAGATAATCGGTCGTGATCCTATGGAGCTTCGACCATTGGGTCCAGTGGACGTCGGCGCTCAGGAGCAGGTGCGGGACCGGACGGAACGAAATGCCGCCCGCGATCCACAGCGGCCAGGTGATCTTGCGCTTGAGGTCGGAGCTCCCCGGGAGCTCGTAGACAGGCAAGGTCGGCATGTTGGCCGTTCCGTTGAACGAAACGGTCGAAGGCGTCCGGACGGTCAGGCCGAAGCCGAGCTTCTCGGAGGGGGTGACGAGAACGCCGAAGGTCGCCCCGACCCCCCACCCGTTCATGTTTTCCTCATACTGGCCAAGGTCCTCGCCGACGGTCACGGTTCCGGCCGGCATCTTGAGGCTGAACATGCCGTAGTTGAGGTTGAACGTGGCCCCGACGGAGACGACTTCGCTGAGCTTGACGGCGACGAGGGGCGAGATGGAGATGACACCGATCTTGCTCGACCAGTCGTAGACGGTTCCGTCCGTAAACTCGGTGAAGTCAGCGCCGTCCCACATCGTCCCCAGCCCTGACGGGGTACCGATGCCCAGGCCGACGACGATTTTGGAGCTGATGGGCTTGTAGTAGGCCGCCAAGCCTCCCAGGTAGTGCGAGGTCTTCGTCTGGGCGACTTGGATTTCCGGTCCGGGAAGCACGGTCGCGTAATAAAGCGGCAGGCGGTAGGTGGCCGTAGGAATGAGGTCCATCGCATAAAACCCGAACATGTCCTTGCGGAAACCGGCCGCCCCGGCGGGGTTCCAGAAGACGGCGCTGAAATCGTTGGCGATGCCGACGAAGGCACCGCCCATGGCCTGGGCCCGGGAGCCCAGCCCGTTGAGGTTCAGCCCGTTCGCCGGGGCAAGCGTTGGAAGGACGAGGATGACGGCCAGGGCCGCCAGCAGGAATCTCTTAAACATGTCTTTTCTCTCCGCTTCGATCGAGGTCAGTTCATTATATACGAGATCATACCGGGTGGTCGCTCCACCGGCTATTTTTTCTTGAAGCCGAGCTCCCCTTTCTTGTCGACGCCGATCTCGACCGTGTCCCCTTCCCCGAACTCCCCGGTCAGGATCTTCATGGCCAGGGGATTCTGGACGTCCCTCTGGATCGTCCGCTTGAGGGGACGGGCGCCGTAGACGGGATCGAAGCCCCTCTCCGCCAGGAGCTCCTGGGCCCCCTTCGACACGTCCAGGCCGATCTTGCGGTCGGCCAGCCTTTTGCTTAAAAGCTCCAGCTGGAGCCCGACGATCTCGAGGAGGACGCTCTTCGGGAGCGGCCTGAAGATGATGACCTCGTCGATGCGGTTGAGGAACTCCGGCTTGAAATGGGCCTCGAGGATCTTCCGGACCTCCTGCTCCATGGCTGCGTAATCGCCGCTGAGCTCTTTGATGACCTGACCGCCGAGGTTCGAGGTCATGATGACCAGCGTGTTCTTGAAGTCGACCGTCCGGCCCTTGCCGTCGGTCAGCCGGCCGTCCTCGAGGATCTGGAGCAGGACGTTGAAGACGTCGGGATGGGCCTTCTCGATCTCGTCGAGCAGGACGAGTGAGTACGGCCGGCGCTTGACGGCTTCGGTCAGCTGGCCGCCCTCCTCATACCCGACGTAGCCCGGCGGCGCCCCGACGAGGCGGCTGACCGTGTGTTTTTCCATGTATTCGGACATGTCCAGCCGGACCATGGCTTTTTCGTCGTCGAAGAGGAATTCGGCCAGGGCCCGGGCCAGCTCGGTCTTGCCGACGCCCGTCGGACCGAGGAAGATGAACGAACCGATGGGCCGGCCGGCCTCCTGGATGCCGGCCCGGGAGCGCCTGACGGTCGCGGCGACGGCCCGGATGGCCGCTTCCTGGCCGATGACCCGTTTCCCCAGGATCTCCTCCATGTGGATGAGCCGGTCGACCTCGCCCTCGAGCATCTTGGAGACGGGGATGCCGGTCCACTTGGAGACGACCTGGGCGACGTCCTCCTCGTCGACCTCCTCCTTGAGCATCCGTCCTTTGGCCTGGATCGCGGCCAGGTCGGCCGCGACCTTGTCCATCTCCTTCTGGAGCGCGATGAGCTTGCCGTAGCGGATCTCGGCCGCTTTCTCCAGGTCGCCGCTCCGCTCGGCGTTCTGCTCCTCGACCTTGAGGGCGTCCTGTTTTTCCTTGAGCTTTCCGGCGGCCTCGATCGTCTCCTTTTCCTTTTGCCAGCGGCCGCGCATAGCTCCCGCCTTCTCCTTGAGGTTGGCCAGCTCTTCTTCGATCTTCTCCAGCCTCTCCCGCGAGGCCGGGTCCTTCTCCTTCTTCAAGGCCTGGCGCTCGATCTCGAGCTGGAGGGTCCGGCGGTCGAGCTCGTCGAGCTCTTCGGGCAGGCTGTCGATCTGTATGCGGATGCGCGACGCGGCCTCGTCGACGAGGTCGATGGCCTTGTCCGGGAGAAAGCGGCTGGTGATGTAGCGCGAGGACAGGGTCGCCGCGGCGACCAGGGCCGAGTCCTTGATCTTGACGCCGTGGTGGACCTCGTATTTCTCCTTGAGGCCGCGGAGGATGGAGATCGTCTCCTCGACGGTCGGTTCGTCGACATAGACCTGCTGGAAGCGGCGCTCCAGGGCGGCGTCCTTTTCGATGTGCTTCTTGTATTCGTTGAGGGTCGTCGCCCCGACGCAGCGGATCTCACCCCGGGCCAGGGCCGGCTTGAGCATATTCGAGGCGTCGACCGAGCCCTCGGCCGCGCCGGCGCCGATGATCGTGTGGAGCTCGTCGATGAAGAGGATGACCTGGCCGTTAGCCTCGCCGATCTCCTTGAGGACGGCCTTGAGACGGTCCTCGAACTCGCCCCGGAACTTCGTCCCGGCGACGAGCGCGCCGATGTCGAGGGCCAGGAGGCGTTTGTTCTTCAGGGACTGAGGCACGTCGCCGTTGGCGATGCGCTGGGCCAGCCCCTCGACGACGGCCGTCTTTCCGACGCCGGCCTCGCCGATGAGGACGGGATTGTTCTTCGTCCGCCTCGAGAGGACCTGGATGACCCGCCGGATCTCGTCCTCCCGGCCGATGACCGGGTCGAGCTTGCCCTGGCGGGCCAGGGCCGTCAGGTCGCGGGCGTATTTCTCGAGGACCTGATATTTGCCTTCCGGCTGGGGATCGGTGACCCTTTGAGAACCGCGGACGGCGGCCAGGGCCTTGAGGACGGCGTCCTCACTGACGCCGTTCGCTTGGAGGATCCGGGCCGCGCCGCTCTTCCCTTCCTTGAGGATGGCCAGGAAGAGGTGCTCGGTCGAGACGTAGTCGTCCTTGAGCTCGTCCGCTTCCTTCCGAGCCGCGTCGAGTATCTGACGCAGGGCCGGCGAGAGGGAGGACTCCCCTCCGCCGCTGACCTTGGGGAGACGGTCGAGGGTCACGTCGAGCTCGGACCGGATCTTGGCCGCCGGCGCGCCGATCTTCGAAAGGATGGCATTGACGATGTTCTCGTCCTGGGCCAGAAAGCTCCAAAGCAGGTGCTCGGGCCGGATCTCCTGATGTCCCATCTCCTCGGCCCGGCCTTGGGCTTTCTGAACGGCTTCCTGGGACATCACGGTGAACTGATCCCACCGCATCGGGGCACCTCCCAACGGGAATATCCTTATTATTAAAGCCCCGCGGCGCAGGGCTGTCAAGGCGCGGCGCGGTGAAACCGCGCTTCGGCGATCTCCCCACTTGACAATTGGCAATAAATCCATATTTATAATCAGTGAGAGCACATCATGGAAGAGATGGATTTCACGAGCTGGTTGACGCTCGACGCGATCAAGAAGTCGAAGTCCGCCGAGATCGTCGAGACCGTCGGCAACCTCCAAATGGGCCACAGCATGTCCGTCTTCTGTATCATCGAAGAGGATTTCCTCGAGCTCTGCTACAGCGACTCGGTCGTGAACACCATCCGGCGCTACGATGACCGGGACGAGTTCGACCAGGCCCTGGAAGAACGGAAAGAGGACGACGGGGAAGCTCCCATCGAAGACGACGCGGACAAGGACTTCGACGAGGACGAAGACGAGGAAGAGGAAGAGAATATCAAGGAAGGGTTCTCGGTCGAGGACGAGGCCGAGACCTCTTAACCGGACGCGCCGGGTTCGAGCCGACCCTTGAATTTGGAGAGAATGTTCAGGGCGTCGAGGGGGGTCAGCGTCGAGAGGTCAAGGCCCACGATCTCGTCCTTGAGGTCCCGGAGGAGGACGACCTCCCGGTCCTCGGCAAAAAGAAGCATCTGGTTGCGGTCCTTGGCCGCCCGGCCGCGATAGGCCAGCCGGGGCAATCCGGCCTCGTCGAGTTCCTGCTTCTCGAGATTGAAGAGGATTTCCCTGGCCCGCTCGATGACGTCCCGCGGGATGCCGGCCAGCTTGGCGACATGGATGCCGTAGCTCCGGTCCGACGGCCCGGGGACGATCTTCCTCAGGAACACGACCTCGTCCTTCCATTCCCTGACCGAGACATGGTAGTTCTTGATCCTCGGCAGGGTTAAGGCGAGTTCGGTCAGCTCGTGGTAGTGGGTGGCGAAGAGCGTTTTCGGCCGGAGGCCTTCCCGCTCGTGGAGGCGCTCGGCCACGGCCCAGGCGATGCTCAGGCCGTCGAACGTGCTCGTGCCGCGCCCGACCTCGTCGAGGAGGATGAGGCTCCGCGACGTGGCGTTGTGGAGGATGCTCGCCGTCTCGAGCATTTCGACCATGAATGTGGACTGCCCGACGCTGAGGAAGTCCATGGCCCCGATCCGGGTAAAGATCCGGTCGACGAGGCCGAGCGTCGCCGATTTAGCCGGGACGAACGACCCCATCTGGCCGAGGAGGACGATGAGCGCGGCCTGCCTCAGGAAGGTCGACTTTCCGCCCATGTTGGGCCCGGTGATGATCAGGATCTGGTTCGAGGCCGCGTCGAGCTCCAAGTCGTTGGGAATGAACGGCTCGGCCTGGCTCGTCTCGATGACGGCGTGGCGTCCGGCCTCGATGCGGAGCGCGTCCCCCTCGTCGATCGCGGGACGGACGTAGTTCCGCCGGGCCGCGCACTCGGCCAGGGCCAGGAGGACGTCGAGCGCGGCGACGTCCGCCGCGATCCTTTGCAGGCGATGGATCTCCCGGGCCACCGTCTCGCGGACCTCGAGGAAGAGGCGGTGCTCGAGGACCCCGATCCGCTCTTCGGCGTGGAGGACCTTTTCCTCGTACTCCTTGAGCTCCGGGGTCAGGAACCGCTCCGAGTTGACCAGCGTCTGCTTGCGCATGTAGTCGGCCGGGACCTGGGGCAGGTTGGGTTTCGTCACCTCGATGTAGTATCCGAAGACCTTGTTGTAGCGGACCTTGAGGGAGCCGATGCCGGTCCGCTCCCGCTCTCTCTTCTCGATCTGGGCGATGAAGGACTTCCCGGACCGGCTGACCGAGCGCAGGTCGTCGAGCTCGGCGTTCCAGCCGTCCTTGACGATGCCGCCCTCGGTCAGGAGGAAGGCCGGCTCGTCGAGGATGGCCTTGTCGATGAGGCCGGCGACGTCCTCGGCGTTGTCCCAGCGTCCGGACATCGTCGAGA